>CAZHCB010000024.1:0-17952 GCA_964530935.1 uncultured Oscillospiraceae bacterium
CCGTCAATGACAAGGTGGTAGAGATAATTCACGGTATAGAGGATGGCAAATATAATCCGTCCTTCGATAATTTGCAGTATTTCGGGGTATAGCGCTGATTACCTTACTACGCTCTGAACACAAACGCACAATGTCTCGTTCCGGCTACATCCGAACCCACTTTGTTGGGCTTTAGATTAAAAAAGGCAGAATGCCCCTCGTTTGGCGACAGCAGCAGGATTTATCCTGCTGCGTCGCCTCGAGGGGCATTCTGCCTTGGAGCGGATGAAGGGAATCGAACCCTCACGACCAGCTTGGGAAGCTGGAGTTCTGCCACTAAACTACACCCGCGTATTGATACAGCCATTTTACCACCGTCAACAAGGCAATGCAAGAGTAGAAAGACACAAGTTTTTTGCATTTTCTTCCCGCTTATGCTACTATATTTGCAAGCAATATGTAAGGGGGGATTCCATGGCAAAACTCAGTGACGATGTGCGTTATTTAAAAGGCATTGGTGAACAGAGGGCAAAAGCTCTTGCAAAACTTGGAATTTCCACCCTGCGCGATCTGATAACATATTTCCCACGAACCTATGACGACCGCTCCCAGAGCGTTCCCATCGCCCTCCTGCAAGACGGTCAAGTCGCCTGTGTGCATGGTTTGGTTACTACAAAGCCCACCCTCAGCAATGTGCGGCGTGGTATGGATATAGTAAAACTGCGGGTTGTTGATGAAAGCGGCTCGGTTGACATAACTTTTTTTAACCAGAGCTATGTACGCAATCAGCTCATCCTTGGAGAGAGCTATGTGTTCTACGGAAAGGTCAGTGTTGAAGGCCGGCGCAAGAGCATGACCAACCCCATTTTCGAGCGCGAAGGCGGGGAACGGACGGTCACCGGACGCATTGTGCCTGTATACCGTCTAACGGCAGGTCTATCCCAAAAAATGCTTATTGCCAGTGTACGACAGGGACTGACCGAATGCGGAATGGAGCCGCCTAATGCCTTGCCGGAGAAAATAGCCGAAAAGCAGTCCCTTTGTCAGCCGGCATTTGCATATGAAAACATACACTTTCCCAAGGATTTTCTTGCTCTGGAGCTCGCACGCAGACGGCTGATCTTCGAAGAACTCTTTGTGCTTGCCTGTGCTCTGTCTCAGATGAAGGAAAGCCGATTAAAACAAAGCGGAGTTCTTATAGAAAAACCGAATTTGGAGCAGTTTTTCTCTCGGCTTCCCTTTGAGCCCACAGGTGCTCAGAGGCGGGCAATTGACGAAGCGCTCTCCGATATGTCCGGGGCAAACGCCATGAACCGTCTGGTGCAGGGCGACGTTGGAAGCGGTAAAACCTTGGTCGCCGCCGCCTGCGTGTGGGCCGCCGCTTTATCCGGTGCGCAGTGCGCCTTCATGGCTCCCACCGAAATTCTGGCGAACCAACACTTCCGTACGATGTCTGAAATGCTCGAGCCAATGGGAATCGGCGTAGTCCGTCTTGTCGGTTCTATGACTGCCAAGCAAAAGCGCGAGGCATACGCTGCGCTGGAAGACGGCAGCGCCGCCCTTGCCGTGGGCACTCACGCCCTGATTTCCGAGGGCGTAGTTTTCAGAAAACTCGGTCTTGTTATTGCGGACGAGCAGCACCGCTTCGGAGTTGCCCAGAGAGCCGCACTAAACGCCAAGGGAGAAAGCCCGCACACCCTGATTATGTCCGCAACACCTATCCCCCGAACCATGGCTCTTATGATTTACGGTGATCTTGACGTTTCCGTTATAGACGAAATGCCACCCGGGCGGCAAACTGTTGATACCTTCGCAGTGGGCGAAGATATGCGCGAGCGCATATACGCCTTTATGCGAAAGCAGGTTGAAGCAGGACGACAGGTGTTTGTTGTTTGCCCTGCCATAGACGAAAACGAGGACCGTCCTCAGGAGCTGAAATCGGCCGTAGAACACGCCGAAGAGCTTTCCGGTTCCGTGTTCCCGGACTTCCATGTGGCCTGTCTGCACGGCAAGGTAAAAGCTGCTGAGAAAGACAAAACCATGCTCGCATTTCTGAGCGGTGAGATTGACATTTTAGTTTCCACAACTGTAATTGAGGTTGGCGTGGACGTGCCAAACGCCTCTCTGATGGTAATTGAGAATGCCGAACGCTTCGGTCTGAGCCAGCTGCATCAGCTGCGGGGACGTGTTGGACGAGGCTCGCATAAGAGCTTTTGCGTGCTCTTTTCAGACAGCGACAGCGAGGTTTCCAAAGAGCGGCTCAAGGTTATGGAAAAAACAACCGACGGCTTTGTGATTTCCGAGGAGGACTTGCGGCTGCGCGGTCCGGGTGACTTTTTCGGCTCAAGACAACACGGTTTGCCGGAGATGCACATTGCAAACTTCTGCACCGATGTGCGCGTTTTAAAGGAAGCTCAAGACGCCGCGAATGCCTTGCTCAAGGCTGATCCCCAATTGAAACAAGCGGAGAACCGCTGTTTGAAAGAGCGAATTGAAGTGCTGTTTGAACTAAACAGCGGCGCAATGAATTAATATGCTTGGCAACTTAACCCCCGAATTGGCATATACTTCGGTATAGCTTATTCGGGGGTGTTGCTTTGCATAAAAAAAAATTAGTTCGTGACACCGTGTTTTTAACCTCCTCGTCCCTGGCTATGCGCGGAATTGCCCTGGTTTTTCAAGTTTGGCTTGTATCCCGCATAGGTGCGGCGGGAATAGGACTCTACGGTTTGGTAAGCTCTGTGTCCTTTTTCGCGGCGACAGTTGCAATATCCGGCGTCCGCTTTGCAACGACCCGCCTGATCTCCGAGGAAATAGGTCTTGATCGTCATGGCGGCGTTGGCAAAGCTATGTGGCTTTGTTTGGGATATAGCCTTTTTTTCGGACTGTCATCAGCAATCATCCTGTATATGGGCGCTGAGCCCATCGGCTTTTTGGGTGTGGGCGACGCCCGAACTGTTCTCTCCTTAAAAATTCTCGCAGTCAGCCTTCCTTTCCTGTCTTTATCCTCCGTTTTCTACGGGTACTTTGTTGCCTGCGGACGTATTTTCAAGGGCGCTCTGGTGCAGATGGCAGAACAAATTCTGCGCATAGGACTGGTGGTTATTTTTCTCTCAGCCGCTCCGGAGGGTGACCTTGAGCTGAGCTGTGCCTCGGTTTCAGCAGCCAGCACCGCTGCGGAGATATTCTCCTTTATACTAATGGTGATAGTTTTCTATTTTGACCGGCGCAAGCACCATGTCAAGCCCGAGTGTTCGCCCCGAATGCCCGCCCGCCTTCTCACAATTGCCGTTCCCCTCGCTCTTTCAACCTACGCCAGAACCTCCCTGACCACTCTTGAAAACCTGCTTGTACCCAGGGGACTGAAATCCGCCGGATACTCTGCGAACGGCGCTCTGGCGGGCTACGGAACAATTCAGGGCATGGTCTTCCCTATCATCTTTTTCCCTTCTTGCCTGCTGACTTCTATTTCAGAGCTCATTGTACCTGAACTTACGGCCGCCCAAGTGTCCGGTCAACGAGATGAAATTAAACATCTAGTGAGAAAACTTTTGGGTAAGTGCTTGGCTTATTCCTTGTTTATTGCTCTGATGCTGTTTCTGCTGTCAGAGTTTCTGGCGGGGACTATATACAAAAGCGTGGAGGCCGGACGATACATAAAAATTTTCTCCCTGCTAATTCCCATAATGTACATGGATATGGTAATCGATGGCTGCCTGCGGGGCTTAGGACAGCAGGTCTGGTCTATGGGCTTTAACTTAATGGATGCCATGCTGGGGGTTATTCTGGTTTACACACTACTGCCCATTTATGCTCTAGAGGCGTATATCGCTATTATTTTCTTTGAAGAAATTTTCAACTTCTCTCTGAGTATTTGGCGGCTAAACAAGGTAACGGGTATATTTAGAAGAGAAAAAGTCCCTCGAATGGTAAAGTGAGCTGATGCTTTTGCATCAGCTCACTTTACGCTATATATAGTTCTTTTCAAACTCGGTTTTAAGCTTCTCCAAGGCTTTCTTCTCAATACGGGAAACGTAAGAGCGGCTGATGCCGCACATCTGGGCAACCTCGCGCTGGGGTCTGGGGGATGTTCCCCCAAGACCGTATCTCAGGCGAATTATGGCGCTCTCCCGCTCATCTAAATTCTCACTTATTATCCGATCCATTACACGGGACAGCTCGTTTCGGCTGATTTCCTCGAGCATATCCTCTTCCATGCACACAACGTCCATCAGGCAGAGAGAGCCCCCTTCCCCATCAGTTTCTATGGAGTCTGAAAGGGAGACCTCCCCGGATGATTTCCGCACTGACCTAAAATACATTAAGACTTCATTTTCGATGCAGCGGCTGGCGTAGGTTGCCAGGCGTACCCCTTTGTCCCGCTTGTAAGACGATATGCCTTTGATCAGCCCTATTGTGCCAATGGAGATCAAGTCGTCCACATCGGCGCACTGGGTGTAATATTTCTTCACTATGTGGGCAACCAAACGCAGGTTGTGCTCAATGAGAACATTTCTCGCCTCAAGGTCTCCCTGCTCCCATAATAAAAGATATTTTTCTTCCTCCTCGGCACTTAGGGGTTTGGGAAAAGAGCCGGTGCTCTTCCCCAGTCGGAGCATGAGAAATGCAGTGCTGACCAGCAGCATAAAAGCACTTGCAAGCATAGAAATTCCCTCCTATCGCAACTTTGTAAAGCATATGAATTGCCTGCAAGTCCTGATTCGGAGAAAAAGCTAATAGAAAAGTCTGATATCGCTAAGGAAGCCGCAGTCTTGTTAAGACTGCGGCTTCGGTTTTGGGGAGATAAAAAGCAAACCGTTAGTAAAATCAATAAGTAGCGTTCAAACTGATCCTTACAGCGAGTGTATCAGATTATAGGCGGTCCACTCTCCGCAGGTGATGAGCGAAAACGCTTCATCTTCAGGAAAACAGCTAATCGTTTTTTTCTATCAATAAATATGAGGTCTTATTTATATTACCTCTCCGTGGAAAATAACCGCCTTAACAGATAAATCCGCATTAAGCAGAACAATATTAGCTATTTTCTCGTTATCCAGCGTACCGTAATCACCTTCAATACCAAGCACACGCGCCGGATTCAGCGTTGCGGCACGAACGGCATCTGCCAGTGGAATTCCGAAGGACACGGCAGTTCGCAGGCAATCCATCAGGTTTGTGGCGGAGCCAGCTATTGTGCCGTCTTCAAGCTGCGCACGATTTCCGCTAACGCGAACCTCCTGCCCGCCGAGAGTGTAGACGCCATCCGGCATTCCGGTGGCTCGCATGGAGTCACTGACAAGGATCATCCGTTCAGCACCGAAAAGCTTAAAGCTGGCGCGCACCACTGCCGGATGAATGTGCACACCGTCGCAGATAAGCTCAACGTTTGCGCCGCTGTCAGCAGCCGCGCCGACAACTCCGGGCTCCCGGTGACCAAAGGGCGGCATGGCGTTATATAAATGTGTAACGTGGTTGGCGCCGGCGTGAAATGCCGCCATTGCAGTATCATAACCAGCCTGCGTGTGAGCAAGGCTGACTACCGCGCGTTTAGCAGCCTCAGAGATAAACTCCAGCGCACCCGCTGTTTCCGGCGCGACTGAAACCAGTTTTACAAGTCCGCTTGAAGCAGCAATAAGCTCATCCAGTAATGGCAGGCTGGCTTCTTGCAGCCAGTCGCCGTTTTGCGCGCCGCGCTTGTTGTATGACAAAAAAGGTCCTTCAAGGTTAATGCCCACCAAATCTGCGCCGAACACAGGGTTTTCTCTATGCTCGGCAGCGACTGTGCAGATTTTAACAAGCTGCTCCTTTGGCAGGGTCATACCGGCAGGGCAAATCTGAGTTACTCCGTGCAACAGCTCATAATCGGCCATTTTTTGAAGCCCCTCTATGCTGCCGTCGCTAAAATCCTCACCAACACAGCCGTGGAAATGCAGGTCGCACAAGCCCGGAATCGCATAGCAGCCGTTGGCGTCAAAAACGCTTTCGTCTGCACCGGCTTCGGTTATTTTCCCGTTTTCAATATATATGTCTCTGTTCACAAAACCCTGCTCGGTGTCAAAAACCTTAGCGCCGATAATTTTCACATCGTTCCTCCTTGACAAATTGGAATACTAACAGCATAGTCTCCTTACAATGATCCGTCAAATATTAATGTCACTATACGCGCAAAAAATATAGCCTAACAATAGATTTCCTTGTGCTGTTTTGCTTCTGTTTGTCAAGTAGCTCCAAAGGCGCTGACAAGGAGAGAAAGCCGTGATAAAGTGACAGTGTAATAGTAGGATTTTTTGTGGTGAGGTATCCGGTATGGAACGATTCGGCATTGAAGTACCTATAAAAAACAGCCCGAAGCTGGACAGCGGGTTTATGCCGCTGCTTGCTTTTAACCGCGCCTTTCTGGAAACTGCAACCCAGCCCCTTGGCATCGCGGTTGAGCGGGCAAATGGTGAAATGGCGTCTGTTGAAACCTTTATTCACGGAAATTCCCAACGCTTTGAGGCTGACAGATATTATGTAAACCGCTTGATAAAAACTATTCTCTGGATGAAGGGCGGCCACAAAATATATATCAGGGGGAGCCGGGAGATTTACCGCGCAATGGTGGAGGACTTCTCTCCTACCGGCTGTCAGGCTTTTGACTTTGACTTCATGGCGAATATTTTTGAGCTGCCCTTTGAGGTCGTTTCCTGCGACACACTCCCTGCAGACAGTAACGCTCCCCAAGCAATCGGGCGGCATTTGGACGGCTGCCGCATCGGGTTTGACGCCGGTGGCTCTGACAGAAAAGTTTCCGCCGTTGTTGACGGGGTAAGCGTTTTTGACGAGGAAGTTGTTTGGTTTCCGAAAACCAACACCGACCCCGACTACCACTTTCAAGGCATTGTGGAGGCTATGAAAGCCGCTGCCGCACACATGCCAAAGGTTGACGCCATAGGTATCTCCTCTGCCGGAATTTATATTAATAACCGCACAATGACCGCCTCTCTCTTCCTAAAAGTAGGCAAAGAGGACTTCGAGGCTAAGGTCAAGGATATTTACTTGCGTGCCGCAGCAGAAATCGGCGATGTGCCGGTTGTGGTGTGCAACGACGGGGATGTTTCGGCTCTTGCCGGAGCGATGAGCTTAGAAGAAAACAACGTACTGGGCATAGCTATGGGTACCAGTGAGGCTGTGGGCTATGTTGATGATGAAGGCCGCATAACCGGCTGGCTCAACGAGCTGGCCTTTATGCCGGTTGATATTAACCCAGAAGCTATGATCGACGAATGGTCGGGCGATATTGGCTGCGGCGTTAAATACTTCTCTCAGGATGCTGTAATTAAGCTTGCCCCCGCAGCGGGAATTGAACTGGACGATAACAGCTCCCCCGCGGAAAAGCTTAAAGCAGTTCAGGGGCTCATGGCTCAGGATGACCCCCGGGCGGCGGACATTTACTCTTCCATCGGCGTTTATCTTGCCCATGCTCTGGCACAGTATTTTGAGCTTTACCATTTCCGCCATGTGCTTCTGCTGGGACGGGTTATGTCCGGCAAGGGCGGCGATCTCATTCTTAAGGTCTGTAAAGCTGTTTTAGCCGATGAATACCCCGATATTGCAAAACAAATCAAACCCTCCCTGCCGGACGAAAAATTCCGCCGTGTAGGGCAGTCCGCAGCGGCAGCCTCCCTGCCCGAACTGCGATAACATTTACTAAGAGGAGCCAACGCCATGCAATACGGCCATTTTGACAATGAAAAACGTGAATACATCGTCGACCGGGTAGACACTCCCAGCTCGTGGACTAACTATTTGGGTGTAGAGGATATGTGCGCTGTGCTCAACCAGACCGCCGGTGGCTACTGCTTCTGCAAAAGCCCGGAGTATCACCGTATAACGCGCTTTCGCGGCAACGGCGTGCCAATGGATTTCCCCGGTCACTACGTCTATCTGCGGGATGACGACACGGAAGAATTTTGGACAATCTCCTGGCAGCCGGTCGGCGGTGATTTGAAGGATTACCGCTGCCGCCACGGCATGTCTTACACCGTGTACGAATCCACCGCCCATGGCATAAACGCCAGCCAGACCATGTTCATCCCCCGTGGTGACTCTGTGGAGCTGTGGGACGTTCTTCTTAACAACCCCGGCAATAGGCCGCGCCGCTTATCGGTATATTCCTATGCCGAACTTTCTTTCCATCACATTCTGATGGACAATCAAAACTTTCAGATGTCACTTTACGCAGCCGGCAGCCACTATGAGGACGGCATAATTGACTACGAGCTGTTCTATGAGCGTTCCCATCAGTTCATGACTGCCTCCTTTGAGCCGGACGGCTTTGACTGTCTGCGGGACGATTTTATCGGTCTGTACCATAACGAGAGCAGTCCCGTTTCCGTGGAAAACGGCAAATGTTCGGAAACATTTGAAAAGGGCAACAACCACTGCGCAGTGCTGCAAAAGCGTTTAACTCTTGACCCCGGACAGAGCATGCGTCTGCTCTGGATGCTGGGTGAAGGCGGTCTTGATGAAGCCCGCGCCGCCCGCGCTAAATACCGTGACTTCACCGCGGTTGACGAGCGCTTTGATGATTTGAAAGCTTACTGGGCGGAAAAGTGCGGCAAACTGCAGGTGGACACTCCCAGCGAAGCAATGAACACCATGCTCAACACATGGACGCTGTACCAGTCGGAAATAAACGTTATGTTCTCGCGCTTCGCCTCTTTTATCGAGGTTGGCGGCCGCACCGGTCTGGGATACCGCGATACTGCACAAGACTCCATGACGATCCCCCACTCCAATCCGGAAAAGTGCCGTGAGCGTATTATCCAGCTCATGAGTGGTCTGACTTCGGAGGGTTACGGTTTGCACCTGTTCCAGCCGGACTGGTTTGACCCCGACAAAAAACCGGTTGATTTCAAGTCTCCCTTTGTAGTGCCTACACCTGCAAGGGAAGACATTATCCACGGAATAAAAGACGCCTGTGCCGACGACGCTCTTTGGCTCGTTGCCTCGGTTGTTGAGTTTATTCGCGAGACCGGCGACCTCTCTTTTGCTGACGAAGTTGTGACATATGCCGATGGCGGCGAGGACACGATTTATGAACATCTAAAAACAATTCTCGATTTTTCATACCGTCAGGTAGGCGAGCACGGCATTTGCAAAGGTCTGCGTGCCGACTGGAACGACTGCCTCAATCTTGGCGGCGGCGAGAGCTCAATGGTGAGTTATCTGCACTACTGGGCGCTTGGTCACTTCATTGATTTGGCTAAAACCCTGGGAAGAGAAAAGGATGTTGAGCTTCACGAAGCTATGCGGAGCAGGGTTGGCGAGATCACCGAGCGTGAGCTTTGGGACGGCAAATGGTACCTGCGGGGCATCACAGCCGACGGACGCAAAATAGGCACGCAAACCGACGCCGAGGGCAAGGTGCACATGGAGTCTAATACATGGGCGGTGCTCTCCGGCGCTGCATCCTACGAACATGGGCTTGCCGCCATGGACAGCGTTGACGAGTATCTTTACACCCCTTACGGTCTGATGCTAAACGCCCCGTCTTACACTGTGGTGGATGATGCTATCGGTTTCGTGACCAGAGTTTACCCGGGTATAAAGGAAAACGGCGCTATTTTCAGTCACCCGAACCCTTGGGCTTGGTGCGCTGAGGCAGTACTGGGCCGCGGCAGCCGTGCAATGAAGTTTTATGATGCCCTGTGCCCTTACCTGCAAAACGACAAAATTGAAATTCGTCAGGCAGAGCCTTATTCATACTGCCAGTTTATTATGGGCAAGGACCACACCGCCTTTGGCAGGGCCCGGCACCCCTTCATGACAGGCACCGGTGGCTGGAGCTATTTTGCCTCCACGCGCTACATTCTTGGCGTGCGCCCTCAGTTTAACGGGCTTCTGGTTGACCCCTGTGTCCCCGGCGACTGGAAAAGCTTTTCGCTGACTCGGGTTTGGCGTGGCGCTACCTATAATATAAGAGTAGAAAACCCCAAGGGCGTGGAAAAGGGCGTCGCCGGCGTGCGCTGCAACGGCTTGGAATGTCAGACCAATCTTGTGCCGCTTATGCCGTACGGAAGTATAAATGAAGTAATTGTTGAAATGGGCTAGATCCAAAGGAGGAAAAGTATGATAAAATTTGGAACCGGCGGGTGGCGCGCCGTTATCGCTGACGAATTCACCCGGGCAAATTTGCAGCTTCTCATGGCAGCCCTCGCGCAGAAGCTTAAGGATGAGGGCGTTGCGGAGCGCGGCTTCGTTATTGGCTATGACCGGCGTTTTCTTTCCGAAGAATCAGCTCAATGGGCTGCAGAGGTTATGGCCGGCGCCGGAATTCATTGCCGCGTAATCGACCGCGAGGCGCCAACACCACTAATTATGTTCTCGGTTAAGTACTATGACCTAGCCTATGGTATGGCGGTCACCGCAAGTCACAACCCCGCTATATACAACGGCGTAAAAATCTTTACCAAGGGCGGACGTGATGCTGACGAGCTTGTGACTCAGGATATTGAAAAATATATCGCCATGATTGAGAAAGAGGAAAGAGAAATCCCGCTCATTGCTTTTGAAGATGGTATCAGAACAGGCCTGATCGAGATAATTAACCCCATGAATGTCTATGTGGACTCTATTATCCGCTCGATCAACATGGACGCTATTCGCTCACGCAATCTCAAGGTCGTGCTTGACCCAATGTACGGCGTGTCCAAAACCGCGCTCCAAACGGTTCTGATTACCGCCCGCTGCGATGTGGATGTTATCCATGAGCGCCGCGACGCCCTTTTCGGCGGAAGACTTCCCGCACCAAACAGCAAAACGCTTGCCGCTCTTCAAACCTTTGTTGAGGAAAACCACTGCGACATCGGTATCGCCACCGACGGTGACGCCGACCGTCTGGGTATAATTGATGACAAGCGCCAATTTCTCCACCCCAACAAAATTCTGGTACTGCTCTACTACTACCTGCTCAAATACAAGGGCTGGCACGGTGCCGCGGTGCGTAATATCGCCACCACGCATCTGCTTGACCGCATTGCAGCTGACTTCGGTGAAACCTGCTACGAAGTGCCTGTCGGCTTCAAGCACATCTCCGGCAAAATGGCTGAGACAGGCGCGATAATCGGCGGCGAATCTTCGGGCGGACTCACTGTTCGCGGTCACATTCAGGGAAAGGACGGCATCTATGCCGCTGCCCTGCTTGTGGAAATGATCGCCACCAGCGGGCGCAAGTTGTCCGAACTGTATGAGGATATTATTGAGCGTTATGGCTGCCTTGAAATGACTGAGCGTGACTATAAATTCACTCAGGAAGAAAAAGAAGCCATACACACAAAGGTAATGCTCGATAAATTTCTGCCGGAGTTCCCTCTCACAATTGAGAAAGTCAGCTATGCCGACGGCTGCAAGGTCTATTTTGAAAACGGCGGCTGGATCATTTGCCGTTTCTCCGGCACTGAGCCTCTGCTGCGCATCTTCTGCGAGATGGACAGTGAGGCAAAGGCCGAGGAAATGACCGTCATCATGGAAAAGGCGCTGGGTCTGAAGTTTAGAGGTTAATACACTGCCTGTCAAAAGAAAGCGTCCGGTTTGTACAAATTGCAAATCGGGCGTTTTCTATATAGTCAGCATAAAAGATTTGTGTTATTATTAATGAGTATTCTAACGAGAGGCGGCGCAAGCATGAAACGAAAGAACCGGCAAACTCTGACGCTTCAGCGGCAGATCGTCACTATTATATTGCTTTGCTGGTTGATTCCGGTTCTAATGGTGCTGGGTATTATGGGCTGGTATTTTTCAGACAGCATCAGTCAGCGTACAGCGGAAAACATGTCCGATCAGTTTCAGGTTTCGATGCAGGTTTGCTCGGAGCGTTTGGACACTGCCATTGAATCAAGCCGCGCCATCTCCACCGACGCAACCGTAAAAAACGCTTGGACTGAGTACAACAAAAACGGTTACTACGCCGACCTCTATCAGAACACCCAGCGATTCCTTGAAAAACAATACCGCTCAGACAGTCGCTTGCTCTTTGCCGCTTTTACTTTTTCAGAAAATCCGGCTACAATGCGCGCATTCGCATACAATCAGGGTTCCGGCGTCAGCTATCAAACACAGGTGGACTACTGGGATAATGATGCCGGTGCGCTTTTGGAGTTTGCCGGAGAGCTTGACACTTCCATAGGATTTCTGATGCTGGGCAAGCAGCTTTATCTTGTCCGCAATGTTATGGCCGCAAGCTACACTCCCATTGGCACTTTGGTGCTGGCTTTGAACACGCCCTACTACTTTGAGAACCTTGAAACGCTGACCTGGGCAGAGCAAACCACTGTTTTTCTTAACGATACCGTGGTTCCCCTTGAAGAGACAGCCATTGATGCAAGCGAAGTAGCTCAAAACTCCGGTCACTCGGGTCTTAGCTTATTTAATCCTAACTATGTCACTCTAAACATGGAACGAAGCTGGTATACTGTGACAGCTATTGCAAGGGTCGACTTGATGCTGGGTCAGCTTTACGGCTACTGGTTTCTGCTAGTTGGCATGGCGGTTCTGCTGATCCCACTGCTGGTTTTCACCGTACGTTTTCTGCGCCGACGAGTGTCAGAACCTGTTGACGTCCTAATGGGCGGTGCGAGGGAGATTGAGCAGGGCGAACTGGGATATCAGCTTGACTACAGCGCAAACAGCCGGGAATTCAAGTATCTTACCAACTCCTTCAACCAAATGTCCGGACAGCTGCAACACCAGTTTAACAGTTTGTATCAGGAGGAGCTGGCTCTGCGCGACGCAAAAATCAAGGCGCTGCAATCCCACATCAACCCTCATTTTCTCAACAACACCCTTGAGATCATCAACTGGGAAGCTCGCATGAGCGGCGACATTAAAGTCTCCAAGATGATTGAAGCACTCTCAACCATACTCGATGCCAACCTTGCCCGGGACAAGAGGCCGGAGGTGCCTGTGTCCGAGGAACTGCAATATGTTGCGTCATATTTATATATAATCGGAGAGCGCTTCGGACGCCGCCTGTTCCTCACACAGACAATAGACCCGAATATTCTGCATTATATGGTGCCACGGCTGATTATGCAGCCTGTGATCGAAAACGCCGTAGAACACGGCATTGGCCCCGGCGGCCACGGTAAAATTGATATTCGCGGCTTCCTTCAGGGTGATACTCTGATCATCGAGATTGAAAATGACCGGGGCATGACGCAGGCGGACGAGGCGCGCATAGCGGAGCTGCTCTCGCCTGACTATGAAACTGGACTTCGGGATTCGTCTTCCAGTATTGGCATTGCCAACGTCAATCAGCGTCTGCGAATTCTCTACGGTGGCCAGAGCGGGCTTTCAATTGAACGCGGAACCGACAAGCAGGTAATCGCCCGCATCAAGATTGAAGTTCGTGAACAGAACGAAGATTGAGTTAAAAGCCTTGTAAATGTGCACAATTTGCCAAGAGCATTTTTGAGCAGAATGTGGCCTTTTTACCAAGCGAGCAATTATGGTCAATAAATAGCAATTCAAGTTATTTGTTTTTTTGGCTGAATAAAGGATACTGTTAATGGTAAGTTCACAGCGATAAACAAATTTTTTGGAGGTATTATTAAGATGAAACGTATTCTTGCATTGGCTCTCGTTCTTGTGATAGTTCTGGCAATGTTTGCAGGCTGCACAAAGAAAGCTGACTCTGGCGACACCGGCGATTCCGCGGGCAAGGGTACCGAAATCACAGTCGTAACTTCTTACGGCGGCGACGACGGCAACCGCAAAAACTATGAGAATGCTGTTAAGGACTATGAAGCAGCAACAGGCAACACCGTTAAGGACGCTTCCGCAACTTCTAACGAAGAGTGGAAAGCCAAAGTACTTACCGACTTCGAAACCGGCACAGAGCCCGACGTTCTGTTCTTCTTCACCAATGCTGATGCTGAGCCCTTTATCAGCGCGGGCAAAGTAGTTGATCTGGCAACCATCCGCGCAGAGTATCCCGACTATGCCGGCAACATGAAAGACAGTATGCTTGCAACAGCAGCTGACGGCAAAAACTATTCCGTTCCTTCCTCCGGCTTCTGGGAGAACATGTTCGTTAACACCAAGGTTCTTGCAGATTGCGGCATTGAGGTTCCCGGAAATGACTACACTTGGGATCAGTTCCTGATCGACTGCCAGACCATTAAGGACAAGGGCTACTCCCCCATCGCTTGCTCCCTGTTCGAAGTTCCCCACTATTGGTTTGAGTTCATGATTATGAACCACGGCACCAGCGCAACTCAGCTTGATCTTCCCACTCTGGATGACAACGGAGAACTCGTTATGGACGAAACCGCTCAGAAGTGGATTGACGGCCTCAACGATATGAAGACCCTCTATGAAAAGGGCTTCTTCCCCACAAACACCCTGACCGCAACCGATCCTGAAACCGTTCAGCTCTTCGCAGACGGCGAAGCTGCATTCCTGATCGACGGTTCCTGGAAGGTTGGCCACTTTGCCGAAAACTATGCTGATCAGCTTGATGATTATGCAATCTCCTATGTACCTGCTCAGGGTACGCGTACCGCTGGCGATGCCATCGGCGGCATCTCCATGGGTTACTTCATCACCGAGAAGGCATGGAATGATCCTGCTAAGCGTGAAGCAGCAGTTGCTTTCGTTGAGCACATGACATCCGACTCTGTTATGTCCGTCTTCGTCACAACCGAAGTTACCGCTCTTAAGAACGGCGCTTCTCCCTCCGGTCTTAATCCTCTTCAGGAATCTGCCGCAAAGGCTAACGCAGGTGTAACCAGCGTTATCGGCGCAGTTCAGGATACCCTTACTTCCGAGTGCAAAACCGAACTCTTCGCAAGTGTTCAGGACATTGTTACCGGAAAGACAACTCCCGAAGCTGCAATCACTGCCGCTTTGAAGCTAAACTAAACCAACCTGCTTTAACGAAAAACGGGGTTGTTCCAAACAGCCCCGTTTTCTTTATAACAACAGTGGTGTATTGATTAAACCATTTACCTAAAATATCCGCACCCTATGAGAGAACCATTTTTCTTGCCCGAGGAGTTGATTAAGTATGGGTGGCTCAACGCTCTATAGAAAAAAAGCGCCGTTACTTGTTTTTCTGGTGCCCGCTTTTCTATTTTTGGCAGTATATCTGTACTACCCCTTTATACAGAACATTATTAATAGCTTTTCCAATATTGGTGGGCTTGGAAAGGCCGCAGATGGATTTAATATTCCATGGTATCAAAACTATGTAACCTTGGTTCAAGATCCGAAATTGCACACCGCGCTCAAAAACACTTTGCTATTAACACTGTGCACCATCGTTTTCCAAGTAGGAATCGCCCTGATTCTGGCGCTTTTGGTAGACGGCATCACAAAGGGCGCACAATTTTTCCGCACGGTTTATTTCTTTCCGATCGTTATTTCTGCCACAGCTCTGGGACTAATGTTTAACCTAATCTTCCTATTCAACGGCGGTATGGTAAACCAGCTGCTGATGAGCTTTGGCGCAACAACTGAGTATATTGACTGGAAGGACCAGGCTCACTTCCTGTTTACGATGTTCATGCCGGTTATGTGGCAATATGTAGGCTTCTACTTTGTCATACTCGTTACCGGACTGAACAATATTCCTCTGGACCTATATGAGGCGGCAAGCATTGACGGTGCAACAGGCATGAAGCGCATCCGCTACATCACCTTGCCCATGCTGCGCAATGTGCTCATCACCTGCCTCGTGCTCGCAATCACCGGCGCTTTGAAGGTCTTTGACCTGCCATGGGTCATGTTCGGCGCGGGCATGCCGGAAAACCAGGGCTGGCTCACAGGCACCTACATGTACAACCAAACCTTTAACAAGGGAGATGTGGACTACGGCTCAACAATCGCAATGTTAATTGTAGTGCTGGGCGTAGTGCTCTCAAATGTCGCTAACCGGATCTTTAAGCCCCGGGACGACATGTAAGGCGGTGATTTGATATGACATTAAATAATAAAAAACTAACGCCCACCAAGATACTTACATACGGCGTGCTTGTCTTCTGGGCGATTACAACGATCTATCCCTTCTTCTGGGTCATCATCAACTCCTTCCGGGTAAAGGGTATGATTCGTAAAGACTCCTTCTCAATTCCGTTTCCGGGCAGCGAGTACTTCACCTTGGATAACTACAAAACCGCAATGGAGCGGTTTGACTTTAAGAACGCCTATATTAACAGCGTTATTATCTCGATTACTGTAACTATCGTTGTCGTTATCATTGCCGGCCTTGCGGCATACGGTCTGGTTCGCTATCGCTTCAAGGGCCGCAATCTTCTCTACAGTCTCGTACTGGCAGGTATGATGTTCCCCGTGTTCTCAACCATTATCCCTGTTTTCCGAATGGAGGTCGCCATGGGCATTGCCTCAACGGGTAACAGGTGGCTCTCGCTCATAGCCTGCATACTTCCGCAAATTGCCGGCAACGTATGTTTTGCAACAATTGTTCTAATGGGCTTTATCGAATCTGTGCCCATTGATTTGGAAGAGGCGGCGTATCTGGATGGCTGCAACATATTCCAGATATATTTCCGTATTATTATGCCCACGGCGAAATCATCCTTTGCAACCGTTGCAATCTTCTCCTTCCTGTGGAGCTACAATGACCTGTTCACTCAGAGTTACTTCCTGCGCTATCCAAATGAAAAAACTATTACCCTGCTGCTAAATGAGATAAGCTCTCAGGCCGGTGTTAACTACGGTCTAATGGCAGCTTCGGTAGTGCTTATCGTTATCCCCGTGCTTATTGTCTATGTGTTCTTGCAGAAGCACATTATCAAAGGTCTAACCGCCGGGGCACTAAAAGGATAAGCTTGCACAAACTGACCGGGGCGCGTTTGCTTTTCGTGCCCCGGTGTGCTATGCTACAAGTGTAATACCGTGCTTTACAGAGGTGGTTTTTTATGTACAAGGTTGTACTGATTGACGATGAATCTATCATTGTTGAGGGATTGAAAAAGGTAGTTGACTGGGCGTCATACAACTGTCAGGTCGTAACGACCTGCCTTGACGCGCGCTCGGGAGCCGAGGCTCTGCGCCAATATCGCCCTGATATAGTATTCACAGACATTCAAATGCCCGGTGAAGACGGCTTGACCATGCTGGCCGGCCTAAAAAGTGAGTTTCCCGACATGCAAATTGCCGTGCTCACCGGCTATCGTGATTTTGAATATGCCCGCCGGGCAATTGGGCTTGGCGTATCAAGATATTTACTTAAACCCTCGAAAATGAACGAAATTGAAGAGGCTCTCGCTCACATGACCGGCATTCTGCAAACCAAGGGCGTAGGCAGCGCAAAAGACGGGGAACCCGCCGCTGAGCCTGTCTCTGCCTCCGACAATGCAAACAGCTTCCTGGCGCGGCAGGCGCGGGCATATATCTGCGAGCACTTCATGGATAAGCTTACGCTTCAAGACGTTGCCGACCACTGCTATGTTAGCCAGTGGCACCTGTCAAAGCTGCTCAATAAGCATTTGGGTATGAATTTTTATGAAATCCTAAACACGGTCCGCATTGAAAAAGCCAAACAAATGCTGGAAGATCCGGCTCTGCGCATCAGCGAGATCGCCTCGCTGGCAGGCTATGCAGATACTGCTCACTTTTCTCGCGTATTCAAAAAGAGCGAAGGCATTTCCGCCAATGAATATCGCAATCTTCACTGCGGCGGCGGCAAGTAAGGTAAAAACACACTGCAAAAGAGAGCCCTACGGGGCTCTCTTTTGCAGTGTGTTTCCGTCTCTTAATCTGAGACCATTTCCGTTGCACTATTTACGGGATGCATTTCATTTTCGATTATCAAACTAACTCTGCCATCCCCAAGAATTGTGCAGCCTATAATACCGGTCATGCCCTTGAGCGCGGGAGGAACAGGCTTAACAACAATGCTCTGGTGATCCACTACCTCGTCTACGAACAGCGCGATCATGCCCTCCGGCGACTCCATTATCAGTATAT
>CAZHCB010000025.1:0-1043 GCA_964530935.1 uncultured Oscillospiraceae bacterium
TAGTTGCAAAGCAACTATTATATGCGCATTTTGTCACTCCGTGACAAAGCGCTATGATCATAGGCCTTACCGCCTTTGGCGGTAAATGGCCAAATTATATCATGACTGTATCATGATGCAGCAGCAAAAAACCCTGCATTTGCATCTCTTTTCGAAGAGCAACGTTTCTAGTATATTGTAGAAAAACTGAAAAATAACTGTTAGGAGAAACTAAAATGGATTTAAGTATGTTGAAGGAATACCTGCCTTTTCTCATTCCGCTTCTTATTGCAGAGCTTGCTCTTGGAATTACTGCGCTTGTCCATGTGCTGAGACATCCACACTATCGTTTTGGAAATACGGTGATGTGGGCAATTGTCGTAATGGTTTTCCAAATTATCGGACCTGTTATCTACTTCGTATTCGGCAGAGGTGAAGAATAGTGAACATTCTGGAGATAAGCGGACTGGGCAAAAAGTTCGGGGATCATCCTGTCTTAAACGGTCTGGATATGGATGTTCCGGAACACTCCATTTTTGGTTTTGTCGGGCAAAACGGTGCGGGCAAAACGACAACGATGAAAATCATACTGGGGCTGTTGAAGGCAGACAGCGGAAGTGTTACGGTGTGCGGTGACACAGTTTCTTACGGTCAAACTAAGACCAACCGAAACATAGGCTTTCTCCCAGACGTTCCCGAGTTTTACGGGTATATGAAGCCGATGGAGTATCTCAAGCTGTGCGGTGATATTACCGGTCTGGATGCGGCACAGACAAAGGCAAAAAGCGAAGAGCTGCTTGCCCTTGTGGGGCTTAAAGATGAGAACGAGAAGATCGGCGGCTTTTCCCGGGGAATGAAGCAGCGCCTTGGTATTGCTCAAGCGCTGATAAACGAACCTAAACTTCTGATATGCGACGAACCGACTTCTGCCCTCGACCCCATCGGAAGAAAAGAGATTCTGGATATACTCTGCAAAATCAAAGGAAAATCAACCGTGCTGTTTTCAACACACATACTTTCTGATGTTGAGAAGATCTGTGACAACATTGCGGTTTTGCATAATG
>CAZHCB010000025.1:1053-17230 GCA_964530935.1 uncultured Oscillospiraceae bacterium
GGCGCTATGTGGGCCGCTTTCAGAAGCGAAATCCAAGTACAGACGCAGTGGCTTTGTTGTAGAGTTTGCAAAAGAGGAAGAGTCGTCCGCATTTGAGGGCCTTGAAGAGCTGAAAAAGCCGGGATTCAATATTACCCGTGAAAAAAGCACTGTAACGGTCTTGGCATCCGACGTGGACAGTGCAGGGTATTTTCTGCTGGATCTGCTTGTGAAAAAACATATGGTACCCCTTAGATTTGCAGACATCGAACCGACGCTGGAAAACCTGTTTGCGGAGGTGGTAAAATGAAAAACTTTTTCATCTTCCTAAAAAAAGAACTCGTAGAATATGCAAAAACGTATAAGCTGCTTATCATGCTAATAGTGTTTACAGTCTTTGGGATAACAAATGCGCTAATGGCAAAGCTGCTTCCGGAAATTCTGGGAAGTCTCGTAACGGATGGCTTGGCCATAACCATACCGGAGCCAACAGCCTTAGACTCATGGGCGCAGTTTTTCAAAAACGCCACACAAATGGGACTTATTGTAACGGTAATTGTTTTCAGCGGCGTTTTGTCATCGGAATTATCAAGTGGCACGCTCATCAATATGCTTACTAAGGGTTTATCCCGCTATGCGGTTATCCTCTCAAAGTATACCGCTATGCTTTTGATATGGTCAGTTAGCCTTCTGGTGTGCTTCATCCTTACCTTGGGATATACCATTTATCTGTTTCCGGAGGGGGAAACAGCCAATCTTGCGTTTTCAGTCTTTTGTCTGTGGTTGTTTGGCGTATTTCTTTTGGCAATCCTCTTGTTTGCCTCTACGCTTACTAGGAAAAACTATGGGTGTTTGCTCTTAACGGGAGCAGGGGCGGCGGCGTGCATGCTGCTTAATCTTTTCCCGGCGGCCCATGACTATAATCCGGTTTCCCTGGCAACCGATAACATGGGAATTCTGGCAGGCACAATAGAAGCATCATCGCTTAACTATGCCGTGATAATTGCGGCAGTTCTTTCTCTGGTTCTGGTAATTGCATCCTTGTTAGTATTCAGGAAGAAACAAATTTAGATAACAGCAATAAAAAAGAGCGGGTGAAAATCCCGCTCTTTTTGCGTTATAAAAGCCAAAAGGTTTCAGATTACAATAAGTGTTTCCGTAAATTTTATGCCTCGTTAAATTGGTTCAAAATACTCCGGCCCATGCTTGCATAGTGGACAAAGGAAATCTTCAGGCAAAAAATCGCCCTCGTGAACATAGCCGCATATTTTGCAGACAAAACCCGATTTTTTCTTTTCGGGAAGTAGTGATTCCGGTTCTGCCTGTCCGGATGAGGAGGCAGTCAGGTCTTTTGCAATTAATTCTACCATGGCATCAATTTCCGAAAGCTGCGTAGATTTTAAGCTGGATTTGATTCTAAGTGTGTTCTCAAGAAAGCTGATATTTTTGCATTTACTTAAGCTTTCGTAAATCAACCTGCCGCTTGTGGGCGCCCAAGACCCGTTTTCGATAATCGCAACTGTGCGGTTCTGTATATTGTGGGCAACCAGATCATGGATCAGGGCTTCCATCGTTACGAAAATGCCCGCATTATAGGTTGTTGAGGCGAAAACCAAATGGCTCCATTTAAAGGCGGCGGAGATAATCTCAGACGCCTGTGTGACCGAGACGTCAAACATAACCGTCTTCACGCCCCTGTCGCGTAATCTGCTGGCAAGAATTTCAGCAGCATTCTCCGTGTTCCCGTAAACAGAAGCATAGGCGATCATTACGCCTTGTTCTTCCGGGGTATAGCTGCTCCAATGCACATATTTTGCAAGGAAGCTTTGGATGTCTTGTTTCCATACAAAGCCGTGCAAGGGACAAATCATGTTAATTTCCAGAGCGGAGGCCTTTTTCAGCAATGCCTGGACCTGTGTTCCGTATTTTCCGACTATATTTGTATAATAGCGCCTGGCCTCGTCCATGTAGTCTCTTGAAAAATCGACTTCATCGGCAAAAATAGCACCGTTAAGTGCGCCGAAGCAACCGAAGGCGTCGGCAGAAAAGAGTATTTTGTCGGCAGAATCATATGTAACCATAACTTCAGGCCAATGAACCATGGGAGCCATAACGAAGTTGAGGGTATGCTTTCCTGTATTGAGTGTGTCGCCCTCTTTGACTATGAGAGTTCGGGAATCAATATCCACGTCAATAAACTGCTTAATAAATGCCAAGATTTTGGCGTTGCATACGATAGACATATTTGGGTATTTGGTGAGCAAGTCTAAAAGACCGGCGGAATGGTCGGGTTCCATGTGCTGCACGATGAGGTAATCCGGGCTGCGGTTTCCGAGAACTGCAATCAGATTTTCTTTAAATCGATGCACAACGGCTTTATCCACCGTGTCAAATATTACGATTTTCTCGTCATCCAAAAGATATGAGTTGTATGACACGCCATAGGGCACAGAATAGACCCCTTCAAACATTGCCAAACGACGGTCGTTGGCACCTACCCATGTTAAGTCATCTGTGATTTTCTTAGTACAATACATAGAATCCTCCCGTGAAAGTCCCGCAAAAAGGACTATTTATATTTCTTCATTCTATAATGCTTTGCTTATTTTCGCAATGATTTTTACTGTACTTGCGGCTCGTGGGTATTAAAGTCCGGATCAGGCTGTATTTGAGCCTCGCCGGCTTGAACCAGCACCTTGTGACCGTACAGGAAGAAGCTGCCAACAACAAGTATAAGCCCTGTAACAATAAGCAGCAGCTCAATTTTCACAACATCTCCAAGTGGTCCAAACAAAACCATCCCCAACGGCATGCCAATTCCGCTGACCATGGCCATCGCGCTGAACACTCTGCCCGTCAGTTGGGGAGGGATTTTGGTCTGCATGAGTGTCATACCCGGCGTGTTATAAAGTGGCATGGCGCAACCGCATAAAACCATAACACTCAAATACACCCAAAAGTTGGATATAACACCGAATAGTGCCGTAGTTGCACCGAACAGCAGTAGGGACAGAATCATGGTATGAACCTTGTTTTTGAACCCGCCCCAGACAGACATAAGGATGCCGCCTAACATCATGCCAACTGAAAAAGTAACCTCAATCGCCGTCAAGCGCCAGACATCATCGCCGAAGGAGCGCGCCACTTGCAGCGGCGTGAGCATGGCGGCTGGAGATGCCAGCACACAAAACAGAGCAATGAAAATAAAAAGCGATTTAAGCCAGGGCTGACCGCCAATATAACGCAGTCCATCGCCCATCTCCTGAAAGTAGGAGTTGATACCCTTCGGGCTTTTCTTCATATTTACGATGCCTGAAACCTTAACAAAGAAAAATACCGTAGCAATTCCAATTGCAGCTGTGAAAACATCAATAAAGAAGATGATTTCAAGGGGTAAAAATGTCAGCAGCGCACCGGCAACCATAGGAGCAGCGAACATAGTAAGTGACTGTGCAGTGCTTTGGATACCGTTAAAACGCATCAGGTGTTCTTCCGGCACGATTTGCGGAATCAACGCGTTGACTGCCGGCTGCTGCACGCCCTGGCCAAAGCTGCGCGCTGTCACCGCCAGCAACAGAAGCCAAACGCTCTGCATACCGGACATATATAAAACTGCGAGCAACAAGGTAATAAGCGCGATTGCGGCGTCAGAGATATTAATCAGGTATTTTCTGTTATACCTGTCTGCCCAAACACCTGCAAAGGGAGATATTAACACTATTGGGAGCATTGAAGCGCAGGTAAATACGGCAATCAGTACGCCGGATTGTTCTCTAAGCGTAATATGCCAAGTGATGGCATATGAAACTAGCATTGAACCGAACATGGACACAAACTGTCCTGCAATAAAAAATGCCGCGCTCCGTTTCCAATTGGTAGGTGCTTCTTTTGATTCCATCAATAAATCTCCTTGTAAATTTACGCCAGTTGTACATTGCGGGACAAAGGTCAGGCCAATTGGGTCTTAATAAAATCAACCAACGGCAAGATATATTCCCTTGATGAGATATCGAAAGAGGTCTGGATGGCCTGTTCGAACCCGTTTTCTTCTTCAGTCTTATCTTTTTTCTTGCTCATTATTTTTGCAAATATTTTCATTAACATTTTATCAATAAAGCTCATTTTTTCATAAGCCAAACCACTCTGGAAATAGAAATGCGGAATATAATTGATTTCAGCTTCTGAAAAATTATCATGCCACACTTTGTCGATAACATTTTCAGCAGATACAGGTGTGGCGCCGGTTGCAAAAACAATTAATTTTTGCGTGGAAGTGTTAATAAAGCGTTCTTTAACTTTATTCAAGTGCTCAACTCTTCCTGCGTAAAGACGACTACCAAAAATCACAACTGAGTGTTGGTTTAGAACATTTTTTGACATGTCCTTAAAAGACATGGTATTACAGTTTAGTTCTTCTGCAATCCAATCGGCATACTTTTTTGTGAATCCCGACTTGCTGTTGTATATTACAATAACACTCATTATAAGTCCCTTCATCGGAGATACGAAATTTTTGACTAGCGCAAATAACTATACCATAAGTTCTAGCTTTTTTCTACCGTTTTACAAGACATTAGTTGTGCTTATAATTCAGATTAAGTCCGGAAGCAGGACGAGAGAGGGAATTTATTCCCTCTCTCGTCCTGTCATCAATGAAGTTTTATTTTATTGTCATGCCGCTTAAAATGGATTCACAATATGAACAGACCGTTGCCGTTTTATTGGTTTGGCATATATGTGATGGTTCCTTCTTCCGCCGACTCGGTATATGTAAATGACACGCCCACACCGCTCGCGTTCATTCCGGTGAACAGGATCCCGTCCGTATCCGTGACTTCCATTGCAGGAGAATAGCCCTGTTCCTTCAGCTTGGCAAGGTATTCGTCGGCGGAACTTTTGCTCATATCCGAAAAGACTATCGTGTAACTGCCGGTTGTATTATCCTTAATGACGCCGGTGATTTCGGCATTCGGTTTTTGCAGGTTGCCAATGCCGCTTTCCGGCCATTTCACGTTGTCTCCCGCGACAATCTCGCCGTCGTCCGTTTTGATATTAACGTCGTTATTGCCCCCGGACAAACCGCAACCGGACAAGGAGAGCATACAGGCAATAAGAACGACTAACACGACAAAAAATGATTTTTTCATATAATTATTCTCCCTTATCTTTTATTAGCTGAAATTTGCCGATGATCGGCAGAGATTTGGCTTTCCCTCCAAATCCGTTGATCAAACCGATAATACCCAAAATTAAAAGGGGAACCCAGAGTACAATGCCGACCACAGATGTAAGAAACCATAAGCGCCATGAAATCGCGAGGATGACCTTGGTTAATATGGCGTTTACAATCCCGGCAGCAAAGCCGGCAATCAATAGCAGCAAGCCTTGATTGGCGTGAAACCTGCCATATCGGGAATCCGGGCAGGCAAGCAGCGGCAAAAAGAACAGAAAATATGAGAGGCCGCCCATTACTTTGTTATCGGCAATGTCCTTGGGATCGAATGCAGCTGTATCATCCGCCACATTGTTGACGATTTTTTTGACCGAGTCTTTCGCTGAAAAGGAGTTTTCTTCTCCGATTGCGTTCCCGCACTGAGGGCAAAACGTCGTACCGTCCTCCACGGTGGTGTTACATTTTTTACAGTTCATTTTTGTCACTCCTAACATAATCTTTATATTCGATAATCAGTCTTGCTCGTTTTTTTACGCCCAGTTTTTTGTAAATGGCATTTTGATACGTATTGGCGGTTGAATACTTGACGCCCATTTTTTCAGCGCAGAATTTCAGAGTATAGCCTTCGAGCAGCAGCAAAAATGCTTCGTATTCCCTTGCGGTCAGTGTGCTCAGCTTATCGTTGCTTGGGACATTTTCCTTTGTACGTTCCGGTGAAAAGGCTCTGCGGAACCTCTCTAAAATTGACACAAAACGGACCACCTCCTACGCGGCTTTCTGTTTACCACCCTACCAAAATTTGGGCAAAGTACAATTCCATAAATCTACTGATAACAATAAAAACCCCCTATCATTAATTCTAATGATAGGGGGTAAGATTGGCTCGCAACTATTTTTTGCTGTATTCCTTTAACAGGACGACTAATTCGGTGCGGCTGTTAATATTGAGTTTTTTATAGATGCTGGTGCAGTAAGTATTCACGGTGGAAAATGATATTCCCATAATTGCGCTGATCTGCCTCAAGGTGAAGCCTTCAAGCAAATTCTGACATGTTTCTATTTCACGGGGAGAAAGGTGATAATCACGAAGTTTTGCGAAGAGCCGGGTTTCATGCGTAATGTCTTCCCGGTATGTATCATCCATCCATTCTCCCGAGCTTAAATGGCGTATAAAGAATGGTGTTGAAAATAAGAAGATGATCAAAATAACCACAGATATAAATGCGGACAACGCGATTGCATTGTTAATATGATTGTTATCAAAATCATCCAAGAAGCGGCTGGCGAGGATAGCGATAAGATAAAAAAGTGCGGAGAGTGAAATGCCGACCCGGTAAAAACCGGTACTTTGAAATTTCTTAGCCATGAAGCCGGCAAGATAATAAATATTGACGAAACCAAGAACGTAAGACGCACCGAAAAACAGGTAAGCGGCTATGCCGTAACGATTGTCCGCAAGGCTCAGAGCGCCGGACACGAAGCCCAACGCCGCAAACGCAAAGGACAAGTTTAATAAATTATACAGCGCCACACTCAGAATCTTTTGAAACACATAGATGATTATTAAACCAATAGCGGCTCCCGCACAGTAATACGGCACAAAGTAAATCTCCGTCCGGCTCTGCATGGCGTTGATAATGGAAGGCGCGGCAACATCGTTTAGCACCAGCACGGCAAAAACAAGCAGCATCAACGTATAAGCTTTTTTTGGCGGGTTTAAGGTATTCTGCGGAGTATGGATCGCTTTACGTTTACCAAAGAAAAACGCGCATACAAGCAGCAGCATTAGAAGTATGAAAATAAGTATGTGCGAACCGTCCACAACCTGATCCGGTTTATTCAGAAAAGGCTTCAATATTAATAGTATCTTTGGTATCGCGACCGCCAGCAGCATAGAATAAAACTTTTCCGTATTGTTAAGCACCATAAAGAAGGCGTAACAGCATGATGCGAAAATCTGACCCATACAGGTGGAACCGATTATCAGTATCGCATCCGAAACGATACCTTCCGGTGTTAATCGCAGTAAAGCAAAACTCAGGATTGCCAGCGCGACCGCGTAAACCGTAAATCGTTTAAGTCTTTTTTCCGTCATGGTAACCCCGAACACGAGACCTGAAACGAGCCATATTAACGTAAATATAATAATGTTATCGGCGACCTTGTCATTATAAAGCGCACTCTCAAATTTGAAACCGCCGAAGGGCAAAAAATAAGAATAGAGCCATACAAACATTACGATCCAAGCGATAAAAAAAGGGAGGTTGTCTTTGGTGATTGATTTTACGGAAAAATGGTTTAACGGTCTCATAGTCACCCCTATGCTCTCCTTATTTCATATTTCGTCGATGAAGGGCATCAGTTCGTTAAGATGGAAAAACTACCTCGGAATTATCTTTATCATGTCTCTTTTAAGATCACTGAAAAAATTGCTCGCAAAGTTCTTGAAATGTTCGCCGTTTCGGCTCTCAACCGCATTGGTGTTATAACTTAACCCGTAATATCCCATGGCATCCGGAATATCAACTATTACAGTATATGGAAGCATTTCCGGAAAACTACTGAGAATAAGCTCTGATACAAACGCATATCCAAGGCCTTCCTTGACAGCTTCAATTATCATACTAAGGTTATTACATTCCAAAGCGATTTTAGGTCTGAAGTTTGTCTCATCGAAGATAGGCTTTAGCCGGTTTCGCATTGCATTATCTCTGGGCATGGTAATAAGCTTTTCGTCCCGCAGTTCATGGATGTCAATATGTTCGCGTCCTATTAATGGGTGTCCGGGAGGCAATATAGCGCATCCTCCAACGCTTAGAATATCGATTGTCTCGACCATATTGTAAGTGCTTGTTGGCTCAAGCGGAGGACAGCTGAACGCAAATTGGGCTTTACCGCTGTTAAGAAGCTCAAGCATTTCCTGCGCTGGAACGTGAAGCACTGAAAGTGTATAATTCGGCATTTGTTTATTAAAGGCTTTAATTAACTGCATAGCGAACGATTCCGTATTGCATAAGAGAGTTATCGTTTGGAGTTTGTGGTCGAAAATATAATCCATTTCTGTGTGCAGCAAGTCCATATCTGCAAGCACTTGCCGGGCGTAGTTATAAAACACTTTGCCATTTTCATTGAGCTTCAATCTGCGGTTCTCTTTGTCAAAAAGTTCACCGCCGATTTCTGCTTCTATCTGGTGAATGACCCTTGTCAAATGAGGCTGAGCAATATTAAGCTGTACAGAAGCACGAGTTACATGCTCAAGCTCAGCAGTAACGCAAAAGTAACGTAAATCCCTAAGTTCCATGTTGGGCGTCTCCTTCTTGCAAACAGATTCATGCGAAAAAAGTATGAATTGATACCTCGCGGTGGTATCAATAAATGGTAAACAAGTATTATACGAGAAATGAATATTTTGATAATATCCAAGTATGTCACAATATCATTTATGCCCCTTAATTCTATAACACGGCGGATAAACCGTCAACAAAAATGTAAGGAGTGAATCAAATGGCAAATTGGGAAAAACATTATCAGGAACACCTTGTCAGCATGGAAGAAGCGGTCGGTAAAATCAAGTCCGGAGATACAGTTTTTATGGGGAGCACGCTCTGTGTTCCGGACGCGTTTATGGATAAGCTCGGAGACAGAGTGGACGAGCTCGAAAATATAACGCTTTTAGCAAATATGTATTTAAGTCCAAACAAAATTCTTCTGGATCCCAGCTATAAAAAGACCTTCCATACCATTTCGATGTTTGCAAATGTGTTGGAGCGAATGTCGGCACAGCAGAACATTATTGACTTCCATTCCGCACCCTATGGCGACCTGATTAGTGCGGTAACTGATGTTTACAAGGCGAATGTGGTAGCGGTTGAAGTATGCCCCGCGGATGAAAATGGTTTTTTCAATACCGGCCTATTGGGAACGAACTTCACCCCAAACGTAATGCGTCACGAATGCGTGAAGACCCGTATTGCCGTTGTCAACAAGTTTCAGCCTCCGGCACACGGCAGTGACGAAGTCACAAAGTATCCGGTTGAGATGTTTGACTATATAATTGAGAATCACCACGATATTCCCTCACTTCCTGTTACGGCACCCACGGAATTTGACAAGGTGATTGCTTCACAGATCATGCCCTACATAAACGATGGAGATACAATTCAAATCGGCATGGGCGGACTTGGCAACCAGATCGCCTATGAGCTTCTAACTAAGAAGAATCTCAGCATTTTCACGGAGATCGGAACCGATGCAATGATCGATCTTGTTGAACAGGGCGTGGTAAAAGACATTCGCATGGCAGGCGCTTTTGGCTCAAAAGAGCTCTATGAGTGGCTTGGAAAACACGACGATGTGGTCACGCTGCTTGATGTGAATGACGTTATTACTCCGGCAGCGGTTGCAAGCGTTGATAATATTGTTGCAATTAACGCAACCTTTATGATCGACATCACCGGTCAGGCCTGCTCAGAGGCTCAGGGCGTTAAACAGTATAGTGGCGTTGGCGGCTCATTTGCGTTCCTGTCCGGTGCACCAAAAGCAAAGAATGGCAGAAGCTTCCTGTGCCTGCGTTCCACCTTCACAGACAAACAGGGAGTAAAGCACTCCAATATCGTTTCGGCACTGCCTGAGGGTTCAATAGTGACCACACCCCGTTATATCCCGCAGTACATTGTTACCGAATATGGTGTTGCCAATATTTATCTCAAGTCTAATAAGGACCGCATAAGAGCCCTTATTCCCGTAGCCCATCCGGATTTCCGCGAAGAGTTGAGGGCACAGGCTGTTAAGTTGGGTCTCATGGGTGAGGATGATTTTCAGTAAAACAAGGTTTTGTATATTTTAAGGCTGTGAACAGTAGCGGAAAGTCAAATTGTGGCTTTCCGCTACTTATTGCCTGTCCAAATCCACCGGCTGCATGACGCACTCGGGCAGAAGCAGGTGATAGGTCTTTTGCTTTACCGTGTTGTGCGCGGACTCGTTGGCTACGATACCGAAGGGGTCCCAGCCGTCGGCACCCAAGCCTCTCATGGACAGCAGGAACACTATAAGACGCGCCCACTCTGCGGCATAGGGCGGCGGCATGCGCCGGATACTCCGTAAATGGAGCCGGTGCAAAGCACGGTCTTCTTTGAAGCCCATTCATGTGCAAGAGCATAGATGTCACGGACATTTACACCACAGATTTAAGGCGTCAGGAATGTTGTCCTGACGCCTTCTTTTTGTTGGGCTTATTCCAGCTCAAATGCGCCGGTGTAAAGCTGATAGTATTTGCCCTGCTCTTCAATCAGACGCTCGTGACTGCCGCGCTCAATTATGCGGCCGTGCTCAAGCACCATTATTACGTCGGAGTTTTGTACCGTTGATAAGCGATGAGCTATTACGAACACGGTACGCCCATACATAAGAGCGTCCATGCCGCGCTGAACTATTGCCTCTGTGCGCGTGTCAATCGAGCTTGTCGCCTCGTCCAGTATCATAACCGGCGGGTCGGCGACTGCTGCCCGGGCAATGGCAAGGAGCTGCCGCTGACCTTGGGAGAGATTGTTGCCGTTACTGCTAAGCAGTGTTTGGTAGCCTTCGGGCAGACGAGTAATAAAGTCGTGGGCACCTGAAAGAGTGGCTGCGGCGATGCATTCCTCGTCGTTAGCGTCAAGCCTGCCGTAGCGAATGTTTTCCATGACCGTGCCGGTAAAAAGGTTCGTGTCCTGAAGGACCATGCCGATCGCTAGGCGAAGCTCGGACTTCTTTATTCTGCTAATGTTAATGCCGTCGTAGCTGATACTGCCATCCTCAATATCGTAGAAGCGATTGAGCAAATTCGTTATAGTTGTTTTGCCCGCGCCCGTTGCCCCGACGAACGCCACCTTTTGCCCCGGCTCTGCAAACAGCGTTATATCGTGGAGGACGGGCTTGCCCTTTTCATAGCCAAAGTCCACGTCTTGCAAACGAACATCGCCGGCAAGCTTTGTGTAACGTACCCTGCCGTCCGGAAGAGGTTCCTTCCAAGCCCAGGTCTCTGTGCGCTCAGCACACTCGGTGAGCGTGCCGTCTTTTTCGGTTGCGTTTACAAGCGTTACTAAACCCTCGTCAATCTCGGGCGGCTCGTCCAGCAGGGTTAAGATGCGGTCAGCTCCCGCAAGGCCCATGATAACTACGTTGATCTGATGGGTCGGTTGATGGATATTGCCGCAGAACTGGCGGGTTATATTCAGAAACGGCACGACGATACTGATGCTGAAAGCAAGACCTGAAATGCTGAAGTTCTGCGCTTTTGTGAGAAGGAATATCCCGCCCGCCATGGCGACTACCACATATATTAAGTTCCCTATGTTCATAAGAACAGGGGGGAGGATATTGGCATATCTGTTAGCCGATTCCGTGTTGCGATAAAGCACGCTATTGACGTCGTCAAAGCCTGCATTGATTGCGTCCTCATGGCAAAACACCTTTATGACTTTGCGCCCGTTCATCATCTCCTCAACATAACCTTCAATCTTGCCAAGGGAGCGTTGCTGGCGGATGAAATTCTTTGCAGAGTTACCGCCCAGCTTTTTCGCGGAGAAAAAAAGAATACACGCACCGGCAAGCACCACGAGAGACATCCATATGCTGAAATATACCATGATACAAAACAGCGTTACCAACATGGCAAGCGAGGATAAGAATTGAGGGAGACTCTGAGATATTACCTGCCGAAGCGTATCAATATCATTGGTGTAGTGGCTCATAATATCGCCGTGCTGATGCTTATCAAAATAGCTGATAGGGAGCTCTTCCATTTTGCTGAAAAGACGCTCGCGCATTTTTTTCAGCGAGGACTGAGTGAGAACTGCAAGCGCACGGTTATAGGTGAAGGACGACACAAGGGAAATAACGTAAAAGGCTGCCAGTATTAGAACGGTGTTGATTATCTGTGTACCGATTATCTCCCATGAGGCGCCTTTGTTCTGCTCAAGAATAGAGATTACTTTCTGTATGAAAATGGACGGGATGGCCGTTACAGCTGCCGTGAAGATTATGCAGATGATCACAAGGGGCAAGGCAACCGGGTGAAATTGAAACAGCATTTTTAAAAGACGTTTTGCGGTGCCTTTCCTGTATGTAATGTTACGATTACGACTCATGGCTACCCACCACCTTATTCTGGGATTCATATACCTCGCGGTAAATCTCGCTCTCTTCTAGGAGCTGCTCATGTGTTCCAATAGCGGAAATACTGCCGCACTCCATGAGCACGATTCTGTCGGCATCCTGAACAGATGCGATGCGTTGAGCGATTATGATTTTTGTGGTTTCAGGTATGTACTCGGAAAAGGCTTGCCTGATTTTTGCGTCAGTGTGTGTATCAACGGCGCTGGTTGAGTCATCCATTATGAGTATTTTGGGCTTTTTAAGCAGTGCGCGGGCAATGCACAGGCGCTGCTTCTGCCCTCCGGAAAGGTTAGTGCCGCCCTGATCCAAAACTGTGTTGTAGCCTTCCGGAAAGCCGGAAACAAAATCGTGTGCTTGAGCGAGTGAGCAGGCTTCTACCAACTCCTCGTCTGTCGCTTCGGAATTTCCCCAACGAAGATTCTCACTGATTGTTCCCGAAAACAACAGATTGTTTTGCAGTACAACGGACACCTGATTGCGTAATGACTCTATATCGTAAGCGCGTACATCATGCCCTCCCACATAGACCGAACCTTCTGTAGCGTCGTAAAGGCGGGGGATAAGCTGGACCAGTGTTGTTTTGGCCGAGCCTGTGCCGCCCAGTATTCCGATTGTCTCACCGGAATTTATGTGAAGGTCAATGTTTTCAAGAGCCATGCGCTCCGCTTTTGCAGAATACCGGAAACTAACGCTATTAAAATCTATGGACCCGTCTTTAATATCATAGAGAGGCTTTTGGGGATTAGAAAGAGTACTTTTTTCCGTAAGCACCTCAACAATGCGGTGTGCTGACTCGTTGGAAATAGTTACCGTTACGAACACCGCAGAGAGCAGCATAAGGCTATTGAGGATTTGAAAACTGTATGTTAAGAGGGCGGATAGCTGCCCCACGTCAAAACTAGGTCTTTGAGCGCCGGCAATAGTATATGAGCCATAGATGAGGACAAACACTACGCTGCAATATAAGCAAAGCTGCATGATAGGACTGTTAAAAGCAAGGATTTTTTCGGCGCGAGTGAATTCCAGGCGCATTTCATCGGCTGCTTTTCCGAATTTTTGTTTTTCATAGTCCTCGCGGACAAATGACTTCACCACTCGTATTCCTTGAATGTTCTCTTGAATAGAGTTATTGAACACATCATATTTGCGGAATACACGCTGGAATATCGGGAATGCCTTTTTGACGATGACATACAGAGATACACCGAGAATGGGGATGACCACTACATATATGAACGCAAGACTGCCGCCCATAACAAAAGCCATAATGACCGAAAAAATAAGTGCCAGCGGGGCTTTTATTGCCATTCGAATAAGCATCATGAATGCCATCTGGACATTTGTTACGTCGGTCGTAAGCCGGGTAACCAGCGAAGCAGAGGAGAATCTGTCAATATTCTCAAAGGAGAAGGATTGTATGTTATAGAACATATCCTTACGAAGATTCTTCGCAAAGCCGGCGGATGCCGTGGCGCAGGCTGATCCTGTAAACATTCCGAACACGAGAGAAACGGCGGACATTACGCTCAGTATCAAGCCGTATTTAATTATTACATTTAAGCCGCAGCCCGCTTTTATCTGGTTTATCAGGAGGGCTGTGGTGAAGGGTATCAAGCATTCGATGGCAACCTCTATTGCCACGAAGGACGGCGCCAAAATAGTTGGCTTCTTATATTCCCTTATGCTTTTTGCAAGCTCTTTTAACATACTGAAAACTAACTCCTCTTAATTGGGGCGGAACGCCTTTGTTCCGTTATACTTATTTTTCTCCAAACTACTATCATGTGTCCTGTGCTGTTTTTTGCTGTTCTGTGGCTAACGGGCAAGCACCGGACATAAACACCGGGTCAGACTTAAGAGTGGACATATGCTCCACGAGCTTGTCAAGTATTTCACCCAGCCGGGACTTTTCCTCTGCATTAAGGCACTGGAACATCCTTTCATATGTAAGAGCCCGACGCTCTTGTGCCTGCTGGGCGAGCTGTTTCCCGCCGGGAGTCAGCTCGAGGATCACTTGGCGCCTGTCGCTGCGGCTTTTTTTGCGCTTTATAAGTGAAGCCTCGACCATCTTCTGAAGTATTTCGCTCAGGGCTCCGGAGCTCAGATCGAGAGTATCCTGCAGCTCTTTCTGGGAAAGACTTTCGTGCTTATATAACGCCAAAAGAATGCGTTGCTGACCTGTTTTGCCGCCGGTCTGATAATATAGAAAATGCCCGCACGCCCGCAAACGTGTGGCTAAATAATGCTCCATCTGCAATTCCATGTATTCATCCTCTTTTCGCTCTATACAAAGTATCTTTGTACCAAGACATATATTACAACAAAAGCCGGCGCTTTGCAAGTTGTTTTTGCGCCTAACAAAAAATGTGGTTTCAGCGCCCTGAGTTTAGTCGATATACCTTACCTTTGCAGCGTCAAAAAAACCTCTTTGAGCGGGGGACTCTGCCGGGATTCCTACGGCGATCAAGCTAATAGGAATTTTTGGCTCAGGGATGCTCAATAAATCGCATAGCGAGCGGACTCTGTCTTCTCTGGGGTATACGCCGCACCAACATGTGCCGAGCCCTAAATAACACGCTTCAAGCAGAATATTTTGAGTAGCGGCGCCGCATTCCTGCGGGAAATATCCTTCTATCGGTCCTGTGGGCGGGGTAGCTACTACCACTATGACGGCAGTGGCAGTTGAACACATTTTCGTATTAGGGTGTATCTCTGCAATTTTATCAAGTAATTCACGTTTAGTGATAACGACAAACTCCCAAGGCCGGTTATTTTTCGCCGATGGCGCGAGCATTGCAGCCTCTAAAAGCTGATTGAGCTGCTCCTTTGTAACGGGCTTATCGGGGTCATACTTTCTAATACTGCGACGGTTTTTGATTAACTCAGACATTCTTTCCATCCTCCTTAATAGGCTAGTTTTGATTACCTAAAGTTTACAACACTAAAGAGTTTAAGTAAAACACATTTTACTCAAAAAGAAAACAAAAGAACTCCCGGTCATAATCGACCGGGAGCTCACTTTAGCTGGGGACTAAAGCTCTGCTAAGCAGATAAATACGGGATTCTCAACAGGGACATCGGCGATAGGCGTCAGTTCTCCGATGTTCTGATCGACTGCATAGGTGCGAAGAACATTATCCGGGCGTACCGGAACAAGCGTGAGCGTGTCATCCGGAGAGAGCTTCATATCGCGAACCGCGTCCTTCGGGTCTGCGGGGCATTTGCCAACGGGCAGGGAGGAGGCTTTGGACAGCTTGGCGTCCGCATCAATGTTTAAGCAGACAAAGCACGATTCGCTCGCCGTCAAAGAGAAAGGAAAGCAAGTCATTGATGCCCGCCGAAAGGCCCAATGATCCCGCCATCGCAAGGCCGATGTATGGCTGCCGGTAGCAATTTCCAGAGCTATCATGCTTATTTGGGGAGCTCTTCAACCTTGAGCATTTCGAAATCGACCTTGGTCGGGGGTGCGAGGTTTACGTCGATCGGATCGGAGCCATCCGCCGTTGCCGTTGCATGCCAGTCATATGTGAGCGTGCCCTTAGCCGTCATTGGCATGCTGTCAAAATCAAATGTGATCGTGGTATCAGCACCCATCCACCAGGTGAAGCCCCAAATATCGGCCGGCTTGTTGCGGTCAATGCCGACAAATACGCCGGTTATCTCGTCATAGTTGCCGGTCAATACGGTGCCGGCAGAATCATAGAATGTGATCGTCATTTCGCCGTCCCTGGTATCCTCAACTCGTGCACGCCAGTCTGTAAGCGGCTCGGGGCCGTCGCCGTAGCCGTAGTCACAAACGCCCGTCACCTCATAGATGCCAGAAACCGACTCGTAAATTTTAAGCGTCATAAAGGCGCAGCCTTCCGTATC
>CAZHCB010000026.1:0-2847 GCA_964530935.1 uncultured Oscillospiraceae bacterium
AACGTGGCAAGAAAACGATATGCGTTACCGGAGATTTGAACCTCCGCAATGGTTTCAACGCTCTCGAAAAGAACATAGAGCGCCAGATTTATAATCAAAATGCGATTGCTGGTCTTTGCATAATCGGGATATGTATCTCTCCTCTTTTGTCTGCGGTACAGGAAAAGAAATAATACGTTTGTCAGAATATAGACTATTGATAAAATGGCATAGTGCCTTGGGCTAAGCAGAGTGTTCTCCGGAAACTTCTCCGGATACATATAGAGATAAATGAGGTAGAAGCTTATCTGTATCACAATATTAAAATACGGAAGTCTTCCAAAACGCGAGTTATTTATGTTTGCACAGTGAATCAGAAAGTTATCTTCAATGTCCTCAGGAATATTTACAAAAAACCATTTCAATTTTTCTCTTATTGATTCAAGCATTTTTCCAATCCACCTTTACTTTATGTTTATAGGTATCGATTCCAACGGAAAATGCACACTACGTCCCTCTATATTAAATACCATTTTTAGTCTTAAATCCAGATAAATCTACAGATATACGGTAATTTTTCTAAAAAAGAAAAAACTGAAAAAGCCACGTAACTATTATAAGTTGACAAGCAGCCCAAAATGATGCAATATTGTAGTTACAAATTATTTGGAGCTGATACCATGAGAATCTCTGTTAAGGATACAATCTCTGAGTCCTATTATCTGTTTAGGAAAAATTTCAAGGTCTATCTCTGTATTGTTCTGTTCTTTTTTATTTACGAGGCGTTCACCGGCGTGTATACCTACTTCGTTGTGCCTTTGGTAGAGAGCTTCTATGAGAGCATGAATTCTCTTATGCCCGGTCTGACCAACGGAAACATTTCTACAGAGGCCTTAATGGATCTTTCAAACGCAGTTACTGCGGAAATGGCCGCGGATGCGATGGTTTTAGTGAATGCGGCACTGATAAGCTTTGTGTTAATAGTGGTCTTCGTCGTTTTTCTGCCGCGCTTGATACTGACGACCTGTGTTCTGGCAAAAAGCCAATTGGATCTGTCGCCCATGACCTTAAAAGAGGCATACGCATCCACCAAGGGAAAATACTGGCTGACTGTGTGGTGCTCGCTGCTCATGGCCTTGTTCCTCATTCCCACAATACCGCTCTCGGCCAGCGGAGCTGCGGGCTCGGCGATTATCGCGCCCCTGTACTCCGCGGTTATAAACGCCGTGTTTTACGTTGTGATTCCCATGATCGCCCTTGAGCCTGTAACAGGAAAGTATCTGCGCCGTTCCATCTCCTTTCTGCGGGGGAACTATTGGGAGAGTCTGGCTCTGACCCTAATACTGACAACGGCGCTCTCCCTGGTCTATTACTTCCTTGCAACCAGATTTGGCGGCAACGCTCAGACACTGCTGATAATAGACCTTGCTTATTCTCTTTTGGCCGGGTTGCTCGTGACAATGCGGTATATCTCCACCGTGCTGGTATATAGAAAGCTGCGGCAAAATCCACAGGCATAAAAAAATCTATAAATGAAAACTGCTGTGCTTGACTTGCACAGCAGTTTTTATTAATATCTCTTGAATACAGTACCATCAGTCTCGGTAAAGGGGAATGTTTTCTCCGATTCATACATATCCTTCAGCTGGTCTATGGTGTAATCGGCGCCGAACATCCTATTAATCACCTTTACAACCGTTCGCCATTCCCATTTGTTGTCATCCACATAATGGAGCAAAGCTTCCTGTGGTGTTAAAGAATTGACCTCCGACATTACCCCAGTTCCCCCATCACTGACAAATAATTCCTGTCCTCGTATTCTAGCACAAACCATGAGGCCACGCAAGCGTTCTCTTCTTAATTAAATGCATTTATATTTACTCCGCTCATATTTTGGTCTCTTAAAGCCTGTAACATCGCAGGACTTGACACCTGCGTGTATTTAGGTTACAACAGATACACAGCATTTAAATGACGGAGGTATTTACCATGAGTGATATTGAAACTGTATTAAAGACCATGACAGCAGCCGGAAAGCCTATGAAGGCAGGGGAGATCTCCGATGCTTCCGGTCTTGACCGCAAAGCGGTTGACGCGGCAATGAAGGCTCTGAAGAAGGACGCAAAAATTGTTTCTCCCAAAGCCTGCCAATGGGAGCCCGCAAAATAGTAAAACCAGTAAAAAGATGGCGCAGACAATGTCTGCGCCATCTTTTTACTGTGAGCTTTATCTTCTTCTGCCGCCGCCAACCAGCGCAAGCAGACGCAAGAGCTGGGCAACGGAAACCGCAAGGGCAGCTACATAGGTCATAGCGGCTGCGGAGAGCACTTTCTTCGCGCCCACCTGTTCCTGAGCCGTCAGCATTCCGTATTTATCGATGGTTTCCAGCGCGCGACGGCTGGCGTTGAACTCAACCGGCAAGGTAATAAGCTGGAAAACAATGCACAGGCTAAAGCAAATAATGCCCGCATATGCCACATTGATGAAAATTGTTGACCATGAGTAGAGCAGCAGGCCCAAAATGATAAGGGGCACTGCCATCTTTGAGCCGAAGTTTGTGATGGGGATAATTGCCGCGCGCAGCTTTATGGGACCGTAGTCGGAGGCGTACTGAAGCGCATGACCCGCCTCGTGTGAGGCAACGCCGACCGCGGCGGTTGAATTGCTGCCGTAAACCGACTGGGAGAGCCGGATAACATTGTTCTTCGGGTCATAATGGTCGGTGAGATTCCCTGCCACCTCCTCCACACGGATGTGGGAGAGCCCGTTCGCAGACAGAATGCGCTCCGCAGCCTGAGCTCCTGTTATTCCCGACGCGGTTCTGACCTCGCTGTATTTTTTAAATGTCGACTTAACCCTTGCGCTGGC
>CAZHCB010000026.1:2947-17149 GCA_964530935.1 uncultured Oscillospiraceae bacterium
CACAGGTGAACTTGTTAAGCGTTTTGGCGGCACAAAGGCTCTGCTCCATTACGGCGGGGGCTCGATTAAGAAAAACGGCGTATATGACGCTGTAACCGCCTCACTAAAGGCAGCTGGCGTCTCGTATGTCGAGCTGGGCGGCGTTGCGCCCAATCCCCGCAGCGGTCTTGTGTACACCGGTATTGACCTGTGTCGCCGTGAGGGCGTTGACTTTATCCTCGCCGTTGGCGGCGGCAGCACCATCGACTCTTCCAAGGCGATTGCAGTCGGCGTTAACTATGACGGGGATTTCTGGGACTACTTTGAAGAGAAATACTCTGCGGATAAGGCCCTTCCCATTGGCGTTGTGCTCACCATACCGGCCGCCGGAAGCGAAGGCTCGCCGAACATGGTCATCACCAAGGAGGAGGGCAACCTCAAATGGGGCTGTCCCGCCAACGACAACCTGCGCCCGCGGTTCTCGATTCTCAATCCCCGCTTCACCTGCAGCTTGCCCGCTTACCAAACAGCCTGCGGCATAACGGACATGATGGTTCACATTACCGAGCGCTACTTCACCAACACCAAGGATGTTGAGGTCACCGACCGCCTGTGCGAGGCTCTTCTTAAGACCATTATTGAAGCCGCCCCCAAGGTTCTTGCCGACCCCAACGACATTGCCGCCCGCTCCAATATTATGTGGAGCGGCACTCTTGCCCACAACAACCTGTGCGGCGTCGGCCGTGAACAGGACTGGGCAAGCCACCATATCGAGCACGAGCTCTCCGCCCAGTATGACTGTGCTCACGGCGCAGGCTTGGCGGTTGTAACTCCGGCTTGGATGCAGTATGTTATGGACCACGATGTTAACCGTTTTGCCCAGTTCGCGGTTCGTGTCTGGGGCTGCGATATGGACTTTGCCCATCCCGAAGTCACTGCCAGACACGGTATTGAATGCTTCAAGCGCTTCCTGCAACGCATCGGAATGCCAACCTCCCTAAAGGAGCTGGGCGCGGACACTAAGGACATTCCCGAGATGCTGGAGCGCCGCAGACTTGCCGGATATCCTACGGGAGCCTTTGTGCCCATCCACGAAAAGGACATGGAAGCCATCCTTAAACTCGCAGAATAACCCCCCGGGGGGCTTGCGAATGCGGCCGGTTGATTTATTATATATAACTATACCATGAAGTGACAAAATGCGCATATGATTCCATAGTACGAAAGGAGTTTTTAAGCTTATGAGCGATAACCACAGCCATACCCACAGTCACAGCCACGAGGGACACAGCCACGCCCACAGTCATCAGAGTCCCGAAGAGTCTGTTGCCTTGCTAACTTATATGATCGATCACAACAAGCACCACGGCGAGGACCTTCACGAGGTTTACCACGCCTTGGAAAGCGCAGGAAAAACAGCAGCCGCGGAAGCTCTTCACAAGGCCATGCATCTTTATGAGGATGCAAACGCGGAACTTGAAGAGGCCTTAAAGCTTTTGTAAACAGAAGGGAGCAACTCAAATGTGTCTTTCAGCAGCATATCAGGTAAAAAACGGCATTGACAGCCTTATTATCGACAAGGTGACAAACGTCTCCGTTGAAGGCGATGACGTTATCCTCACAAATCTTCTGGGCATGAACACCGTTGTAACCGGCATCCTGCGCAGCATTGATTTGAACCGCAACATTATCCGTATTGAAGTTAAATAGTCTGAAAAATAAAATAACCGGTTTGCCCCGGTTTGCTCCTGCGCTTGTAATTCTCGGTGCATCCTGCTGGGGCTTGATCGGACTCTTTACAAAGCAGCTCGCCGCCGCGGGCTGCTCTGCCGTGCAGATTGCTTTTTTGCGTTGCATCTCAGCGGCAGCTATTCTCTGGATAATTCTCCTAATTGGAGACAGATCTAAGCTAAAAATAAATATACGGGATATCTGGATGTTTTTTGGCACCGGTGTTCTCAGTCTTGTGTTTTTTAGCGTAATGTATTTTTTGACTCAGCAGGAGACCGGTCTTTCCGTGGCAGCCGTCCTTCTTTACACTGCGCCTTTCTTTGTAATTTTAATGTCGGCCATAATTTTCAAGGAAAAAATAACATCAAAAACCGTGCTTGCGCTGGCTCTGGCAGTCGTGGGCTGTGTTTTCACCACCGGACTTTTTTCCGTGCTCATATCCGGGGGCGTGGGGCACGTTTCCACAATAGGTGTGCTGACCGGAATCGCCTCCGGTTTCGGTTATGCTCTGTACTCAATATTTGCGCATATCGCCCTTAAAAAATACAGCTCCATAACCGTTACCGCTTACACTTTCTTGTTCGCCGCTCTGGCTCTTGCCCCGTTCTGCCTCAGGGCGGAGCTCTTCGATCTGATTGGAGACGAGCCGTCCGTATGGCAGAACACCCTGCTGTTGGCTGTTATTTCAACAATACTGCCCTATGTTCTCTACACTCTCGGTCTTAAATATACTGAGCCGGGAAAAGCCTCCGTTATGGCCTTTTCCGAGCCGGTTGTCGCCACAGTCACAGGGGTTTTGGTTTTTCGCGAACAGATTACCCTCGGCGGGATAATAGGCATAGCCCTTATTTTTCTATCCATCCTTCTTCTGAACATAAAATCAAAGGAGAGGGAAGAAAAAAAGGTGAAAGTGCATACAGACTAGCTTCTTTTGACATAAAAAGGACCTGCGGAAAAATCCGCAGGTCCTTTTTCGTATATGATTGTAAGGTAACGATGGGTTTAGAACATGCCGCCCATGCCGCCCATACCACCCATGCCGCCCATGTCGGGAACGCCGGGGTTGGCAACTACGGGCAGGGGAATGTCTGCAACCAGGCTCTCGGTGGTGAGGACCATTGCTGCAACGGAGGAGGCGTTCTGCAGAGCGCTGCGGCAAACCTTGGTCGGGTCTACGATACCGCCTTCGATCATGTCGCAATATTCTTCCTTGGAAGCATCAAAACCATAGTTGACATTGCCGCTGGCCTTAACAGCCTGAAGGATAACAGCGCCTTCAAGTCCTGCGTTTTCAGCAATCTGGCGGATGGGAGCCTGAAGAGCTTTTGCAATTATGGAAGCTCCGGTGCGCTCGTCACCGTCAAGCTGATCCATGAGGTTCTCGGCAGCCTTGCCGGCCATAACGTATGCCGTGCCGCCGCCTGCGACGATACCTTCTTCAACTGCTGCACGAGTAGCATTGAGGGCATCTTCTATGCGCATCTTCTTTTCCTTCATCTCGGTTTCAGTCTCAGCGCCGATCTTCAGCACTGCAACGCCGCCGGACAGCTTTGCGATACGCTCGTTGAACTTGTCCTTGTCGTACTCGGAGGTGGTGTCCCTGATCTGATTTTTGATGGTTTCAACTCTGCCGGCAATCTTTTCGGGATCGCCTGCGCCGTCAACAATAACAGTGTTGTCCTTAGTAACTCTGACAATGCGGCAGGTACCGAAGTTGTTAACATCGAAGTCATCGTCATCCAGGCTCAGGCCGATGTCGGCGCTGATAACCTGACCGCCGGTGAGGATAGCGATATCCTCCAGCATTTCCTTACGTCTGTCGCCGAAGCCGGGGGCTTTGACGCAAACGCAGGTGAAGGTGCCGCGCAGCTTGTTAACAATGATGCCGGTGAGGGCGTCGGTTTCGATTTCTTCCGCAATGATAAGAAGCTTCTTGCCGGCCTTGATAGTTACTTCCAGTGCGGGAAGCAGCTCCTGCAGGCTGGAGATCTTCTTATCGGTAATGAGGATGTAGGGATTCTCAAGAACCGCTTCCATCTTCTCTGCGTTGGTGACCATATAGGGGGTCATGTAGCCACGATCAAACTGCATGCCTTCAACAACCTCGATGTAGGTGTCGGCTGTTTTGCTCTCTTCAATGGTGATAACGCCCTGCTGAGAGACCTTCTCCATGGCGTCGGCAATTAGCTTGCCGATGTAGGGATCGCCGGAGGAGACTGTTCCGACTCTTGCGATATCAAGAGTGCCGGAAACAGGCTGGCTGTTTCTCTGGATAGCGTCAACCGCAGCTTCGGTTGCAAGCTTGATGCCCCGGCGCATAACCATGGGGTTCGCACCTGCGGCTACGTTCTTAAGACCTTCGTTGACCATCGCCTGAGCAAGGAGGGTCGCAGTGGTCGTGCCGTCGCCGGCGATGTCGTTGGTCTTGGTGGAAACTTCCTTGATAAGCTGTGCGCCCATATCTTCAAAAGCATTCTCCAGCTCAATTTCCTTGGCGATTGTAACGCCGTCGTTTGTGATAACGGGAATGCCGAACTTACGCTCTAAAACTACGTTGCGGCCCTTGGGCCCAAGGGTGATCTTAACGGTATTTGCCAGCTGGTCGATGCCGCTCTTAAGTGCCTTGCGGGCATCTTCGCCGTAAATTATCTGTCTTGCCATAATTTGTTGACCTCCAATAATATTGAGAAATTAGTCTTCGATAACTGCCAGGATTTCGCTCTGACGAACTATAGTGTATTCCACCTCGTCGATCTTGGAAGAAAGACCGGAGAACTTGTTGCAGATAACCTTGTCCCCGACCGCAAGGATCATCTTTGTTTCTGTGCCGTCAGCTGTTAGGCCGTCACCAACTCTGACAACCTCAAAAATCGAGGGCTTTTCCTTCATGCTGTTGGTGAGGATAATGCCGCTCTTTGTCTTCTCCTCAGCCTCAAACTGCTTGAGGACTACTCTGTCACCTAAGGGGCGAATTTTCATTTTATATACCTCCTAAATTGTTTACAATAATATTGATGGGTTTAGCACTCAAGCCCCTTGAGTGCTAACGCATTCTATAATAATCCATGCAGGGGCATTCTGCAAGCTTAATTTTGCCCAAAATTTAGTTAAATATTGCCGAATTTGCGAATAATCCCAAATATTACTGCAATAATAACTTCAATCTTCGATTTGCTCCGTTTTACGGCCTATTTTACCATTATTAGGCTGAAACACCCAGCTGTTTACCAAGTGTTCACTATAAATACATAAACAGGTCACATTTTATCATGCCATTGTAGAGCTTGCGCTTCTTATCGGCGTTCTTGCCGAAGGTGCGCTCAAACTCCGTATGTGACGACAAAATATAGAGCTTCCAGTTCTCCGAAGCCGAATATGCCCTGCCAAAGCCCGAGTATAAAGCTTCCGCCTCCCGCTTTTCCATTAGCCGCTCGCCGTAGGGAGGATTCGTGACGATAACCCCTCTTTCCGTTGTGCGGTTAAACTCCATAGCATTGGCCTGACGTATCTCAATATGCTCCGAGACCCCTGCAAGCCTGGCATTCTTTTTTGTTATCTCCACCGCCTCGGGTTCAAGGTCGGAGGCAAAAATGCGGTAGTCACCGTTAAACTCCTTGGACGGGGCTTCGATCCTCGCCTGCATCCAAACATCTGGGGAAATGAACTTCCACTGCTCGGCCGAGAAACTTCTCCCCAGCCCCGGGGCGCGGTTTTTCGCAATGAGGGCGGCCTCAATGGGCAGGGTTCCGCTGCCGCAGAAGGGGTCGCAGAAATCGTCTCTGCCTCTGTACCGGGAGAGAATTACCATGGCGGCAGCCAAAGTCTCGCTCAGTGGCGCCGCAACGTGGGCAGGACGGTAGCCCCGCTTGTGGAGTCCGTCCCCCGAGGCATCCAGATAAATGGTCGCCACGTCGTTCATAATGGAAAATCGAATCTGCACGGTCTCCCCGTCTTCAGGCAGCCATGAGACTCCGTATTTTGCAGCGAGTCTGTCCGCGGCTGCTTTTTTAATAATGCTCTGGCAGTCTGAAACGGAAAACAGTTTCGAGTTCAGGCAGTGGCCTTTAACAGGAAACGCCGTATTCTTTGTTATATAGTCCTCCAGAGGCAGGGCCTTAACTCCCTCGAACAGCTCGTCAAAGGTGTTGGCGGAGAAGCTGCCCACCTCAACCAAAAGCCGCTCGGCACAACGCAGCCAGAGGCTGGCTTTGGCAAGATCCGCCTCATTACCGGAAAAGCGAACGCGCCCGTTTTCCGCTCTGACATCGGCAAAATCCAGTCTGCGCATTTCGTCGGCAACCAGCCCTTCCAGCCCAAAGTGGCAGGGGGCGCAGTAATTTAACTTCATTCCCCGCTATCCTCTTTTCCTTCTTTTTCCTCTTTTCCCTCTCCCTCTTCGGCTTTGTCTTCACCATCGGGCTCTTCGGCTACGGTCTGAATATCTGCTGTCTCGTCAAGAACATTCTTGGGACGGCGGCCTGTCAGCATGATGATAAGAACTACAAGAGCCCAAATAAGGCAGGCTGCTCCGGCAGCGGAGCATACTATGAGCAAGGTCTGGTCCATACCCTTGAGCGTGTCAACGACCAAAACCTTATCGCTGAGGATAGACGAGTAATCATCGGCTTGGGCGATCATGCGCATCTCAACAAGCTGGGGTTCGTTGAGTTCAAACCACGCATACATATGGTTCCACACGTCCTCATCCAAAACCCCTACTGTTCCCTGAACCTCAACATACTCGTCAAGGTATTCCAGCTCCCCGTTGATGTAGTCATAGGTGTTGTCACACAGGGTTTTTGCGGCTTCAAGATAGCGGTTTGTAAAAGCGACCGTCACAAACTGCCCGCCCATAGGCACAAGGGCATACTGGGTGGTGATCTTATCCCCCTTAAGCTCCTCGGCATACAGACCTATAACCGCATAAATATCCCGGGAAACAAAAGCTCCCTTGTCTTCCTCCGCTATGGTTTCAACCTCTGTGGGGCCTTTGAGCAGGTCAACGACGGCAAACTTTGTCCCCAGCAGCAAAAACGCCGCCAAGACAAGGGCAACTATGATCTGCGTCCATAGGGCATAGCCGCTCTTCCAAAATTTCTTTTTCGGAAGAGCTTCCATGCTCACTTCATTTTCGTTCACTTCGGGGCTGACGTTGTTTTGTTCACTCATAAGTAATTCCTTTTCTGTTCAACTGTTTAGTTACGTTTTCTCTAATCCATCATGGCATCAAGTATGCAAAAGGCAACCATTGCCTCAACCACCGGCAGTGCCCGGGGAACGATGCAGGGGTCATGCCGCCCCAGCACACGAATGGTAGTGTTCTCCTGTGACTGCAGGTCAACCGTTGCCTGCTCCCTGCTGATCGACGGCGTGGGTCTGAATGCGCAGCGCAATATAAGCGGCATTCCGTTTGTTATTCCGCCGTTAATGCCGCCGGCGTTGTTGGTCTCGGTAAAGATATGTCCGTTTTCAAGGTGAATGGGGTCGTTTGCGACGGTCCCGCGCATTTTGGCTATTTCAAAGCCCGCGCCAAACTCAACGCCCTTCACCGCCGGAATGGCATACAGCGCCGCAGCTATCCTGCTCTCCATCCCTCCGAACATGAGCCCGCCCAAGCCTGCCGGAAGCCCGCTCGCAACGCATTCGATTATCCCGCCCACACTGTCTCCTCCGGAGCGTGCGTCCAGAATCTCTTTCTGCATCTTAAACTCGAAATTATCGTCTTTTACGTTTGCCTCGCCGACTTGCCAAACGCTCGCCTGAACCTGAACACCCTTTTCCTCCAGATATTGCTTGCATAAGGCCCCGGCTGCAACCATGGCGGCTGTGAGCCTGCCGCTGAAATGGCCGCCGCCTCTGAAGTCGGCAAAGCCGCCGAACTTTATCTGTGCCGTCAAATCAGCGTGCCCCGGACGGGGCTTTTCAGGGTGGTAGTCGGAGGAGCGGGTGTCGGTATTTTTAATGATAGCCGTAATCGGCGCGCCGGTGCTGCGCCGGTTAAAAATGCCGCTTATAAAAACAGGCTCGTCCGGCTCTTTTCTGGGCGTTGTAAAATCCGTCTGTCCGGGAGCCCGGCGATTCATTTGCTCCTGAACGGCCTCAAAATCAATGGCGAACCCGGCGGGAAAGCCGTCCAAAACCATGCCGACAGCGTCCCCGTGGGACTCTCCGAAAATCGTTAGCTTCAAATTCTCACCGAAAGTGTTCATAGGTGAAATCCTCTCAAAATCTATTTTAGGGATAGTATAATATCTAAAACTATCCAACGATGATATTTACATCCTCATTTTGCTGCATCATCCCAGCTTCTCTGTCATGGCAGGTGAAGAGCAGTATCTGCCGTTCGGCTGCCATCTCTCTCAAGAGCTCAAGAGCAAGGGCGCAGCGCTCATCGTCAAAATTCACCAGCGCATCGTCAAGAACCAAAGGCGCGGTATTGCCATCGTCCCCGGGCAAAGCCATCTCGCAAAGCGCCAAACGCAAGGCGAGATACAGCTGGTCCAAAGCGCCGACGCTCAGGTATACGGATTCGTGGGGCAGGGTGTCGCCGGATAACTTTGCCAGAGCCTTTAGCTCACGATCGAGCACAACGCAGTCATAACGCTCACCGGTCAGCCGGGCAAAAATCTCACCCGTTCTTTGGCTCAACCGGGGAGTAAGCCGGTTTTGAATCTCCATTCCGGCCTCCTTTAAGGTCTCGGCCGCCAAGGCCAGCGCCTCAAATTCCAAGGTGAGCTTTGCGTGCTCCTGCTCAAGTGAACTTACGCGTTTGTCCATGCTGTCAGAGGCGCCAAGGGCACTGAATCGCCCCTCCAGAGAGGCCCTCTCATCCCGAATGCGTCTGATCCGCTCGTTTACCTCTTCCAGCTGACGGGACAGGAGCGCCGCCTCACCGCCGCCTTCATCGAAGTTGAGCTCCTTTATTACCGACTCCTCAAAAGCCTCCTGCCCCCGCTTCACGGCTTCAAGTTCCTTTTCGGCTTCTTGCCGCAGTTTTACGGCGTCCATGAAAGCTTCATAGTTCTCGGCATAGTCCTCCGCCGCTGCCTCAAGCTGCCCGGCATTTGTTACGGAGTATTTGGCAAATAGCCTCTTTAACTCTTTTTCCGCCGCGCCCCGCCTGAGATTGAGAACAAGTGACCAGCACAGCATTGCCACGGACAACACCAGAAAAACGACCATGGGAACCGGACTGAGGGTGCTGAATATTACGGCTCCGGCTATGCCGCCCAAGCACAAAACCAGCGCCAGAACTGCCTGCCAGTCTCTTTTTGTCTTTTGTTTCAGCTCATGAGCCCTTTCCAGCTCGGCAGCTACCGTTGCGTTGACCTGCTCCGGTAACTCACCGCCGAAAACCCCGGAGCTGAGCTTTATTTCCGCCTTCTGCTCGGCTTGACGGCACAGGTCAAGGGCACTCTCCCTTTCCCGCACCTTGCCGCGGGCGGTGTTTAGGCTCTCCATGGAGCTTTTCCGCTGAGTCTCTCTGGCAGCGGCAACTTTTTTCACCAGCTCGTCTCTCTTGGCTATTGCGCTCACCTTCGCCTCATCCAATTGACGGGAGCGCTGCTCATCATTTGAGATTTCAGCCCGGGTGTTTCGAATTTCCGCCAGCTCCGCCTCAATCTCGGGCAGACGCCCATATTTGTTGAACCGGCGCTTGTGCATGGCATCTTTGAGCTTCTTCTCGCCCTCTGTGTAAGAGCTGGCCTCGTCGCCGGTCTGAACGATGGCGGCAATACGCTTTTCAAGCTCGGGACTGGCGGTAATGGGCGTGCTCCCCTGTCCGATAAAGGCCGACCGCTCAAAAACGTCCCGGGGTATTCCCAAAAACGCCTCTCCCGGGCTGGGGAGAGCCTCACTCAGAGGCTGGGCGGAGCCGGTTATTGTGGCGGTGAGCTCGCGCATGGGCGCGCTGTCTTTTCCGCTGCGTGTGAGGGTGATATTTCTTCCCCGATGCTCTAGATCCATAATACCCGACATGGGCGCACCGCTCCATGGGGCAAAGCGGAGCTTGTCCGGCTTCATCCCGCCCTTTTCCCGGGCGGAGCTGTCAACCCCGTAGAGCATGCTTTTAATAAATGAGCACCATGTGGATTTCCCGCTCTCATTGGGAGCCTTGATTATGTTCAGGCCCGGGGCAAGGTCAAGACTGTCGTTTTGTAATCTGCCGTAGGATGCAGTCATCTTTTTTATTATCACAGACTTCTACCTCCCCCAAGGGCCGCTATTCCATAGGCCGCCGCCATCTCGATTTTCTCTTTCTCATATTGGGATGAGGCGCTGTCAAACCGCAGGCGAAGCTTTTGCAGAAAAACGCCTGACAAAGTGTCCCCTCCCGCTGCTTCCCAGACGTTTTGACGTAGCTGCGTTTCATCGTAAAGCTTCAGCTGCGCCAGCTTTCCCTCAAAGGTCTTGCGCAGGGGATTCAAATCAATTTCTTCTTCAACTTCTCCCAAAAGGATAATTCTGCAATAATCCTTATCCGACAAATCGATTATCGCCTGTTCAATTGCCTCGCTAGGCGCAATATTGCTGACATCAAGAGTACGTATTTCGTAACGAACGCCTCCCAGAGGGACGAACTCGCACTGCACTTTGTCAAGTATAAAATCCACCACGAGGAAGCCTTTTTCCCCCAGCTCGTCATAGCCCCGACCCTCGGGACAGCCCGGGTAGGCATATGCCGTTTTACCGGCAAATTGCAGGGGACTGCGCTCGTGGATATGGCCCAGAGCCACATAGTCCATGCCGGTCTTGGAAAGCTCAACCGGGGTGATCGGACAATAGTCGAGGCCGCCCGCAGACAAGTCCCCGTGGAGCAGCATGATGTCATAAATGCCGTCTTTTTTCTCCGGTGGATTAAAGTCTTTCAACAAGGGCGGGCAAAATGTTTTGGAGTAACCCGCTCCCCAGAATCGGGCGTTCAGCTCCGGCAGCTCTATGCACCGAAAGCCCTCATTATTAAATAAGGTAACATTTTCCGGCAGGGACATGCGATCCCAAACACTGCCGGCTATGTAACAGTCATGATTCCCCGTACAGATAAAAACCGGTTTTCCAAACCCGCTCAAAGCCCGGCAAAAATCACGCTGAGTCTCCGGCGAGACATTGTCGCTTTCAAAAACATCTCCCACCAGCAGCAGGGCATCTGCTCCGAGGTTCTCCGCCTTGCGAACCAGCCGGGAAAACAGCTCCCGCTGACCCTGTCTGCGTTTCTCGGCAGCATCCTCGGGCAGAGCCACAAAAGCGGAGTCAAGGTGCAGGTCGGCTGCGTGAACCAGTCTAAGTTGACTCATAATATCCTCAACGCCTCCGTTTCAACGCATTTTCCCGTATCCGTGTCAATGGTGAAAATGGCACATTCCAACTTCGCCGGACCCGCCGCTTCCTCATATCGTCTGGGGGGTTCGCCGAAAAACTTTCCTATGCTCTGCTCGGGGGCAATGCCCAAAACAGAGATCGCCGGACCCGTCATGCCCAGGTCTGTTATAAAGCCCGTGCCTTGGGGCAAAATACCGCAGTCCGAAGTCTGCACATGGGTGTGAGTGCCCCAAACGGCAGATACGCGACCATCTAAAAAATAGCCGAGGGCGGCCTTTTCGCTTGTTGCCTCAGCATGCATATCAACAACGATAAGCTTCGTTTCAAGGCAATTGACGATCTCATCCGCCACCACAAAGGGGTTATCCGTATTGGCGTCCAGAGTAAACTTACCCTGAAGATTGATTACGGCAAGGTCCCCGAAGGCAGTTTTGTAAACACCGTGTCCACGTCCCGGGCAGCACAGAGCGAAGTTGGCAGGGCGCAAAATCCCCGGCTTATTGTCCAAATACTCCTTGAGCTCCCAACGTGACCAGGTGTGGTTTCCAAGAGTTATAACATCAGCGCCGGCAGCAAAAATTTCCTCCGCCTGAGCGGGGGTTATGCCCACAACGTTGGCATTTTCGCCGTTAATTATGGTGAAGTCTATTTTTTTCATCTTTTTCAGGGAGGACAGGTGCGTCCTGAGAAAATCGATTCCGGATTTTCCGCACACGTCTCCCACCGCGAGAATGTTGACGGTCATAGGCTGAATCCTTTCCGAGCATATATCATAACTGTTTGTCTTCAAAATGAGTTAAACTTTTTATTAACATTACCTTATATAATAACACAGCCGGAAAAACTTATGCAAGGCATTGTCCCAGAAGATCGAGGTAAAATGTACATTATGAAAATTATTCATATTTTTTTCTACCTTGGCACATACTAACAGCGCAGAAAAAGAAAGGAGCAGTCGGCAAAAGCCGACAGAAAAAGATATGAATGGTATGAATTTCGTAAAAGGAATGGGCGTAGGTCTCATTGTCGGATCGGTTGTTGGAATGACCGTCGCCGGACCTCAGAAGAAGCAAAACAAGAAAACTGTTGTTGGCCGTGCTCTGAAAACCATGGGTGATATCGTTGAAAATATCGGCGATTCCATCGGGATGTAAGTAAAAATCTAAACCAGCAAATAACCTGAGAAATGAAGACTGGCGCAATAAATACGACCCGCAGGGCGGGTTCGGATTGTATTGGTCAGGCTAAGAAAGGCCTTCAAAAAAGGGCTTGCATTATGCGGACAACTGTGCTATTATACTCAAGCTACCTGCAAATGCGCCCTTAGCTCAGCTGGATAGAGCGTCTGGCTACGGACCAGAAGGCCGGGGATTCGAATTCCTCAGGGCGTACCAAAACAAGGACGAGGAGTTATCTCCCCGCCCTTGTTTTGTTATATCCGGGAAGTATTTTTCCCGTTAGTATGATTTTTCTGTCTCCGATTGTGGTATTATCATAGAGTGTTGAGGATATTAGGCAGACAGGAGCTCTCGTGCATGAAAAGGGTTATACAAACTATACTCTTGGCTCTCGCGGGGCTTATCTATGCAGGGGTCTTCTTTCTGAGCCCCGGCAACGCCTCCTTGCGCAGCACTGCCCTCATGTCCGTTCTAAGCCTGCGGGAGCTCAGCTGCAGCGTCCAGCACGACGCCGAAATGGACGTAAACCTTCCTTTGGTTTCCGGTTGGCAGCCTCTTATTATGTGTTACAATGCCGATGACACCTTCAGCTCGTGGATAGACACGAAGGGGGCGAGGCTCACGGTTTTATACGACTTTCCAAGCTTTGCTCCTCTCTCCGGCTGCAGCAGGCTTTTTAACGAAAACTCCCCGTACTACAACGGATTTTACGGTGCATATATTGTTTCAATGCCTGATGGGGGTTCATACGGCTTTGAGCCGGAGGACGACTTGGAAGAAAAGCTGGCAAGTCTCGCTCAAATGGATTTTTTCTGCCTTGTGCTTGACGATTTCGGACTTTGCCCCGGTGCTCGTATTTTTGAATACGCCCCCGTGGGTGGCGGGGAAAAAATATCTGTGGGAGATTTTGACGACTGGGTGCTGCTGCGGGCACAAATACGCGTAAACGGCGCCGCCCACAGCCCAAAGGACTTCTCAAGATCATACCTTCAATACGGTGTTCCAAACTACCGTGTTTCCGAGGACTTCGCAACTGTGGACATGTACAGCGCGGTAATAGCCCGGTTTTTTCCCCAGCGGGGTGTGACCGTTATTTTCTATGTTATGGCGGCGGATGAGGGCGTTTTTGAAACCTGTCTCCAGCGCATTGCGTCTGAGAGCAATATAATGCTATACCCAGCCTTAAGGTGACGGGAGGCAAGCTATGGACTACGATATAGTTATTGTCGGAGCGGGTCCTGCCGGAGCAAACTTTGCCCGGCTTGTGGCTGACAGTGAAAAAAATAAAAAGATCCTGCTTATCGACGGTCAAACCGAAGAGCATGCCAAGCCCTGCGGCGGTCTGCTCGCGCCGGACGCTCAGCGGAGCTTAGCATACTTTGACCTGACACTGCCCACAAGCGTTTTGGTTGATCCCCAGATTTTTTCCGTTAAAACCATCGATGTGGGCAGCAATATGGTGCGCTACTACCCCCGGCACTATCTGAATATGGACAGATACGCCTTTGACCGCTGGTTGGTTTCACTCGTGCCCGACTGTGTTGAAATTCTCAGAGGCAGATGCCTTGATGTGCAGCGTGAAAACGGTGGATTTTCTATTACGATCGCAACGGAAGCGGGGGAAATAACCGTCGGCAGTAAGCGGGTCGTGGGTGCGGACGGTGCAGGCTCCGCCGTTCGGAAAGCCCTCTACAAAACTGATGTTATGCACTATGTGGCCATTCAGCAGTGGTTTAGGGCTGTGGATGAAAACCCCTTTTATTCCTGCATTTTCGACAGTCAAACCAGCGAGAGCTGCTCTTGGTCAATACATAAAAACAACTACTTCATTTTCGGCGGGTGCTTTCACCTTGAAAAATGCCGGGAGAACTTTGAGCTGCAGAAAACGCGGCTTACGGAGAAATTCGGCTTTTCCTTTGGGGAACCGGTCAAGACCGAGGCCTGCACAGTTCTTCGTCCCCGCCATTTTAGGGATTTTCAAACGGGTAAAAAC
>CAZHCB010000027.1:0-16141 GCA_964530935.1 uncultured Oscillospiraceae bacterium
AAGTCCCGAATCTATTGAGTCAGAGAAATCTTTCTAGTCAACCGCCAGAACCCACAATATGCGACGACATAGACTTGAATGATGAAAAAACTACTTGGCTTCGGCAAAACAGGCCCAACTGTGGATGTAGGTGAAAGGGATTGATCCTTTCACCTACTTTTTATTATTTTAGGGGCACATTCTATGGACTAAATTGAAGAACTAACTACTTATGAAATAAAAAGCAAGAGGTTTGTTGTACAGCGCGTTTTTGAGTCCAAGAGAGAAGAAACCCTTTGCAACCTTCTCCTTCGCCTCATGTTCTCCACATATGTATGACTTCACGACACAGCTCAAGAAGTACAGACGCGCGCTTGATTATCAGGAAACGCGGAGTGATGACCTTGCTGGAACACTTGCTTAAAACAGATAGAGCAGGATTGAGCATCAACTAGAGGTCGGCACACTAAAAAGCAATCTCACCGGACATTAAAAAGGAGCAGTGGTAGCCTGCTTTACCATAAGAATGGAATATGTAGGCCACAATGGACGATGGAGCAAAAGCGTAGAGACTGTGTCACAGCGGTACACGAAATGAGATAGAAGCTCTGGCAAGAGCAGAACTCACCGCTATGCAGGCGTTTTTCGAGGCGCTGAGAACAAGCGGGAGTTTGATGGGTGGAAAATGCCGAGCAAATAAAAGGCTTGCCTATCATGCAGTTGAGTTATCAAAACATTATGATCACAAAGGGCAGCGGATAGGGGTTGAATCTATCCACTGCCATTTTATTATCACACATAGATTTAGTATGAGGTTTTTTGGATTCTCTTAATAGAGCTGACAAATCCGAACCCATCTCCCACAGGGAAGATACAGTTCGGATTATCATTGTTTGGTCCGAGTGCAGAGATTCGAACTCTGGGCCTCTTGGTCCCAAACCAAGCGCGCTACCAACTGCGCCACACCCGGATACGTTCAACATATTAACACATCTTTAACTGAACTGCAATGCTTTTTTAATTGAAGTTTTGCGGGCTGTATGTTAATGTAATATTTGGTGGAGTATCGCCAAATTCTATTTTCACACTTGGAGTAGACACAGTATGAGAATGCGTAAAAAACCCAACCTGATCCCCCGTATGGAGCGTTGCGCTCACGTTCAGATAACAGACCCCGCCGCTCTGCGCGGCGCATGGCTTAACACTTTCCCCGGTCACAGTCAGCTGTGGCTGGAGCTGGGCTGCGGCAAGGGTAAATTCACCGCCGAGACTGCGAAGGAGAGCCCCGACGCCTTTATCGTCGCTATCGAAAAAGTGCCGGACGCTATGGTGGTTGCCATGGAGCGCACCTGCCAAACGGAGCTGTCCAACGTCCGTTTTATTGACACAGACGCTCTGGTTCTCCCCCTGCTTTTCGAAAAGGGCGAAGTATCCCGCATATTCATCAATTTCTGCGACCCGTGGCCCCGATCCAAGGAGGCCAAGCACCGTCTGACCGCCCCGGGCTTCCTCGCGCTCTACGAGAGTGTGCTCTCGCCAGAGGGTGAGATCCACTTCAAAACCGACAACGATCCCTTGTTCGAGTACTCTATGGAAACTCTCCTTGCCGAGGGCTGGCAGCTCTCTTCTCTCACCCGCGACCTGCACAAGAACGGTCCCCTTGGCGTGATGACAGATTACGAGGCAAAGTTCTACGAGCAGGGTGTTAAAATAAATCGTCTGGTGGCGAGAAAGCAGGTAAGCAAATGAGACTGATGTCATGGAATGTAAACGGACTGCGCGCCGTTGCAAAAAAGGGTTTTGAAGAGATTTTTCTCGGTTTGGACGCGGACATTTTCTGCCTTCAGGAGACTAAGCTCCAAGAGGGTCAAATCGAGCTGGATTTGGGTCCATACCACGATTATTGGTGTTATGCCGAAAAAAAAGGTTATTCCGGCACGGCAGTGTTTACAAAAATGATGCCAATTGATGTTACCTATAACTTAGCGATACCTGAGCACGACACCGAAGGGCGTGTAATAACCCTTGAATTTGAGGAGTTTTTCCTTGTTTGCGTGTACACTCCAAACGCTCAGGACGGGCTCAAACGGCTGGAATACCGCATGAGCTGGGATGACGCTTTCCGCGAACATCTGGTTTCGCTGGACAAGCACAAGCCGGTTGTTGTCTGCGGCGACATGAACGTTGCCCACAAGGAAATTGACCTGAAACATCCCAAAACCAACCGTGGCAATCCCGGCTTTTCCGATGAAGAGCGGGAGAAATTTACCCGGCTTCTGGACGCAGGTTTTACAGACAGCTTCCGCTACCTGTACCCGGACACTGAGAACGCCTACTCCTGGTGGAGCTACCGGGCAAACGCCAGAGCAAACAACGCGGGTTGGCGTATCGACTACTTTTTGGTTTCCGACAGGCTGGCAGACAAAATTGACAAGGCGTTCATCTGTCCCGAAATTGAAGGCAGCGACCACTGTCCTGTGGGTGTGGATCTGGACATCCCCCGCAATTTGGAGTGAGGCGGCAGATTGAGCATGATAGAAATAGGCAATGTAAAAATCCCCGGTCCGCTGGCCTTAGCCCCCATGGCGGGCGTTACGGATCTGGCCTTCCGGCAGGTTTGCCGGGCACACGGCGCGGACTACACCTGCACGGAGATGGTGAGTTCCCGGGCGCTTGTATATAAGGACGAGAAGACCAAAAGTCTGCTCAAAATCGGACAAAATGAGCACCCCTGCGCAGTTCAGATCTTTGGCAGCGAGCCTTCAATTATGGCCGAGGCCGCCGCTCTTGCAAGGGAACTCTCCGGTGCGGATATAATAGACATTAACATGGGCTGTCCGGTGGGCAAGGTTGCCGGAAACGGCGACGGCTGCGCTCTCATGCGCGATCCGGAAAGAGCCCGGGACATCATTGAAGCCGTTGTAAAAAGCGCGGGCGTTCCCGTTACGGTCAAATTCCGCAAGGGCTGGGATAAGGGCAACGCAAACGCCATAGAGTTCGGCAGGATGTGTCAGGAGGCAGGCGCCTGCGCCATCACTGTCCACGGCAGGACCCGGGCGCAGATGTATTCGGGTCTTGCCGACTGGGACATTATCCGCGACACAAAAAAAGCTGTAACCATCCCCGTGTTTGCCAACGGGGACGTTTTCGAACCGGAGGACGCAGTGCGTATTCTCCGCTACACAGGCTGCGACGGCCTGATGATCGGCAGAGGCGCATTCGGCAATCCATGGCTCTTCGCCCGCGCTAGGGCCGCCTTGTCGGGAGAAGAGCTCCCCCCACCGCCCACCATTGACCAGCGGGTCGATACTGCTCTTGCTCAGCTTGAGGCGGCAGCCGAGGACAAGGGTGAAGTGATAGCCTGTCTTGAGGCCCGGCGGCACTTTGCATGGTATTTGCGGTCAGTTCCCTACTCGGGATACTTTAAAGCCCAGATAGTACAAATATCCAATTTGGAGGATGCCCGGCGAATAGCCGTACAGATAAAACGAGATTTGAGGTGAGGTTCAATGACCCGTGAGGAGGAAACACAACTGGTTCTCAGTGTTCAAAAGGGTGACCAATCTGCCTTCGAAAAACTGGTTCTCGACAATCAAAACAGAGTATTCAATCTCGCCATGCGCATGGTGAACAATGAGGAAGACGCTCTGGATATGTCACAAGAGGCCTTTATAAAAGCGTACAACTCTATAGACAACTTTCGGGGTGAGAGCAGGTTTTCCGTCTGGCTTTACCGGCTGACCACCAACGTGTGTCTGGACTTTCTCCGGTCCAAAACCAGAAAAGCTCATTCTTCCCTTACGTTTACCGAGGATGAGGAGGACGGCAAGGAACTGGAGATCCCTGACGAGCGTTTTTCGCCGGACTCCATAACCGAGCGAAACGAACTTCGCGAGGCGATCGCCCGGGGTTTGAACGCACTACCGGCTGATTATCGTGCGATTTTGCTCCTGCGGGAGATTGAGAGCCTGAGCTATGACGAGATCGCTCTTGTCCTTGAGCTGGAGGAGGGCACAGTAAAATCCCGAATTTTCAGAGCGCGGAAAAAATTATGCGAAATACTTATTGCAGACAGAAACTTTTCTTACACCCCAGCGTCAAATAGGCAAAAGGAGGTGTAAAGCGTGGATGCCTGTGGCAAGTATTATGAAATGATTTCCCAACTGATTGACGGTGAGTTGTCTGCACAGCAGGAATCCGAGCTTCGCACCCACATGGGTAACTGTCCCGACTGTGCCAAGGTTTACGAGGCATTTTCCGGTATATCCCAAGGGATGAATCTTGAAATTCGGACAGCACCCGCAGGATTTGCATCGGGCGTAATGTCAAAAATAAATGAAGAACAAAAAAGTAACCGGCGCAAAAAGCAGTCACCCTGGAGAACAATTCTTCCGGTAGCGGCATGCCTTGCGCTAGTTTTCGTTGTTTCCCAATCAACGGGAATGTTTGGCGGCGGCAAAAGCGCCAACGACACCGCAACGCTTGAGAACAGAATGTTTTCCAGCACATATGATGCCGGCAGCGCAACAGACGCAGCGCCCAGCTATAAGAGCGAGTTTGCGGGAGATGCCGAAACCGCATACGGTGACAGTGCAGCTATCGAAATCAGCGACAAAAACACTGCCACAGAGCTTGTGGAGCTGCTCGTATCCGGGCAGCCGCTTCAAAACCGGGACATTCCCACGGCTGCGGCGGACTATACCGTGATTTGCTACCTTGGCGAAGATAACTCCGGTGACGGTTCGGGCGAAAGGAACATTTCCATCTGGTGGCAGGGCGATGAACTCCTGTGCCGGCTGGACGACCGGCCTCAGGCGCTTTACGACTGCACCGCCTCCGCCGATGAGATCACAGCTATCATAGACAGCTACTTGGATTAAACGAAGCAACCCCCCACAGATTATCGTGGGGGGTTGCTTCGTGTTCCTTTGTTATGGTCAAATGCCCCTGCCATACAGCTTTTTCCTTTTTGCACTCTCCAGCCATTTCGTGGTGTCGCTAATGGTTTCTTTCAAGTCCCTGTTTTTATACCCCAATATTTTTCTGGCTTTATCCTTGCAGAAGTTTGCGTTGGACGACAGGGTGTACAGGGAATACCCCGTAAACAGCGGAGTTACTTTTTTCACATTATAATATAGCTCGCAAAGCGGAGCAAACATCTTTGCCATCCAAATAGGCAGAGCAACTTTTATCTTTTTAAGACCCTTAGTTTCACAGATCAGGTTCGTAAGCTCACGCACACTGATAAATCTGTTTGAGAGAATATAGCACTCACCCTTGCCTCCGTTACTGCAGGCGCAGATAATCCCGTCCGCCACATCCCGAACGTCCGCGAAGTCGTAGCCGCCATTAACGATGGCATAAAGCTTTCCGGCGGCGGCCACTCTGACCAGCTGCGTCATGTGGCTGTTCTCATAGTCATTGGGCCCGATTATTCCGGAGGGGTGAACAATGCAGGCGTTAAGGCCTTTTTGTTTGACCATTTCCAAAACATATCTCGCCGCTTCCGCCTTGGTTTTGGCATACAGGCCTTTTACCTTATCCGGGTCAAAATCAAGGGTTTCCGCCATGGTCTCGTGGTTCGGCTTTTCGCTGATGGCATGAACGCTGCTGACATACACAAGCTTTGCGTTTTTCTCCAAAGCCATGTCTGCCATATTCTTGGTTCCGTTTACATTCACATCGTAAACTTTGGGGTTATATTTGGACTTAATATAAACGACTGCCGCGCAGTGGATAACAAAAACCGCTGTGTAGTCTTTTATATCAAAATCAAATATCTCTGCAAGCGTCTCTTTTTTCGTTACATCGCCATAGAAGATCCGGCAGTCAAGCCCGTCCAGAGACTTTGCCTCATCACCGGGTAAAACCAAGGCTCTGATCTCGTTTTCCCCTTCTCCGGCCTGCCCCAGCTTACTGACAATGTTGTTTCCCAGAAAACCGCTGGCTCCGGTAATTATATATAGCTTTTTCAAAACAATAACCTCCTTTCCCTTGCCAAAGCAATATGTCTGTTTCCGTTTATCTAAATCCAGTATAGAGCCGAATATGTGGAGAAAACATTACCTAATTGTGAACAATTTCACATTTTGGCAAAATTAAAACAGCGTATCAAATGGCATTTGATACGCTGTTTATTTCTTATGAACTTATGCCTGCACAGAAGCCATTTCCGCCCTTATCTTCACGGGCATCTCGAGTGGGTCCGGAATGTCGATCTCAGTGGGGTCATCGGGAGAAGTGCACATTTCATGGATGGCAAATTCCGCCCCCATTCTGCTGAGAATTTCCGGATCAGATTTAAGGAACACTCCTCTGGCGGTCACTGCCCTTGTACCGTCGGGGAGAATCAGCTCGCCCTCGCTTATGTACACCTTCGGCCCGTTCTCAACGACCCGTGCGCTTATTATCAGCTGTACATCGGGCGGGACCGGCCTATGATACTTATAGTTCAGCTCAAGGGTAATGCCGATACATTCCATATCAATGGTGGTAATCGCCCTGCCCATTGTTTCGTCTAAAAGCGCCGCGCTGGCCCCCCCGTGGACTATTCCCGGATAGCTCTGGTGCCTTTCGCCTGCTGTGGCAAGAGCCACAAGGCTGTCATCATCCATGTCGAAGAAATCCGCCTTGAAGCTGACTTCGTTTGTTTTTCCGCAGACAAAACAGTTCTTTGAATTGTACTGACGACGTACAACTTTCTTAATCATTTTTCTTATTTCCCTCCGGTTTATAATGCTATTGTATAGAAAACTATCCAATTTAGATAGTTCTTCATGAAATAATATTTCATTAATCGGGATAACTTAACCCACATTCACCATTTTTTCGAGGCTTTTGGCCGCGGCCTCTATCTCCTCACGGGAGAGTTCAACGGGCTTTCGGCGACCTTCGAGACAATCGATAATATCCGACAAGTCGGTTTTTTTCATATCCTGACAGATGAAGTCGGGTCTTCCCGAGATAATCTTTTTTTCAGGCAGCTCACGTTGGAGAATTTGAATAACTCCGCATTCAGTGGCAATGATCAGCTCCTTAGCCTCGGTTTTTCGGGCGAGATCAAGGATGCCGGCGGTGGAGCCGACATAATCAGCCTCCTTGAGAACGCTCATTGGACACTCGGGATGAGCCAACACCATTGCCTTGGGATTTGCCTCTTTTGCCGACATAATCTCCCTTTCTCCCATGGCGTTATGAATGGGGCAGTAGCCCTCAAAGAAGATGAACTCCTTCTCGGGGAATTGCTTTGCCACGTATGCTCCCAAATTTTTGTCGGGAATGAAGATAATCTGCTTCTGGGGAAGGGAGGCAACTATCTTCTCGGCCGATGAGGAGGTGCAGCAAATGTCGCTGACCGCCTTCACCTGAGCCGAGGAGTTGACGTAGCAAACAACCGCCGCCTCGGGATATTGTGCTCTCAATTCCAGAACGTCATCGGGGGTGATCATGTCCGCCATAGGGCAGCCCGCAGTCTCCGCCGGAAGAAACACGTTTTTCTCGGGGTTGAGGATCTTTGCGCTCTCTGCCATAAAGCGCACACCGCAGAGGATAATGTTCTCCTGCTTTGCAGTCTGCGCCAGCTTAGCCAGAGCAAAGGAGTCGCCAACTATGTCGGCAACATCCTGAATCTCCAGAGGCTGATAGTAATGCGCCATTATAAGGGCGTCTTTTTCTTTTTTAAGAGTAATTATCTTTTCCTGCGGAGTCATGATTTTCTCCTTTATTCTGATGCCGCGCAAGCTGTGGCATCCTCAGCTGCGTAGAATCTCATGATATGATCGCTGTAATCACCGCTTACCAAGCCCCGCCTTTCAAGGTGCCAAACGTGGCTTTGGCACTCGCCAACGGCAAACCACTTCTGCCCAAGGGGGAAGTCCTCCCAAGAGTTGCAGCGGATCTTCCAGCTCATCTTCCCCGCCAAATCGTAAAGATTGGTGCCGGGATTTTCTTTTATCAGGTAGAGACACTCTTCCAAACGCCTCTCGTGGTGGTCAAGAAGCTGTGCGATACGGGCGTGAAAATCACCGGTCTGCCTGTGTCCGGGAAGGGCAAGGGCAACGTCGTACTTATCGATCGCCCTGAGGCTGTTCAGGTAATCGCCCAGAGAATCGTCAACATCCCGCCAGCTGGTTATGTTGGGGGAAATGTCAAAAAGCACATGATCGCCGGTGAACATTATTTTACTCTTCTCGATCCAGAAGCACATATGCTCCGGAGTGTGGCCGGGGGTGGAAACCGCCTTGAGAGTGTATTCTCCGGCGGTGAACACGTCTCCGCCGTCTATGGGCAGCCAGTCTCTGAACGCATTGCTGGACGCCATTTTGTAAGAGGCGGCATCCTCCAGAACGGCAACCTGTTCATCTGAAAAGCCGCTTCTGCTGAATATATGCCGGTCCTTGGCGCGGCTATTGTCTCTGGTCTCTCTGAGCATCCACGGAATTTCCACGCGGCTCAAATAAACCCGGGTCCCGTCAACTGCAATGTCAGGTGCAAGCCCTGTGTGGTCGCCGTGGAGATGGGTGCACAGAATATCTGTTTTAGCCATATCCATGCCCAGCTCCTTGATGCCGTCCGTCAAGTACTCATGGCACTCGGGACGTCTAAAGCCGGTGTCAATTAAGATGTTTCGGTCTTCGCCCAAAATGGCGTAGCTGTTGAGAACTCTCAAAGGGCTCTTGGGTAGCTCTACATTAATGCGGTATAAGTTTTTCTGTATTTCTTCAACCATGTTTGTTGTGTCTCCTTGCACTGTGCAATATTCGCCTTAACGTCTCTCATCAAGAAACGCTTCAATATATTTGATCTGGTTCTCCACGCTCTGCTTTGAGGGTCCGCCGGGGACGTTCCGCTTTTCAACGCAGGTCTCCAGCGAGATCGCCGTGAACACATCCTCCTCAAACACCGGAGAGAGTGATTTATATTCCTCAAGGGAAAGTGTTTCCAGGGTTTTGTCCGACCGGGCACACAGGTTGACCAGTCTTCCGACGATGGTGTAAGCGTCTCTGAAAGCAAGCCCCTTTGTCACCAGGTAGTCGGCACAGTCCGTTGCGTTAATAAACCCGCGCCGGGCCGCAGCATTCATATTATGGGGCAAAAGCTGCATCGTGTCCAGCATTGCCGTGAAAACAGGCAAACATTTCTTCACCGTGTCCACTGCGTCGAACACCGGTTCCTTGTCCTCCTGCATGTCTTTATTGTAAGCCAGAGGCAGCGCCTTCATAACCGTCAGCAGGGAAATAAGGTCGCCGTAAACTCTGCCGGTCTTGCCGCGTACAAGCTCTGCAATATCGGGATTCTTCTTCTGGGGCATTATGGAAGAGCCCGTTGAGTAGGCGTCGTCCAGCTCGATAAATTTAAACTCCCACGAGCACCAGAGAATGATCTCCTCGGAGAAGCGGGACAGATGCATCATCAGAATCGAAAGGGCGCTCATTAGCTCCAGCGCATAGTCCCTGTCGGAAACGCCATCCAGACTGTTTTGAGTTATACCCCCAAAGCCCAGCTCATTTGCAACCGCCAGCCTGTCGATGGGGTAGGTGGTTGAGGTGAGCGCGCCGCTTCCCAGAGGGCACTCGTCCATGCGCTTAAGGCAATCTTCAAGCCTTGTAACATCCCGGCGGAGCATGTTGGCGTAGGCCATCATATAGTGCCCGAAGGTGGTGGGTTGAGCTCTTTGAAGGTGGGTGTAGGCAGGCATAATAACGTCAATATTCTCTTGTGCAAGCTTGCTGAGGGCAGAGAGCAGATCCAGAATAAAATAGCGGATCTCTTCGATCTCGCCCTTGAGATATAGGCGCAGATCCAAAGCCACCTGATCGTTGCGGCTTCTGGCAGTGTGAAGACGCTTTCCCGCGTCACCAATGCGCCGGGTAAGCTCCCCCTCGATTGCCATATGCACATCCTCAACGTCGTTACCAAAGGTGAGGCGTCCCTCCCTGATGTCGATGAGAATATCCTGTAGACCGGCAGAGATCTCCCTAAAATCCTTGTCGGAGATAATACTCTGCTTTGCCAGCATGGCGCTGTGGGCAAGGCTGCCTCTTATATCCTGCTCAAACATTCGAAAATCAAAGCCGATACTGGCATTGAGTTCGTCAACAAGAGCGTCTGTATTTTTGTCAAAACGTCCTGACCAAAGCTTCATCAATAAGCTCCTTTCGTGTTTAGAACATAGGCGCGAACACCCGCAGAATTGAATCGAAGAGACCCCCAAGGAATTTTCGTATGGGCCCTTCTTTACGGTCGTTAGGCAGAACCCTGTGCGAGAGCTTGAAGGTCTCAAGGGCGTCCTGCTTAATCTCCCCAATAGCGCTGCAGCCATACATTAAAACGCCGCACTCAAAGTGCAGGTAGAGACTGCGAAAGTCCATGTTGATAGTTCCCACAACCGCTATCTCATCATCGCAAACATAGCTTTTTGCATGGATAAATCCCGGTACATATTCATATAATTTTACACCTGCCTTCATGAGCGGGCGATAATACGAGCGGGTGAGCCTGTAGGCGATCTTTTTGTCGGGGATGCCGGGCAGAACCATTCGCACATCAACTCCGCGCTTGGCAGCGGAGCAAAGCGCCAGCTGCAGCTCATCACTTATGGCAAGGTAGGGCGTGAAGATGTAAACATACTTCTTGGCCTGAGAGAGAATATCCAGATACACGTTCACAGACACTGTTTCCCCGTCCAGAGGGGAGTCTGAGAAGGGCAGAACAAAACCGTCCGACGGGATTGGAGCTATATCTTTTTTCATGGTTTTGAAGGTTTTAAAGGCTTCAAAGGTTTTGTCTGTGGGTCTGAATGAGTTCCACATCTCAAGAAACATGACCGTGAAGTTCCAAACCGCCTGACCCTTGATCATTACGCCGGAGTCTTTCCAGTGCCCGAATTTCTCAACATGGTTAATGTATTCGTCCGCCAGATTCACCCCGCCGGTAAAGGCTGTGTGACCGTCGATAACCAGTATCTTTCGGTGGTCGCGGTTGTTCATTACAACGGACACAAGGGGTACTACTCTGTTGAACACCAGACACTTGATACCCAGCTTTTCGATCTTTGCGTAGTATTTCGACGGAATTTTTCGCAGGCATCCCATATCATCATAAATTAGGCGAACATCCAGCCCCTCTTTTACCTTCTGCTCAAGGATCTCCAAAATGGAATCCCACATTTTCCCCTCTTGAATTATGAAGTATTCCAAGAAGATAAAGCGCTCTGCTTTTTTAAGCTCCTCAAGAATATCCGCATAGTGCTCTTCACCCAGGCTGTGGTATTTCACCTGAGTCTTATCGCTGTAGGGAAAGCCAACGCTGTTATATACATATTCAAACGTGCCCAGAGCACGAAGATTCTTCTGTCCCAAGGCCTCTTTTGTTTCCTTCTTGCCCACAAGAAGCCTTCTGTGGTTTCTTTCTCCCCGCTTTATCTGCCTGCGCATCTTGTAGGCGGGACGCTTCTCACCCAAGAGAATGTACAGTAAGCCCCCAAACAGAGGCAGCGTCATGATGACAAGGACCCAGCCCATTTTATACGCCGGGATATCGTCTTTATTAATGATGTAAAGAGCAATTATCAGGCTCAGCACCTGGAATGCCGCAGAGATCCATTCGGAATAGGTAAGAAACTGCTCCAGCATCAGATAGAACCATGCGATCTGCACGCCAATAAGCAAAAAGGTCAAGAACATTCGGCTGGTGAGCAGACGGAGAAGTCCGGAAACCTTCATAAAACGCACCTCGGAATCATACAAAAGAAAAAATATTTTTAGGAAAAAATGAATATATTTTTACGATTAAATTTGATTATAACACCGCCATCGCCATAAGAAAAGGCTTTTAGCACATTTTAAGGCATAAGGTGGCGTTGTTTTTACTCAAAAAAGAGGTATTAATCATGAAACTACGCGCTTTGGCAGTAGCCGCAATTTTAATAATGCTAACAGTGGTAAAATTTACCTGTCCCAATATCGTGGCGGGAATAAGCGAAACCTTTGCCCAAGGTGCAAGCCACGCAGGCGAGCTGGCATCCTATGCCCTATCTCTGGGCAGACGAATCTCAGGGGATGAAGGCACAATTTACGCCTGGGAGACGGAGCAGGAACAAGCTCAGGCCCAGGCAGAGGACCCTGAGAAAAGTTCACGCAACGACCTTGAAAAGCCGGTGCTGGAGGATCTTGAGGGCTTTGTGCTGGACGATATGATCTACGCCAACCTCTCAGGCTTTGACGGGTATGCCGGGAGAACCCGAATCCCCACAGAGTCCGCAAATGTCAGCGAATACACTCTCACCGCCGCTGTCGCTGTTCCGGAAAAGTCGGAGCTTGAGCTTCGTATGGAGGCCTTCATGGTCGCTCAGGCGGCAGTTACCGACATGGCCCTGCCCGACACCGTTTGCCTTGATGCCATCGCCATAGACATTGACCACGCTCCCCCGGTCTCAGCCCCTACCACCTCCGTTTTCGGCTATCGTATACACCCCATTTATAATGACATCCGCTTCCATTACGGCACGGATTTTCAGGTTTACAACGGTGACCCTATCGGCTCTTTTGCAGCCGGAACAGTCATCGCCGCTCAGGAGTTTTCCGGCTACGGAAACACTATAATAATCGACCACGGCAACGGTATAACCAGTCTTTACGCCCACTGCAGCAGCATAGCCGTGAGCTACGGTGAAAATGTTGCAAAGGGTCAGCTTATCGGCAGAGTGGGCAGCACCGGCAATGTCACAGGTCCCCACCTGCACTTTGAACTGAAGAAAGACAACAAATACATAAATCCGGAGTTTTACTTGTGAAAGTTTTAAGCAGTAAATCCAGCAGAGAAAAGAGCCTTGCACCGTTCGAGCTTCGATTCGGTGCGGGCTTTGTTGCGCTATTTGCAATAATATATTTTTTTGACAGCGAGGGCATAGTGCTGGCTCTCGTCCCCGCCATCGCCGCTCACGAGCTGGGTCACATGGCCGCCCTTATTATCATGGGGGCTTCTCCCACGCGGCTTGACGCAACTTTATTGGGCTTCAGACTTGACTACGTTTCCGAGCTCAAACCCGCCGGAGCCCTGCTGGCAGCGCTGTCAGGCCCCGCGCTGGGCTTGGCTTACGCCTTTTTTTGCGCCGCCTGCGGAAGACGTTGGGAAAACGACTTTTTGCTCCTGAGCGCGGGCTTGGGCGTTATAATAAACGGCTTTAATCTCATCCCTGTTTTTCCTCTGGATGGGGGACGGGCTCTTTATGCCCTGCTCACTATGTTACTGGACAGATCCCGGGCAGCGTGGATCTCCCGGCTTACCGGTCTTGCTCTTTCCGCTCTCCTGACGATGGTCGGTCTTTATTTTCTCCTTATCTTGCACGCTCCGGCGCTGATTGTGCCCGGGCTATGGCTCCTGCTTATGCAGGCAAGGCAGTTAACGGGGAAAAGGAGGTCTTGTAAAAAAGGGTCTGAAAGTATACAATGAGCATACCCGTTAAAAAAGAAAAAAACCTGCGCAAATGGAGTGCTCTATGGATAAAAGACTTCTGCGGATTCTTCCGAGAGTCCAAAAACCCGCCAGATACACCGGCGGCGAATACAATCAAACAATAAAGGACAAGGCGGAAATTGACCTGCGCATGGCCTTCTGCTTTCCGGACACCTACGAGATCGGCATGTCGAATCTTGGCATGCGCATTCTCTACGGTGTAATCAACGAGATGCCCGGCGTGTGGTGCGAGCGCTGCTTCGCCCCCTGGGGCGATATGGAAGATGAAATGCGCAAGGCAGGCGTCCCCCTCTGGGCACTTGAGAGCGGCGACCCTCTCTCCGATTTTGACGCCATCGGCTTTTCTCTCGGCTACGAAATGGCCTATACAAATGTTCTGAACATGCTTGACTTGGCGGGCATCCCCCTAAAGCGTGAAGCACGGGATGAGCTGCTGCCCCTGATTTTTGCCGGTGGCACAAGCTGCTGCAACCCCGAACCCATGAGCGATTTTATTGATCTTTTCGTCATCGGCGAAGGTGAAGAAATGGACTGCGAGGTTCTGGAGCTTCTGCGCAAGGCTAAGAAGCTGGGCTGGACAAAAGCTCAATTTCTATCTAAAGCCGCTCATATTCCCGGAGTTTATGTCCCGTCAAGATACAACCCTGTTTATAATGAGGACGGCACACTCAAAGAGCTAAGCGCTGACGAGAATGCGGACCCCATAGTAAAAAAGCGTATAGTGGAGGATTTTGAAAACTCGTATTTCCCCACGGCCCCCATAGTTCCCTCAACGGAAATTGTACACGACCGGGTGACCATTGAGCTGTTTCGCGGCTGCGTTCGCGGCTGCCGTTTTTGTCAGGCGGGCTATGTTTACCGTCCGGTGCGTTCCCGAAGCGCGGAAAAATGCATTGAGCAGGGCATAGCCAGTTTAGAGAACACCGGCTATCAAGAGATCACTCTCTCCTCTCTGAGCACCAGCGATTATCGCCCTTTGTCCGAGCTGTGCGACGGACTGCTGGACTACTGCGTGCCACGGAGCATCGGGCTTTCGCTGCCATCCCTGCGGGCGGATAATTTTTCCATCGAGCTTATGCAGAAGGTGCAGCGGGTTCGAAAAAGCGGACTCACCTTCGCCCCCGAGGCAGGAACTCAGCGGCTGAGAGACGCGATTAACAAGAATGTTCGTGAAGAAGATCTGCTGGAAACCTGTCGCATCGCCTTCGAGGGTGGCTGGAACAGTGTGAAGCTCTACTTTATGCTGGGTCTGCCCACAGAGACGGATGAGGACGTTTTGGGCATCGCCGATTTGGCTGAAAAGGTTCTGCGTCTTTGGAAGACCAGCGCTTCCAACAAGTCCCGGGGCTGTCATATAACCGTTTCCACCTCCTGCTTTGTGCCAAAGCCCCACACCCCCTTCCAGTGGGAGGCGCAGGTCAGCATGGAGGAATACCGCCGGCGCGTGACCTTGTTGCGGGATAATATGCGCTCAAAATCCATCTCCTACAATTGGCACGATCCGGACACCAGCTATATTGAGGCCGCCCTCTCCCGGGGAGACAGACGCATGGGCGCCGTCATATATGAGGTTTGGAAAAACGGCGGGAAGCTTGATTCATGGAGCGAGTATTTCTCCTTTGGCCGCTGGATGAGCGCCTTTGAGTCCTGCGGCTTAGACCCTGATTTCTATACCGTCCGTGAGCGGGATGCGAACGAGTGCTTCCCCTGGAGCCGGGTTAATATGGGCGTTTCTCCCGAGCATCTCTGGTCCGAGAGGAAAAAGAGCCGGCAGGGCGAGCTCAGCCCCGACTGCCGCCAAAGCTGCACCGCCTGCGGAGCTGCGGCTTTTTTGAAGGGAGGGCGCTGCGATGGATAGGCTGAGACTGCGTTTCACTAAAACCGGTCGTGCGGTTTATATCTCCCACCTCGATTTGATGCGCACCATGCAGCGTGGGTTTTTGCGGGGTGACATCCCCCTGAGATACAGCGAGGGCTTCAACCCCCACGCTATTATCTCCATCGCCCTGCCCCTGTCTGTGGGCGCTTCCAGCGGCTGCGAACTAATGGACTTTAAGCTCCGGGAATTTATGAGTCTGCAAGAGATAACTTACCGGCTCAACCGCGCCCTGCCGGAGGGCATCGAGGTTCTGGAATGCTATGAGTGGGAGCGCAAGTGCAAGGACATCAGATGGCTGGATATTGCGGGGGAATGGGAGTACGACAAGGGTAACGCCGCTGAGCTGCTGCCTCAGGTAGCCGACTTTTTCGCACAGGATTCTATCGTAATCGAAAGAAAGACCAAGAGCGGCATGGGTCAGACCGACATCGTCCCCGCCATCCGCAGCATGTCTCTGGACGCCTCGGGTAACACCATGTCCGTTAAGGCGATTATCTCCGCTCAGGAACCCACCTTGAACCCCGAGCACCTGATAAGCGCCCTGCGGCAGCTTGCTCCCGAGCTTGCTCCGGACTTCGGTACCTTCAGGCGTGTGGAGATTTATGACAGCGACATGAAAGAGTTCAGGTAATAAGAAAACGTCCGTCATCCAAGGTTACGGACGTTTTTTCTACTTGACTTTTGCGGTATATTTCTCTATACTTGGTACTTGCAGTTGCACAAATCGGGGTGTAGCGCAGATGGTAGCGCGCATGGTTCGGGACCATGAGGCCGGGAGTTCAAGTCTCCCCACTCCGACCAAAAAAG
>CAZHCB010000028.1:0-7044 GCA_964530935.1 uncultured Oscillospiraceae bacterium
AACGGTCAAATGCGAACTATGATGGGCTGCAACTGCCTTGTGGAACTGCCGGTTGGTAATGACCCATTGCCCGCCGGAACGAAAGTCACTACATATTTACTGTGAGGTGAGAACATGGGATTTACACATTTTGATTCCGCCGGAAACGCCATTATGGTGGATGTTTCCGAAAAAGCGGAGACCAACAGAATAGCCGTCGCACAGGGTGACATTCGCGTTTCGCCCGACATAATCGAGGCAGTGAAGTCCGGCACGGCAAAGAAGGGCGATGTTCTGGGCGTTGCCCGAGTGGCAGGGATTATGGCGGCAAAGCGCACGTCTGATTTGATTCCTCTGACCCATCCGCTGCCTATTTCAAGCAGCTCGGTGGACTTCAAGATAAACGAGGCTACCTGCCTGATCACTGCCATTGCCACCGTCAAGACCGACGGCAAAACCGGTGTTGAGATGGAGGCATTGACCGCTGCCACCGTAGCCCTGCTTACCATTTATGACATGTGCAAGGCAATTGACAAGAGGATGGTTATAGGCGATGTTCATCTGGTCGAAAAACACGGCGGAAAGTCGGGCGACTTCTATTATAAAAACGCTCCGACCGTCCTCGCCGTTAGTGGAGTGAAGAACTCGGGAAAGACCACGCTTATCGAGGCTCTTCTCCCACGTCTCACGGCTCTGGGGCTGCAAACCGCCGTTATCAAGCACGACGGTCACAGCTTCACCCCCGACACACCGGGAACGGACACCTTCCGTTTCTTCCAGGCCGGAGCCTGCGGCACGGCGATATTTGACAGTGAGAAATATTCGCTGGCTCGTGCCGTGACCATGACGGACGATAAGCTGATTGCCATGTTCCCCGAGGCCGACCTTGTGCTGCTGGAGGGCTTCAAAAATTCGGTGTACCCGAAAATTGAGCTTCTCTCCGAAACGCCAGTCTGCGACCCGGAAACCTGCCTTGCCTATGTCAGTAGCGACAGCGTTGCGACCGACAAGCCGGTCTTCCGCCCGGACGAGCTCGAGGCGATCGCCGCCTTCGTTGCCGCTTTTGTAAGTGAGGCCCGCGATGCTTGACGGTCAGGGACGAAACATAAATTACGTCCGCATTTCGATAACCGACCGCTGCGATCTGCGCTGCGTTTACTGCATGCCGGAGCAGGGCGTAGAACTTGCCGGGCATGATGAGATTTTGAGCTATGAAGAGATAATCCGGCTAACGAAACTTCTGGCTGACCTGGGTGTCAAGAAAGTCCGCCTGACTGGCGGAGAACCGTTGGTTCGCAAGGGCCTTTCTTCACTCGTGGGCGAAATTAAAGCCATTGACGGCATTGAGCGCGTCTGCATGACAACAAACGGTGTGCTGCTCGCCGAGCAGCTGCCCGAGCTTGTTGCGGCGGGACTGGACAGCGTTAACATCAGCCTCGACGCCATTGACGAGGCGGTCTTTGCACAAATAACCCGCCGCTCCGGTGTGAACAAGGTGCTTGCGTCCATCGACACAGCCCTTGACAGCGGGCTTTCAGTAAAGATTAATTGCGTGCCAACAACGCTTAACGAGGACCAGATAATCCCCATGACCGAGCGGCTTCTCTCTGACGGGCGGCTCTCCCTGCGCTTTATTGAGCTTATGCCGATCGGTATGGGAGAAAAACTGACGGGTCTCTCGCCGGAGACGGTTAAGGCACAGCTCACAGGACGCTTCGGCGAAATGAAGGAGCTTGAAACCCCAAGCCTTTCTGGCCCATGCAGCTACTTTCAGCTTGCAGATTTTCCCGGAAAGCTGGGCTTTATCAGCGCGGTGTCAGACTGCTTTTGTAAGCGCTGCAACCGTGTGCGCCTTACATCCACAGGCTTTTTAAAAACCTGCCTGCAGTTTGACAAGGGTGTGCAGCTAAAGCCGCTTTTGAAGGGTGAGGACGTGGAAATAATTGCGGCGATGAGGGCTGCAATTGAAGACAAGCCGGAGCATCATATATTTTCTGAAAAGTCCGGTAAAAACATTGAAACGCGCATTATGTCGCAAATCGGAGGTTAGAAAATGGGCAATGTAATTGCCGTGTGCACAAGCGGCGTCAAGGGACTTCAAAAAACCAATGTCGGTACCATAAACATCCTTGATAACTGGGGAATTGAGGGCGATGCTCATGCCGGTGACTGGCACAGGCAGGTATCTCTGCTCTCCCACGATAAAATTGAGGAATTCCGGGCACGAGGCGCCGAGGTTGTTGACGGTGCCTTTGGCGAAAACCTGGTCGTCTCTGGAATCGACTTCAAAACTCTGCCCATCGGCACGGTTTTTGCCTGCAACGATGTGCTCCTTGAGCTGACACAAATCGGCAAGGAGTGTCACTCTGGCTGTGCGATTTTTCAGAAAATGGGCGATTGCATAATGCCACGAGAGGGAATTTTTACCCGGGTATTACACGGGGGAACAATATCTGTCGGCGATGAGCTGACGGTTGTTAATACAGAGCCGGTTGAAAACATCGAACTGGTCGTCTTTGCGGCGGCTTCGATGACCGAAACACTTGATCAGGTGATCGAGCTTTAAAAAACCGTTGCGCCTAACGTGACGATTATCCCCACATACGACTCCTCGGGCACACTCAAGACCCAGATTGAGGAAGGCGCAGACTGCGACCTGTTCATCTCCGCCGCTCAGAAGCAAATGAACCAGCTAGACGCTTCCAAGGACGCCGAAGCCAACCCCGACAAACTTGACTTTGTTGACAGCGCAACACGCGTTAACATTCTTGAGAACTTTGAACACCTTCGCTGTTAAGATTGTGATGACCTGGTGGTCGGCAATTTTCGCCACCGTTGTGGTGGCTTTTCCGCTGATGTACCGAACGGCAAGGGGCGCTTTTGAGAGCTTTGACGATACACTTTCCGACGCCGGAAGGACTTTGGGACTTTCCAACACCTTCATTTTCTGGAAAATCCGGATGCCGTATTGCCGTCAGGGAATCCTTGCCGGGGCGGTTCTCGCCTTTGCCAGAGCCCTCGGGGAATACGGCGCGACCAGCATGACCGCAGGCTACACACCGGGCAGAACGGCGACCATTTCGACGACCGTCTATCAGCTTTGGCGCACGGGCGACGACGCGAGAGCGCAGCTTTGGGTCATCATCAACATTGCGATTTCCGCGGTTGTGATGCTTGCAATCAACCTGCTTGAAAAAAGACACAGGAGGGCGAAATAATGGCTCTTTCTGTGAATATAAAAAAGAAACTGAGTAATTTTAGCCTCCAAGTGTGCTTTGAGACCGAAGACGAGGTTCTCGCCCTCCTCGGCGCTTCCGGCAGCGGAAAGAGCGTCACTCTTCGTTGCATTGCCGGGATAATGACCCCCGACGAGGGCACGATAGTTCTGGACGGCAGGGTGCTGTTTGACAGTGAAAAGGGCATCAATCTACCCTGTCAAAAACGCGGGGTTGGCTACCTTTTTCAGCAGTATGCCCTGTTTCCGAACATGACTGTGCGGCAAAATATTGAGGCGGTGGTTAAAGGAAAAGCCAAATCAAAAGCCGCCTCCGACGAGCTTTTGAGGCGCTTCCAGCTTGAGGACGTTGCCGGTCAGCGCCCGGCAGAGCTCTCCGGCGGCCAGCAGCAGCGGGCGGAGATTGCGCGGATACTTGCCACCGAGCCGAAGATTTTACTGCTTGACGAGCCCTTTTCCGCGGTTGACAGCTATCTGCAGGCCCAGCTTGAGCTGGAGCTCACAGATACGCTGGACGGCTTCGGCGGCAGCATCGTCTGGGTCTCCCACGACAGGAATGAGGTTTTTAGGAATTGCGCTAAGATCTGTGTGCTGGATGCCGGGCGATCTAAAGGTGTTTTGACACCGAAGGAACTGTTCTCAAATCCGCGCAATGCCTGCGCCGCAAAGCTTTCGGGCTGCAAGAACGTAGTTGTTGCCACGCGTGACGGCAAGGTGGCCGACCTTCCCGACTGGGGAGTTGCCCTCGATTGCGGACGGGAAACGGCGGGCACGACAGAAATAGGGATTCGTGCGCACCACCTTTATTTTTGCGAGGCGGAGGACAAAAATGCCTTTTTATGCGACGTGGTTCGAACGATGGACAATGTGTTTTCCACAATTTTAATACTTCGCCCCAGAAACAGTGCGCCGAATGCGCCGGTTCTGCGCATGGAGCTCTCAAAAGACAAGCTGCCGCAAAAGTTTGCAGCGCAAGTGTTTGTGGCGGTTGCACCTGAAAATATTTTACTTTTAAAGGACTAGGAGGGGTTTTTATGTTCAAGGCAGCGGTAGTTACAGTCAGCGACAGATGCTCCCGTGGCGAGCGCGCCGACGAGGGCGGCCCGCTGGTGGCGCAGATACTCAAAGATGCAGGCTACGATGTTGTGAAAACTGTGCTCGTTCCCGACGATAAGGACGCCATTGCCCTGGTGCTCTCTGAAATTGCAGACCACGGCGAGGCAGACCTCATCGCCACGACCGGCGGCACGGGCTTTGCCCCGCGGGATATTACGCCGGAGGCGACGCTTGCCGTCTGCCAGCGCCTCTGCCCCGGAATTCCGGAGGCAATGCGCGCGGAGTCTCTCAAGATAACGCCCCGGGCAATGCTCTCGAGGGCACAGGCCGGGATTCGGGGAAGCACGCTGATCATCAACCTCCCCGGCAGCCCAAAGGCCGCAAAGGAAAATCTTGAGGCGGTCATCTCCTCCCTTGACCATGGGCTGACCATGCTCCAAGGCGAGAGCGCTGACTGCGCTAGAATAAAGGACTGATTGAAGCAATAAAAGTCAAGGCAAGTGCCTTGACTTTTATTGCTTAAGACTCATATGGTTTTACAAATGAGTAAGGCATAATTTATATATGCCGTTGACTAAATATTGCCCGAATGATACCATTAAGTCAACTATCTTGCAAAGAGGAGAAACCAATATGGAAGTTAAACAGTTGCTTTTTTTTAAGCGTGCCGCTGAACTCGAGCATATGACACAGGCGGCAAAGGATCTGCAGGTTTCTCAGCCTTTTCTCAGTAAAACTATTGCTGAGCTTGAGGATGAACTCGGAGTAAAACTGTTTGACCATGTAGGCCGCGGGGTTGTGCTTAATGAATATGGAAGAGCTTATTATCGCCATGTGGTGAAGATGGTCAATGAAGCGGAAGACGCACAGGCAGAACTCCGTGATATGTTGGAGCAGCAGAAATCAGAAATACTGATTGCGACCAATGTTGGCCTTTATATGCCGGCACTTTTCAAACAAATGACAATTGCGGAACCAAGATTAACTATGCGCTTGCACTCGGCGCGACGCAAACGAATTATCCGAATGCTTCAGGAAGGGTTAGTGGATTATGTCGTATGCGTTCCGCAAATAGAAGAACCGGGACTTGAAACAAAGGTGCTCATGCGGGAGCAGGGCGCGATTATATACCCACCCGGACACTGGCTCAAGGACTATAAAGAGATACGTTTAAAGGATCTGGTAAACGAGACTTTCATCAGTGTGGCACCCGGTTACGGCACACGTGATGCTGCGGAGGATTACTTCAGACAAGTTGGCGTATATCCCAGCGTGGGTGTGGAAACAACGGATACCTCATCTATATTTAACTTTGTAAATAATGGGCTTGGGATTGCCATTGCAGCGCTTACGCTTGTAAAAAACAACCCTGATTTTGCCAACCAATACGCAATTTTAACAGATCCTCCTCTCTACACAGAGGTTGGTCTAACTCGAGCCTCCGGGCGCTATTTGAGTGAGAACTGCAGAACTTTTTCCCACATTTCAATAGACTATTTCAGACAACTGGGCGCAGAGAAATGAGACGTGGGCGGTAAAGCACCGCCCACGTTTTCTGTGTTTAAATTTTATTCGTATGCTACAATCGCCTGCTTTTCAAGCATTGCCTTTATCTGTTCTTCTGTGTATCCCAAACTGGCGAGCAAAGCAACTGAATCCTGACCCAGCTGAGGGGCGGGTGTGCATTCATCAATAAAGCCCTGACTGTCGAAATCCAGCGGGATATTGGCAATGGTGAGGGACTCACCGCTTAAGGTTTTTATTTCACGCAGGAATTCGTTTTCCCAAGCCTGCTTGTTGGTTAAAACATCTTCTGTCTCATACAGGAACTCAAAAATAGCTCCGGCCTTTGAGAGTGCCGCGGTGATTTCTTCGGAAGTTACCTGAGAAATGTGTTCCTCCAAAAACCGAACCTTTGCAGCACAGTTTGACATGTAGCCCTTCATGGAGTTCCACTCCGGATCATCTTTCAGCTCCGGCGTGCCAAACAGCTCGAAATATGCGTTGCAACGCAAATCCCAGCGCTCCTCGGAGCTCAAAAACCACTTGCCGTCTTTGGTGAGATAGAAGTTATCCAGCGGCAGGATGGGTTCGTAATAGCTCTTGGGGAATTTATGTCCGACCTGATAGCGCAGCAAGCCGCAGATATTATGCCAGAGGCCCGCAGCGAGCAAAGACACACGAACGACTTCGCCCTTCCCTGTTTTCTCGCGACGGTACATTGAGGCCATCAGGCCGGATGTGAGCTGGGCTGCGGCAATGGAGTCACCAAAGCCGTAGAAGGGCTTGAACACCTTGGAATCCTTTGTTGTCCACTCGGGAATAGCGCCGGAGGGGCTCCAGAAAGATGTTGCGTCATAGCCGCCGCGGTCCTTATCCGGCCCCTTTGTGCCAAAGCCGTTTACACTGCCGATAATGAGTCTGGGAAACTTTTCACGCAGGGTGTTAAAATCCAGTCCAAGCCGCTCTAATGCCATTTCCCGGGTGTTAGTGACGAAGATGTCGGCAGTTGAAAGCAGCTTCAAAAAAGCTTCCTTGCCGTCATCATCTTTCAGGTTGATGCTCAAGCTCTTCTTGTTCACGTTGTAGGGCGTGAATACCACGTTATGGTCGGGCTTAAAGGGCAACTGAAACAGCATACCCATCCTGCTGCGATAAGCCTCGCCCTGAGGAGGCTCCACCTTGATAACTTCTGCGCCCATATCTGCCAGTTCACGCGCGCAATAGGGGATTGCCACATGGGTGCCGAGCTCCACAACACGGACACCGTCTAA
>CAZHCB010000028.1:7144-14370 GCA_964530935.1 uncultured Oscillospiraceae bacterium
ATAACCAACAGCGAGAACGATGGTGTCGCAGGGGATGCTTAGCTGCTGCACTTCACCGGTTTTTCTGTCTTTTGCCTCAATTGTCACTGCATGGTCGGTAATATCCAGAATATTTGCAAAGGGCAATGACTTAACGCCCAGGCGCTTAAGGTCCTTCAAAACAGGCCATCCACAACCGAAATCAAAACCGGAGCCGATTTTTGCAATATCCAGAACCGTCACCTTGCGACTGCTGTTATGGAGCATTTCAGCGATTTTTTCGCCTTTCTCAGCGTTTTGGCTTAAAAGGAAATGCAGCTTTTCCTCTGAAATCGACCCCTCTTGTACCAAATAATCCGCTGTTTCGCAGCCCACCGAGCTGCCGCCCACAACCACGACATTCTTCCCTGCAATTACCTGACGTGACAAAATTTCTTCGGCGGTATAAACGGGAATGCTGCTGTTTCCGGGCAGAGGGATTTTCTTCACAGTGGAGCCGGTAGCAAAAACTACCCCATCATAGCCGCCCTTGCGAATATCTTCTGCAGTAAGCTCCCGGTTTAACCAAACTTGCACGCCGCTCTCACACAGTGCAGTCTCATAGTATGGAGTGATTGTGGCAAATTCATGTTTTGCAGGAGGAACGCTGACCAATTCCAGCTGTCCGCCAATTCTACCACCCTTCTCCACTAGCGTAACCTTGTGACCACGCTGTGCGGCCCGCAGCGCGAACTCGCAGCCGCCGACACCCGCACCGACGACCAGCAGCTTCTTGGGCGAGTCCGTCTTGGTGTTTTCTTCTTCCAGATATTCCTTGCCCACGTAGTAGTTGAGCAGGCATTTACAGGGCTTATAACTGAACACATTTGCGAAGCAGCCCTGATTGCAGGCGACGCAGCGCCGAATGGTGTTTTCCTGTCCGGTCTGAGCCTTTTTAGGCCAATCGGGATCAGCAATTAGAGTGCGGCACATACCGATAATATCTGCCTGCTCCAGGGCAAGAACCGTCTCCGCCTCTACCGGGTCGTTGTGGCGATTAGCTGTGAGGACAGGGATGGAGACAGCATTCTTTATTGCCTCGGCGAGGTATACAAAGCCGCCTCTGGGTACGTCTCCCGGCAATTGCGGAATCTGGGTCTCGTGCCAGCCTCCGGTGACATCCAGCATATTAACACCGGCATTTTCCAGCAGCTTGCACCACTCTACGCACTCTTCAAGGGAAGTTCCGCCCTTCATGAACTGGTTACCGGCAACTCGCACGGCAAAGGGGAAATCCCCACCCACAGCTTTACGCACAGCCGCAACCATCTCCAGTCCGAAACGGCAGCGGTTTTCAAAGCTGCCTCCATACTCATCTTCACGAAGATTGGTAAGCGGGGAAAGAAATTGGCTGATCAAATAACCCGAAGCGGCAGTCAGCTCCACGCAGTCAAACCCGGCTGTTTTGGCGCGGATAGCTGCCTCGCCTGCTCGTTTGCAGGTGGTTTTGATCTCTTCCTTCGTCATGGCACGAGGCGTGTCGCCGGACATTTGAGAGAGCACCGCCGACGCTGAGAGAATTGAGTCATCGCCCTCCACAAACGCGGCCTTTCCGTAACGTCCGGTTTGCATCAGCAGAGCGCAGGAAAGAGCGCCCCGGGCGTGGATACCGTCATTCATCTCTCGATAGCTTGGGATAAATTCATCCTTATCAAGGCGCAGCATATTTGGATATCCAACATAGTTATCCGATGCAATACCGCCGACAATAAGCATCGCCGCGCCGCCTTCTGCACGTCTCCAGTAAAAATGCTTGACCTTATCATTAGCGCTTCCGTCATCCGAATACGTCAGATGGATGGCAGTCATCACCACCCTGTTTTTAAGCGCTAGTCCATTTATTTTGATTGGACTGAAGAGCCGTTTAAACTCCACGAAAAAACCTCCTTTTGTTTTGTTTTAATTATGCTACCTTATAACGATAACACGACCAATACTTATTGTAAAATATATAAATCAAGATATCATCATGCCAAATAAGAATGAATTACAACAATAAAAAAGCGCTTCGGTTTGCCCCGAAGCGCTTTTTTATGTGTCGAGTTCTACTCAATATTGAGGCTGTCTAACCATTTAGCCAGCATATCTTTCGAAGGATGGCCATTGAGAAGCTTACCGTCTTTCCAAATCGCTGTGTCGGAAGCGGAAGGTTGCAGCTTATTTATGGTTTCACCGAATCCACTGCCGCCGGAGGTGGCAAACGGCAGGATAATCTTGCCGGAAAAATCGTAGCTTTCAAGGAAGGTGTTGATGATCGTCGGCGCTACATACCACCAAATAGGGAAGCCTAAAAAGACAACATCATATTCGGTGACATTTGCATTTTTATCGGCAAGTGGCGGACGGTAAGTCTGGTCCTTCATCTCTATCGTGCTGCGAGACTTCTTGTCCATCCAGTCCAAGTCCGCTTTTGTATACAGAACTTCGGGTTTGATCTCATAGAGGTCAGCCTTTGCGATCTCCGAGAGTGTTTTGGCAAGCGCAGCGGTCACGCCGCTTGCTGAAAAATACGCTACTAGTTTTTTGCTCATATTGGGTCCTCCTATTTCGGGTTGTCAGTGGTATTCATTATTTATAGTACGCTTTCCCAGTCCGGTTGCTTGAAGCCTACCAGAACGAAATTATCTCCGACCAGAATCGGGCGCTTGACCAACATACCATCTGTGGCAAGTAGGGCGAACTGCTCGTCCTCAGTCATGAGGGGAAGCTTCTTACTGAGCTCAAGAGCTTTGTACTGCAGGCCACTGGTGTTGAAGAACCGCTTGATAGGCAAGCCGCTCTTTTCGTGCCACATGCGCAGTTCCGCCTCGGTTGGATTATCCGGTTTTATATCGCGGAAGTCATAGGCAACGCCTTTGGCATCGAGAAACGCACGAGCCTTTTGACAGGTGGTGCACTTTGGATAGCAAACAAACAGCATAGTGAAACCCCTCTCTGTTTTTTCTAAGTATAACACAGGTTATATATTGTTTTAATTACCCGATATCCTAAAATATTTTGCAAGTATCGCAGATCACGTCAGCTTAAGAACTTATTGACAAAGACAGCGTGTGTAGTTTCCGCTCCACACGCTGTCTTTATTCAGTATAGCGACAAGTGGAGGCCTACCGAACCGTCGCACAGGCTCTCATTTCATAAGTACTAAGAATCAACTGAAACTGGAAATCAAAGTTATTCTCGGAGCTGGACAGTACAAACGCAGGGCGATACAATTTAGTACTGGTTTAAGACAAGCGGTCTCACCGTATAATCCCTGCTTACAGCTGTACCGCTGTCGGAAAAAACAGTAACCGTTAACGTATATTCCTTACCTGAGTCGGACGATGTACAGGCAATACTGACGCTTTTCCCTTTGTAATACCCCTTAACCAGAACCGGGCTGTTGTTTCTAAGCAAAACGCCTTCTTCGTTAACAGAATACTCGATTCTGGCGGAACCCATGATAATCGCAATTTTACTGCCCAAGTCTTCAAGCTCCGGTTTTGCTGTAGACTCCAGCAAATCGCTGACGATCGGGTTTGCGGTACTGTCAATAAGCGAGTTGTACTCGGCAAAATCATTTGCTCTCCCATATACACGCAACATCGATATAAGCATAGTTGAAACAGCGGCTGTGACAAGAGAGAATATCACAATCGTTACCAAAAGTTCTGTTAAGGTCATGCCTTTTTTATCTTTTAAACGCTTTTTCACGCTTCTCAATCCCCTCAAGTTTGCGGGTCAAACGCTAAGATTCCATCCGTATTATAGATCGTTACAGTATGATGCGCTGATATTCCATGCGAATCTGCAAACGTGATCGTGCCAGATGTACCGGAGGCAGAATGTATAGCGGCATTGACTTTCTCCTGCGTTTCCTGTGCCCTTTTCAGGGAATCGCCGGTTATTTTCAGCGCACCCTGAACTGAAACCATGACAGCCAGCGAGAGAAGGGTGAGGATCAGTATGCTGACAAGACTCTCAGCCAACGTTTCGCCTTTTTTTGAGCGGATCTTTTGTTCTGCCTTATGAATCAGCTTTTTCATATTTTATCAGATTCCACCTTCCGCCGTTTGTTATGTGGTTGTCCGTAAGCTCTCCGCCCATAAATTCATAGCTTGCAACTGTGGTCATGACTTTCCCCTCGACCTCAGTCACAACGGTTACACGCATCCTCGCGCTCACCGTGGCGGTTTTAGGAACACGGGGAGAACCGGGGATGGCGGGAACCAGCACGGTTCCGTCTGTGTCAATCTGCGCATTTGCAGCCGGTATCTCCGGTATTTCTGGTTTGATACGAACCAACTGCTCCGGGAAAGACAGCGTTATGACGCTATTTAAGTCATCCATGCCGGAAATCTCGGGAGTGAGCTCTATATCCGGCAGCTCATTACCTTTATCATGGGATTCATACAATGCCATCATAAGCTGGTATGATAAAAACTCCGAACCCGCCATCTGATCCATCGGATCCTGCTGCAGGCTGTACATGATATTGTTGTGCACAGAATCATCCAGCAGCAGCAGCCGGTTATGTATCTTTTGGTTTTTTATGTAGACAGCGCCGGAGGTGGCAGCCGCCAAAACTGAAACGCTGATGACCAAAAGACACAGCATTACGGCAAGGACAAATATCAAAGACGCACCGGTTTTATCTTTGAGGATTTTTACAATTTTATATTGTTTTCTCATCCGCCGTTCTCCTTGCCATAAAATGCCTGATGACCCTGCGCCGTGGGCAAACTCGCCCGCGGCACAGGTTGCCATCTTTGATAATACTAATTTTCCGCAGGAACAACGCCGCGCTCATAGTTGAAAGTCAGTCCTGTCGTGCCGTCTGTCAGCGCAGCAATGTTATCCCTCTGTGCCTCAGTGCGGATATAGAACGTACTGCCCGCATCTGTCGTGGCGGATGCGTAGACTGCCTTGGCGAAATTCGGATGGATCTTGCCCAAGGTCGTCATGCTTCCCGTTGTACCAAAGGTTACTGTCTGCACAGTGAGATTATTGACCGGCGAAGTACCCAGCCTGTAAAGATACACGTCATTAATGCTTTCGCCGGCAGTGATTGACGTACCGCTGTCAAGCTGCGCGCTCTTTTCCGCCATTGCACTCAAGACGCCGTAGCCTGTTTCAGCAATCGCCTTTGCATCGCTTAATCCCGTGCAGCTCTTCGGCAAATTCAGACCATAGAACCCATAGGACCCGTCCGTGTACTTCTCAAAATACACGACCGAATCAGCCAGAACATGAACGGAGACCTTGGTCACCGGAGAGCTCAGCTCAAAGTCGGCCGCGCCGGCCTTCGTTGCGGTCAACTTGATCTTATAGTAAAGCTCATAGTCTCCGCTTACTCCGGTTTTTGCCGTGAACTGCAAACGGTTGCTGCCTTTTATCAGAATTGCCGTATAAAGGTCGGTACTGATTTGATAGTTACCCTCAGTGTTTGTCCCTGCGGCAATTCCTCCGCTTCCGGTAAGCAGGATGACCTCCGGCGTAATGTCGTAGTTGGATTCTGCCATGGCTTCGGCAAAGTTATCATTGGCAGTAATATCCAGAAGCCGCGTCTCTGTTCCCCCCAGCGTAAATTCGTCCGCTTGTGTCTTGACGCTGATGCCAACGAGAGCCTGCGGGAAGTGGAGCATGACGCTTAATTTCGCTGATCCGTTACCGTATAGATACTTGTAGTTTGCTGACACACTGGTGAACACGGTACCATAGCCCGCGCCGGTATATTTCAATGTATAGGTATATACCAGCTTCTTTGTACTACCGAGGTTTACATTCGGTATCGTAAGTCGGTAGGAACCGTCAGCGTTTGCGGTCACCGTCGAGCCGGCGGGTCTGCTGACTACGGTAAAGCCCTTTGGAATATTATCTGTAATAAGGCCTGTCGTTTCGATCGAACTACCGGTACTCAGCGTATCCTCGACCGTCAGCGTAACGGTAAACGGCCCGTCAATCGCCGGGGTGACAGTTTTGGACAGCTTGACCGGATCTATGTAGACCTGCAACACCTCAGAGGCATTCTGTTTTGTGTTGTTTATGTACCCGCTAAAGCCATTCGGATTTGTCTCTTTGCCTTCCTTGTACTGAACGAAAGCTTGATTTTTGAAATAATACAATAAGGTGCTGACCTCGACCGCAGATTTGACTTCTTTGCGTACCTTGATATCAAATGTTACCTTCAGTGACTCACCCGCCACACTCGGCGTTGCCCCCGAAAGCGTTGTGTTCGCCGGAAGTGTTATCGTCAAAACGTTACTGTTGGCGGAGCTTGGGGAGGTATAGGTGACCCCGCTTATTGTTGAACTGCCTTTCGTTACTTTGACGTTGTCAGCAAATGTAATGTATTCGCTATACGCGTTGAAATCATCTTTGATCACAATATTATCGGCCGCAATTTCGCCCCAGCTGGTGACGTGAAGTTCTACCGTCAATGTATCTTCAGGCTTAACAAAGGAGACATCCGCGCCATTCATCTTGATATTCTGGTCAATGGATAAGAATGCGGGGGATTTGAAAGAGATACCGTCAAGGTAGTTGCCTTCCGTAGCATTCGCTGTTTTCGACTGATATGCAAACTCAGTTCTGGTCTGTCCCGCCGGAACTTCATACAAACCGTAATACTGCTTCCAGCCATAGCTGATGCCCCAATAGCCGATGACGTTTGTTTTCGCTTCTTTCAGCCAAGTCCAGTTATTATTGTTATACTGTGTTTGGGTGATTCCTGTAGCTGGTATCACAGAATTGGATGCAGTACCGGTTGCAGTATAACTTGTGGTTGACCAAAATGTTAAGCCATAGCCAATTACATCCGCCCGGTTTCCGGTGCCGGTGGTTCCGATCCACACATCGTACAAATACAACCTTTGAGTGCTGCTGGTCGGCCAGTTACTGAATTTGCCTGAATAATAGCTCAAACTGCCGGCGGTGATATTTCCGCTGCTGTCGCCAAGCGTATCATATTTAACCGTGTTTCTCACCGAATTGTTCCAATATGTAGAGTTTTTTCCCCAATTCTGGCCCGACTTGACAGTCGTATTGTATGTGGTACTTATTGTTGACCGCGGAGACCAGCAGGGACGTATCAATACCAGATTATTATCATTGGCATAGTTGTCGTTGTCGCCCACTCCCGTAAGGTAAAAATTCATTTTATTTGTATTCGCACCTCTGGAAGCATGGTAGAACGAATAATAAAACTGTGCTCCGGGCGTGGTTTTGCA
>CAZHCB010000028.1:14470-16057 GCA_964530935.1 uncultured Oscillospiraceae bacterium
GTTGACCAACCCGGAACAAAAGACATATGGATATAAATACGCCGTCCCTCACCAACGAGCTCATAATACGGTCCGGTTAACGGCTCGGTAAAATCGCCGTTTAAAAAGGTAACATTCCGTCCGCGATCAGACGTCGATTCTATCTTCGCCCATGTGTCGTCATCAACATCGACCTGATCAGGGCGGGACGGGGCGTCTGTTTCAGCCCAAAGCGTCGGCGTAGCAAGCCCTTTCGGCACAGGGTAAGGATAGCCTGTCGGCGGCTGATACCAGTTTGAAAACACAGTTTCATAAGCATAGCTCAGCCAGTCCAAATCAGCAAACTTCGTAAGCAGTCCCATGCCGCCGCCACCCACCGCAATGCTTGCGCCCAGGGCCGCGCGGTTATATGCCACTGCCTTCCATGTACCATCAAGCCCCTGTGACAAGGAGTATCTGCTGCCCTGAATATAGACGCTGTCGCTTGCAGCCTCGCCTGTCCGCACGATCGGATAGATCGTAGTTGCGTTTCTAATCGTTTCACTTGGCGTAGGGGAAAGGTAGAGTGCATGGGTAACGCTTCCGCTGTTGTCTCCGGCAATACCGCCAACGGTCGTCCCGGACAGGGGAACATCAGTGTTTGCATTGATAGAGAGGAAAAATATGTCCTTCACCGTACCTGCGTTTTTGCCGGCAATGCCGCCGACTTTACTGTTAGTTTTGCCGCTTACGGTGGAATACAGCACGCCCGAGCTGCCGACTGTTCCGGCGTTGTCTCCGACTGCTCCGCCAATAGCGTTGGCTGCGTTGGATGTTCCGGAAACGGTAGCCGAGGTTACCGCGCAGCCGCTGATAACCGCACCGCTCTGGTTGTTGCCGGCAATGCCGCCAAGGCTGCCGGTCGTGCCCGAAACGGTTGACGATGTTACGGTGCAATCGTTGATGGCTGCACCGCTAGTGCTGCGGCCGGCAATTCCGCCGATCGTTCTGGCTCCCCCGGAAAGGGCTGCCGAGGTGACTGCACTGGTTTGGATGCTGCCGCTGTTATCCCCCACAATGCCGCCGATAAAGTTATAAGCGCCGGTAACGGACGCCGTATTGGTCTCAGGGCATGACGTAACTGCGCAGCCGCTGATCGCGCCTGTGGCGTAGTTGATGCCGGCAATGCCGCCGATATTTCCTCCCGTCAGTGTGACCTCAGAAACGGCACAGCCCGCAATGCTACCTCTATTTTCAGCCGCAATGCCGCCGGTGCTGCTGCCGTTGGTTCCGCTGACCTTGGAGCTGCGCAGTAAGATACTGTCAATCTTTCCGCCGTTACCAACTGCCGCGAACAGGCCGAATTGGGCCTGAACATTTTGTATATACAGATCTCTGCCGGTATATGTGCCTGTAAATGAACCCGTCACAACAGCGGTGGTGAATGTCATGTTGGTAGTTCCGGACAGACTAATGTTTTTAATATCTGCTCCCGCTTTGATCACTTGGAGCGCCTTTCTGTATCCGGCAAACTCAATGTTCATGTTCTGCACAAAGCTTGAACTGAGAGCCTGGTCAATGTTGTCCAAATGGCGGGGTGAACGCACCTGCATGTTGGGAGATGGCATG
>CAZHCB010000029.1:0-1093 GCA_964530935.1 uncultured Oscillospiraceae bacterium
AAAGCCTTCTGTCCAATGTCGCTGCGATAAAACGCCTTTTCAAAGCGGACTTGCTTTGCCGCTGCGTAAGCCTTCTCAATAGCCTTTTCCAGACAATCTGCCTTGGCTGTAACACCCAGAACACGGCCGCCGTTTGTCAGCAGCTTGTCGCCGTCAAGCTTTGCTCCGGCAATGTAGATTTCAACATCTTCAGGACTGGACTGGGGCAGAGTGATGGGATAATTCTTCTCATATGCCTGGGGATAGCCACCGGAAGCTAAAACTATGCAACAGGCTGCTCCGGCAGAAAACCTGATTTCGGCTTCCGACAGAGTACAATTACGGGATGCGAACATTATGTCAACTAAATCGCTCTCTAACAGTGGCAGGACAACCTGTGTTTCAGGGTCACCGAAACGGCAGTTGTATTCAATAACTTTGGGGCCGTTTTTGGTGAGCATGAGTCCGAAATAAAGACAGCCCTTGAAGCGGCGGCCTTCCGCATTCATTGCCTCCATTGTAGGCAAGAAAATGGTTTTCATGCATTCCTGGGCAATGTCCTGAGTGTAATAGGGGTTTGGCGCAATGGTCCCCATGCCGCCGGTATTGAGACCCTGATCTCCGTCGAGCGCGCGTTTGTGATCCATGGATGAGACCATGGGAATCATGGATATTCCATCAGTAAAAGCCAGAACCGAGACCTCCGGTCCCTCCAGAAACTCTTCGATAACAACGGAGCTTCCGCTATCACCAAACACCTTTTCTTCCATCATGGAGCGGATTGCAGCTCTTGCTTCATCACGGGTTTGGGCAATAATAACTCCCTTGCCCAAAGCCAGACCGTCCGCCTTGACCACAACGGGGATGGGAGATGTTTCGAGGTAGGCAAGTGCGGAGGGCGCGTCTGTAAAAACCTCGTATCCCGCCGTGGGGATGGAGTACTTCTTCATGAGATTTTTGGAAAACACTTTGCTGCCTTCAATTTCAGCTGCCGCCTTATTCGGACCAAAACAGGGGATACCTGCCTCTTCCAGGGCGTCAACAGCGCCCAACACCAAGGGGTCATCGGGGGCGACAACCGCCAGGGCAAGAGCTCCGTGCTCGACGCCCTGAT
>CAZHCB010000029.1:1103-16032 GCA_964530935.1 uncultured Oscillospiraceae bacterium
CCAATGTCAACACAAACCGCATCTGCGGCAATGCCTCCGTTGCCAGGAAGAGCAAAGATTATGTCAACCTGATCGCTTTGCTTTAGCTTCTTTATTAAGGCGTGTTCACGTCCGCCGCTGCCAACAACCATTATCTTCATTTTAGCTTTTCCTCTCAAAAAAGTTGCCTTAATGATGGAATAAACGCATTCCGGTGAACGCCATAACCATGTCGTGTGCATTGCACTGGGCAATAACATCATCGTCACGAACGCTTCCGCCGGGCTGGGCAACGAAGCTTACGCCGCTGCGTCTGGCACGGATAATATTGTCGCCAAAGGGGAAGAAGGCGTCGCTGCCAAGAGATACGCCGGTGATTTTGCCGAGATATTCACGCTTTTCTTCATAGGAGAGCTTTCTGGGCTGTTCTTTGAAGAACTGACGCCAAACATCATCTCCACGGACGTCGTCGGCTTCCTCGGAGATATAAATGTCGATGGTGTTGTCGCGAACCGCACGGCCAAGCTCGTCCAAGAAGGGCAGTTCGAGTACCATGGGACTCTGACGCAGATGCCAGTTGTCAGCCTTGCTCCCGGCTAGACGTGTGCAATGAATGCGGCTCTGCTGACCTGCGCCAACACCGATCGCCTGCCCGTCACGGGCAAAGCAAACGGAGTTTGACTGGGTGTATTTCAAGGTAATAAGGCTTATTATAAGGTCCCGGATAGCTGTTTCAGGCAAGTTTTTGTTTTCCGTAACAAGGTCCTTTAGCAGATCACGGTCAATGTTAAAATTGTTGCGTCCCTGTTCAAAGGTGATGCCGAATACCTGCTTGAGTTCCTTTTCGGCGGGAATGAAATCCTTGTCGATTTTAATTACGTTGTATGCGCCTTTTTTCTTTGATTTGAGCAGCTCAAGTGCCTCGGGGGTGTAGTCCGGAGCAATAACACCGTCGGACACTTCGCGTTTGATAATGCTTGCGGTAACTGCATCGCAGGTTTCCGAGAGGGCGATCCAGTCGCCAAAGCTGCTCATGCGGTCAGTTCCTCTGGCTCTTGCGTAAGCACAGGCTAGGGCCGAGTCGTCCAAACCCTCGATATCTTCCACAAAGCAGGCGCGCTTAAGGATATCGGACATGGGTGTGCCCACGGCTCCGCTGGTGGGGGATACGTGCTTGAAGCTGGTTGCGGCGCACTGACCGGTGGCGGCAGACAGCTCCTTAACCAGCTGCCAGCTGTTGAAAGCGTCCAGCAGGTTAATATAACCCGGTCTTCCGTTAAGGATGGTTATAGGCAATTGGCTACCGTCGTGCATATAGATCCGAGAGGGTTTCTGGTTGGGGTTGCAGCCATATTTCAGTTCAAATTCAGTCATGATACCCTCCTAATTGTTCTTGTTGAGCAGTCTAGTTTCTTCCCCGCCGGTTGACAAATCAGTGTAGCTGACATATAGAGAAACTTTATTGTTCATGTTGAGGCTACTCCACAGCAGCTCGGTGAACTCGTCAATTCCGCAATTAATATGAACCGCCTCCGGTTCGCCGGAAAAACTGGGGATGGGGTTGCCGTTGCCGTCATAAGTGTGGACAAAATGACCCAAACCGGCAACCGGAGCATAACTAAAAGTAAAGCGGTTACAGCCGCTGCCCTTAGAGTCTGAGGCTTTGAGGATACTCATTTTGTAGGTGAAGTCCCCGTCGAAATCCAGCAGGCCGCTGATTCTGGGTGTATAGTTGGGTTCGTCAGGCTCAAAGCAGCGGGTGTCCAGCGCAGCTTCAAAGCTCTCGCCACGGGCAATAAAGTCATACACAGTGTCGGTTTGATTGCCGTTCGTGACAATGATTTTTTCCCCGACTTTTCTGACAGGGGCATAGATGATCAGGCTGGGGTCAGTCATTTTTGACGGGTCATGAGCCTGAGTTCGAATGCCGTCATCTGTCTTTACAAAAACACGGTTGCGGCTGTTTTCGCTTCGCCCCATGATGAAATAAGCAAAAACAGCGTGTGTACCGTCCTCGGTTTTGCCAATAACGATGCCCCGTCCGGGGTATTCATTTCTTTTGAGGAGTGCGTCAATATTATTTATCATAATCTTTACCCTCTTTCAGAATCCGTTTGGCAACAAGCTGCGTTGCCCGTGGCAGGAGTTTCCACTCCGCCTGTTCCATCACTCTTTTTTGGAGCGTCTCCGCTGTGTCGTTTTTCCGAATGGCTACGGACTTCTGCAGAATGATCTCTCCGCCGTCGGGAATCTCGTTAACAAAATGCACTGTTGCACCCGTGATTTTGACGCCCTTATCCAGAGCCGCCTCATGAACACGCAGTCCATAATAGCCCTCACCGCAAAACGCTGGAATCAGGGAGGGGTGGATGTTGATAATCCGCTTTGGCCATTTTGCGACAAAGTTTTCCGACAAAATGGACATGAAGCCCGCAAGCACAATAAAATCAATGCGGTTATCTTCCAGGGCAGCTTGGATTTTTTCCTCGAATGCCTCTTGAGAGACGCAGGATTTTTTCGCTATCACAAGACTGGGGATGCCTGCTTTTTTGGCACGCTCAAGGGCAAAAACGCCCTCTTTACTGGAAATGACAAGGTCGATCTCCGCTGAGGTAATCTCACCCTTTTCCGCGGCATCGATGAGAGCCTGCAAATTAGTTCCGCCGCCGGAAACAAGCACAGCGAGTCTTGCTTTTAGCATATGACAACCCCTTCATCACTGCGGACAATTTTGCCCATAGCATAAGCCTCGACGCCGTTTGATTTCAGGGTTTCCAAGGCTTTATTTACATCTGCCTCGGCTACGATTGCACACATACCAACGCCCATGTTGAAGGTGTTAAACATATCCCGCTCGGGAATATTCCCCATTTTGGCGATCAGATCGAAAATAGGCAGAACTCTCAGTGCGCCGCGGTCGATTTTCGCACCAAAACCCGCGGGCAGTGCCCGGGGGATGTTTTCATAAAAACCGCCGCCTGTGATATGGGAGACTGCCTTTACTTTGACAGCGTTAAGCAGCGCAAGCATAGGCTTGACGTAAATAACAGTCGGTGTGAGCAGGGTTTCACCAAGGCCGGCTCCGCCAAGGGCCTCAACAGGGGAGGTGAGGTCAGCATTTGCGAGGTCGAACACCTTGCGAACAAGAGAGAAACCGTTGGAATGAACGCCGGAGGAGGGCAGAGCAATGATAACGTCACCCTCAGCGACAGATGACTTGTCAAGGATTTTTGTTTTGTCTACAACGCCTACAGAGAAACCGGCAAGATCATACTCATCTTCGGGGTAAAAGCCGGGCATCTCGGCAGTTTCACCGCCCACAAGGGCGCAGCCGGACTGAACGCAGCCCTCCGCAACACCGGCGACAATGGCCTCGATCCGCTGGGGAATATTTTTACCGCAGGCTATATAGTCAAGGAAAAACAAGGGCTTAGCACCGCAGCAGATGATGTCGTTAACGCACATTGCAACACAATCGATACCGACAGTATCGTGCTTGTCCAACATAAACGCCAGCTTTAGCTTAGTGCCCACACCGTCAGTACCGCTTACCAGAACAGGGCTTGGAGTCTCCTTAAGGTCAAGCTCGAACAGGCCGCCGAAGCCGCCGATGTCAGACACCTTGCTGTCCGCCAAAGTGCGGGCAATATGCTTTTTCATCAATTCCACAGCCTCATATCCGGCGGTAATGTCAACGCCTGCCTCTTTGTAACTCTCGGAAAAGCTCTTCATTCATCGGCGCCCCTTTCGCTGATTTTTGTGTCAAAACGGGATTTTGAAGGTTTGATGGGAATTTCCGTGGGATAATTGCCGTTAAAGCAGGCAGTGCAGAAGCCACCGCACGTCTCCCGGTTATCCGTGAGCTTGGTCACGTTTTCAACACCGAGATAGCCCAGACTGTCAGCCCCTATTTTTTTAGCAATCTCATCCACTGAGTTGTGGCAGGCGATCAGGTGCTCCCGACTGTCAATATCAGTTCCGTAATAGCAGGGATTAAGGAAAGGCGGGGAGGAGATGCGCATGTGAACCTCTTTTGCACCTGCTTCACGGAGCAGATGCACCAGTCTTGCACTGGTTGTGCCACGGACAATAGAGTCGTCAATTAGGACAACCCGCTTTCCGGCAACGACTTCCGCAACCGGGTTTAGTTTAATGCGAACCTTATCCTCTCGGGACTTCTGACCGGGGCTGATAAAGGTTCTGCCGATATACCTGTTTTTCATAAGTCCGATGCCGTAGGGGATACCGCTCTGACGGGAGAAACCGATTGCCGCATCCAGTCCGGAGTCGGGAACGCCTACAACAACATCAGCCTGAACCGGATGCTCCAGAGCGAGGAATGCCCCGGCCCGAACTCTTGCTGAGTGAACGCTGCTGCCTTCAATAACAGAGTCCGGACGGGCAAAATAGATGAACTCAAAAACGCAGAGGCTTTGTGTACACTTTCCGCAATGATCGTCTATGGAGCGAACGCCGTTCTTATCAAAAACCAAAACTTCACCCGGGAGAACATCACGCTCAAACACTGCGCCGACGGCGTTGAGAGCGCAGCTTTCGGAGGCGACTATATAATCACCCTCGGGTGTTTTACCATAGCAGAGAGGACGGAAACCGTGTTCATCGCGAGCGGCAATCAGCTTTGTCGGGGACATTACAACCAGAGAATAAGCGCCTTTAAGCTTGTCCATTGAATGGCAAATCGCCTCTTCAATGGATGACGAGCAAAGGCGTTCCTTTGTGATGATGTATGAAATAACCTCGCTGTCGGTAGTGGTGTGAAAAATGCTGCCTTCAAGCTCCAGCTCTTCACGGAGTTCGTCGGAGTTGACGAGATTACCGTTGTGGGCGAGAGCCATGCGGCCTTTGATGTGGTTAATAACCAGGGGCTGGGCATTATTGCGGTCATTGCGTCCGCTTGTGCCATAGCGGCAGTGACCGATAGCAATGTTTCCCTCACCAAGGTTTGTCAGAACCTCAGGGGTGATAACATCTTCCACAAGTCCAACGTCCTTGTAGTGGCGGAAGAGTCCGTCATCATTAACAGCAATTCCACAGCTCTCCTGCCCTCTGTGCTGAAGCGCAAAGAGCCCGTAGTATGTGGTTGCCGCAACGTCCCGTGTTACCGGGGAGAAAACCCCGAAAACTCCGCATTCCTCATGTAAATTGCTCATGTGTTTTCCCCCAATATTCTATTCATTACTTCGTTATAAGCATCTTCGACCTTGCCCAGGTCGCGGCGGAAGCGGTCCTTGTCAAGCTTTTCATTTGTGGCCATGTCCCAAAGCCTGCAGGTGTCGGGACTGATTTCATCTGCAAGAACAATTGAACCGTCTGATAGTTTGCCAAACTCAAGCTTGAAGTCAATCAGTTCAATTCCCCGCTCAGCAAAATGTGCCTTGAGAATATCGTTAACCTGGAAGGCGTAGTGCTTAATGGTTTCAAGCTCCTGAGCAGATGCAAGCTTAAGTGCCAGTGCGTGGTAATCGTTAATAAGCGGGTCTTGCAGCTCATCGTTTTTATAGGAAAACTCAAGGGTGGGGCTGGCGAAACGGATACCTTCCTCAACTCCGTAGCGTTTGGCGAAACTTCCTGCGGAGGTGTTGCGGACGATAACTTCCAGGGGGACGATAGAGACCTTTTTCACAAGAGTGTCCTTCTCGCCCAGTTCCTCAACAAAATGGGTTGGGATGTTCCGGCTTTCCATGAGTTTCATGAAATGGTTGGTCAGTCGGTTGTTAATAACGCCCTTTCCGACGATCGTGCCTTTTTTCTCTCCATTGAATGCGGTCGCATCATCCTTATATGACACGATGCACAGGTCATCGCTATCGGTTGCATAGACTTTTTTTGCCTTGCCTTCGTAGAGTTGTTCGCCTTTTTTCATTGATGCCCCCCATTAATTATGTTTGCGTCTTATTACTTGTTGTATTTTTCTTCTACTTCGCGGTTTTTTGCCAATACGGTTTCTGTTGCCTCCGCTCTTGCAATGGTGAGTTTCTCAGCCAGCTCTTCGTCTGAAACGGAAAGTATCTCTATAGCAAGAAGGGCGGCATTTTCAGCTCCGTCGATTGCGACCGTTGCAACAGGTATGCCAGAAGGCATCTGTACAGTCGATAGAAGAGCATCCAAGCCGTCCAAGGTAGATGATTTTATAGGTATTCCGATAATAGGCAGGGTGGTATTTGCGGCAATTGCCCCCGCAAGGTGGGCTGCTTTCCCGGCTGCAGCGATAATTACGCCGAAGCCGTTCGCCCTCGCGTTTCTGGAGAAATCCGCCGACTCTTCGGGCGTGCGGTGGGCAGAAAAAACGTGCACCTCGCTTGGCACACCAAATTGAGCAAGCTTGTGGATTGCCTTTTCTACGACTGGCAGGTCACTGTCGCTTCCCATGATGACAGCCACTTTTTTCATCACTTCACCATTCCTTTTGTCGAAAATGTTTAGTTTTTAATGGGTAGTATGGGGAAAGCTATCTTCTGAATACTACAAATCAATTCTAAACTATTCCGAATTTTCGGTCAAGCGAAAGAGTGATTTTTTGTCAAAAAAACATATATAACTTTTACAAGAGATTGACAATATTTTTGTGCTATTTGACTAGGCGCTTAAAATGGCATATAGTAGAGATGAAAAAAGAAAAGAATTGTGTTGCGCAATAAAATATTTAAATGTATAATGGGGCTCGTGGATAACTTTTTGCGTTATTCACACTTATTTTGCCTGAACCAAGCTAATATTCTGCAAAAGCACAACACAGATGTCGACGTAAACTTGTTATTTGAAGGAACTGAGCAACAACGGAGGTATTACCATGAAAACAGATGTAGTAATAGTCGGAGCCGGACCTGCCGGTATATTTACGGCTATTGAAATGATAAAAGGAAGCAGCGAGAAAAAAATTATAATTGTAGAGAAGGGCGTTGCAATTGAAAAGCGCAGCTGCCCTAAGTACAAAACCAAGGTTTGCGTTAACTGTCAGCCCAACTGCCATATTACCACCGGCTTTTCAGGAGCGGGTGCATTTTCCGACGGCAAGCTTTCGTTGAGCTATGAGGTGGGCGGGGACTTGCCAACGCTCATCGGCGAGGATTTTGCCCAGGAACTGATAGGATACACTGATGATATTTATCTTGAATTCGGTGCAGACGAAAAGATTGAAGGCGTCGGGAATACACAGGAAGTCAAAGAAATCCGCAAGCGCGCAATCCAAGCAGGGTTGAAGCTTGTAGATTGCCCCATCCGCCATATGGGCACAGAAAAAGCGCAGGAGATCTACCTGCGCATTGAAAAGTTCCTTGAGGAACACGGTGTTGAGCTCATGTTTGGCTATGAGTGCGACAATGTAATTCTTGACGGAGACAAATGTCTTGGCGTTGTGATCCACAAGGGTGTGGAGAGCCACGAGATTTTCGCGGAGCAAACGGTTATAGCTACCGGTCGCCGCGGGGCGGACTGGCTGGAAAAAATCTGTGCCGAGCACAGTATAGCCCACCAGCCCGGAACGGTTGATATTGGTGTTCGGGTTGAAGTTCGTAATGAGGTTATGGAAAAGGTAAACGAGGTTTTGTATGAATCAAAGCTCATCGGATACCCCGCTCCTTTCAAGAACAAGGTTAGAACCTTCTGTCAGAATCCCGGCGGCTTTGTCAGTCAGGAAAACTATGACGATAATCTGGCGGTTGTTAACGGCCATTCCTATAAGGATAGAAAGTCGGACAATACAAACCTTGCAATCTTATGCTCTCACAACTTTAGTGACCCTTTTAACCAGCCTATTGCCTATGCCCAGAAGATAGGCGAGCTCACAAACATGCTGGGCGCGGGGCACATTCTCGTTCAGCGCTTTGGAGATATTCTTGCGGGAAAGCGCACTTGGGAAAAAGAGTTGGCTCAATCAAATCTCCGGCCAACTTTGCCGGACGCTGTTGCAGGAGACATTACAGCAGCGATGCCGTATCGCGCAATGATTAATATTATCAACTTCATTCACGCTGTTGACCACGTGGTTCCGGGCTTTGCATCAAACGAAACTCTTCTGTACTCACCGGAACTTAAGTTTTACTCCAACAGAGTAAAGATGGACAAGGATCTAAACACAAATATTCGTGGGCTCCACTGTCTGGGAGACTCCAGCGGGTGGACAAGGGGTCTGATGATGGCGTCGGTTATGGGCGTGCTCATGGGACGTAGAATAGTGGCTCTGGGAATGTAAGAAAAGAGAAAAGAGACGGCTTCAGCCGTCTCTTTTCTCTTTTCTTGCTGCAAGTGCAAGAAAAATCCACATAAATGGTGCAACAAGGAAAAGTCCCAAACCGAAGAAGTCTTGAATCAGGTAACAAAGCAGGCCGCATCCTAAAGCAAAAACCAAGGGCCTTTTTTCGGAAGCGCGAGAGGCCTTAACAAGGGTTATCCCAATTGCACTCAGGTATGCAAGCAAAGACAGCGCTCCTGTTTCAATCAGAATGTTTAGATAAACATTGTGGGCATTGTCAACCTTGGCGGAGAGGGTTTTGCCGGTTTCCTCAACAAAACGGGAGAAAACAATGTCAAGCCGCATGTTCGTAGTTGCCGGCCCCCCCCCAAAGAGAGGTCTTTCAGCAACCAAATTCCAGCTTTCGCGCCATATGAGTATTCGTGAAGAGCCAAAACCGTCCTGAATATTGCCGTGCATCACCTGATTTAGTTCGTAGATTGTGCCACTGAACCTGTCGCCGAAAAGGTAAATTCCCACAGTTGCCCCTATAACTATAACAACCCCGAATACCGCAAAAAAGATTTGAAGGCTGCGTTTTCTAAACTCTTTTTTCTCAAGCAGGGCAACAACAGAAGCAAGGACCGCTGCCACGGTCAGACACAGAAGGGCGGGAAGAGTAACTCCGAAGGACAGATGAATAGCATCGGAGAGCTTGCTGCCTGAAAAGCAGGACGACAGAGCTAAGGCTATTAAGAGAACCGATGTTGACAGCAACCATTTTTTTAATCGCAGACAGTTGGTTACCATGAAGGGCGCAGAGATAATAATTGTGGCTGCCAGAGCGAGGTGACCGGCGGAAACTGTACACTTTAGAAGGCAAAACGCCAACAAGCCGATTACCGGCAGCAGGAAAAAGTGCTTTTGAGAACCGCATACAAAGACAGCGATTAAAAAGGGCACTGAAAGGCACAAAAAGGCACTGAACAAATCTGCGTTGCCGATTGTTCCCAAAAACTCGTTTGAGTACATAATACCTTTGTCGTAGTAGTCGTATGCATTCGGATAGAGCCCAAAGGGATTCTTCCCCAGAAGCTGAATAATGGCTACCGCACAGCAGATAACAGCAGAAATGGCTATTGCATACGCATAACCCATTCTGGGTTTGCCATAGGCAGAAACACCAAGAAAGATTGCCACAAAGAGTGCTGTTGTGAACAGCCCGTTAAAGTATCCGTTGCCCAGCCAAACGCTGGTGTTGGAGGATGCAAGTATAGCCGAAATGCAGCAGAAGATGAGGAACAATAAAATGCATATTTGAGGAGCAGAGGGCTGGAAACTTCCGGAAGAGTGTGTAATAATAGATAGCACGAGAAGGCCTATAAGCCAAATGAGAGTTACCCCGGCAAAGAAGACAAATTTGGTTTCTGTTATATCAAGATACCCTTTGACTCCCACAACCAAAGGATATAGAAACAGCATGGCATATATATATGCGTTGGTTATCTGCTGTTTTAAATGCAGGCCATTTGTTCGCATAGTGTTGCCCCTTTCTTTATCCTAACCAACATAATACTTTATTTTATCCAAACAAACAATAGGAGAAACAAAAATGTATTTTGACACCCATGCACACTACAATGACGAAGCTTTTGACGGCGACAGGCACCAGATAATATCCTCCGCAATAAGTTCCGGAGTAGAGCTGATTGTTAACGCCTCCACTGAGGAAGAAAGCTGTCTGGCGTCTATCGAGCTCGCTGAGGCGTTCCCACAGGTATATGCCGCCGTGGGCTGGCATCCGCACGATGCAAAGCTATGGGACGTCACATCTGTAGATAAGCTCCGCAGCTGGTGCAAGCATCAAAAGGTTGTGGCCATAGGTGAAATCGGACTGGACTATTACTACGATTTGTCCGAGCGTGATGTTCAGCGCGAGGTGTTCAAAAAGCAACTGGAGTTAGCTCAAGAACTCAAATTGCCTGTAATAATCCACGATAGGCAGGCTCATGCCGAGTGCCTTGAAATGGTGAGTCGTTTCCCACAAGTTTCCGGTGTGTTCCATTGCTATTCCGGAAGTGTGGAGATGGCAAGGCAATTACTGGATATGGGTTGGTATTTGGGTTTCAATGGGGCTATTACTTTCAAAAACGCAAAAAAAGCTCCGGAAGTAGTGGCAATGTGTCCGGCAGATAGAATTCTTCTGGAAACCGATTGTCCCTATCTTGCCCCCGTGCCCTTTAGAGGCAAACGTTGCGACTCATCTCTTGTGCCATATGTCATAGAGGCGATGGCGCAAATGCGCGGGGTCACGGCAGAGGAGATGGCGGCAATCACGCTGGAAAACGGTAAACGTCTGTTTAAAATACAATAATCGGGAAAGGCGTTCTTACACAAAAACCAAGTCGACGAGGCGAAGCAGCCTTTCACCCATAGATGGAAGGCTGCTTCGTGTTTCCGTTATTAATCTTCAAACTTTCTGCCGTAACAGTCGCTGGGCAAAACATCAGCCAAGTTAGTGAGAATGGAGGACATTCCTGAGGTTCGGTAGGTGCTTCCGGGTGAGTTTAAGGTGCTTGAGCCCTCAATACCCTTTGGCAGAAGTATGCGGATGTGCACGCCGTCGTTTGGTCTGCTTTCAACAAGCATAACTCCGTTGTGCAGTGCAACTATAGAGTGGGAGATATAAAGACCGAGCCCCAGTCCTTCTTCGGGACTCGTTGCTCTATAATCGTTATCAGGCAGAGAAAAAATGCGGCTTAGCTTTTCTCCGGACAATCCAATACCCTTGTCATCGATTGTTATTATGGCGTTGTCTTGACTGTCCTTGAGAGAAATGCTGATCTCGCGGTTTTCTCCGCTGAACTTCATGCTGTTGGAAACCATGTTGAGCAGAAGGATCTCCAGAAGAACGGAGTCAACCATGGCAATAAGCTTCGGACATGCGGTTGAGAAGCTGATGGGGCAGACGTTGAGGCTAACCAAGGTGTCAGAGAGAGCGGATATAAGCCCTACAAGGTCTGTTTGAGAGGGAGAAAAGGCCATTTCCCTGCGCTCAAGCTTATCAGCGTAATCCAGTTGAAGAATAGTCCTGACAAGGCGATAGTAGTAGTGGTATAAAATAGACGCCAATTTTTCGTCCGGAACAGCAGCGACCTCGATTTTGTCAAAATAGCGGTCGGCGGCAATTTTTATGCCTGCGACGCAATTTCGCATATTGCTGAGCATGCTGCGGGTAAGAACTAGATTGCCGCTACTGGATTCTTCAAAATCAATATACAGCAGGCTAATACTGTCTTGGCGGTTAACAAGAATTTTCGCGTTCTTTCCGGCAAGTTTTGCAGATAATATAAAGTTTGGCTCCGTATTTGATAACAATTCATCGGGGAATAGAGTTTGAGTGCTCTTAGAACACAGGTTTTCACCCAAAACGGCAGTGGCGGCGGGATTGGCAAAAACAATTTTATCGCCGAAGATGCCTACAACTGCTTGACGAACGGGGCTAAACGCTGCTTCATAAATCGAATAATCATTCATGCAAACCCACCTCCTATCATTTCGTATTTTATGATAATACCAAATATCCGGTGCAAGGACAATATATATTACGACAAAAATCTGCATTTTTCAACTCATTTTTTTGGCCTTTTTGCAGTTTGCAGCAGAAAACGACTTTTGTCTCTCTCTTCTCGACGAGCCAATGGGAAATAATGTTTCACTCTGCTTGCATTATGTCAAAAAGTGGTGTAAAGTTAAGCGGCTAAAAACAAGTTGTTATGAGTAACAAAGTGCGCATGATTGCTGCATATAAATATTAAAGCCGTTTTCTTAATTGAAACGGTTTCACCGTTTAATCGACCGTCGTTATAGTATTCCTGAAAGGTTGCAAAATATTTGCCGGAGGTGCACTAATGCACGAGTCAAAGAACCAAAACTACTTACACGGCGCCGCAATCTTAGCAGTGGCCGTTGTCGCTGTTAAGATCCTCGGCGCAATATATAAGATACCCATGGGCAACATTTTGGATACTGTGGGCTATGCGCATTTTAATGTGGCCTACAATATCTACAGCGTTTTTCTTGCTCTTTCAACGGCAGGCTTGCCCATAGCCCTTTCGAGGATGATTTCTGAGGCAAACAACCTGGATCGTCCGAACCAGGTCAAGAAGATCTACTCTGTCGGCATGAAGGCCTTCATCGTACTGGGTGTGGCCGGAACCGCAATTATGCTGCTGTTTTCCACAGAGCTGGCTGTGTTTATGGGTGATGTTCAGGCAAGCCAGAGTATTTTTGCCATGGCGCCGTCAGTATTGCTGGTGTGCATTATGTCCGCATACCGTGGGTATAATCAGGGACTGTCCGATATGATTCCCACATCTGTTTCGCAGGTAGTCGAGGTTGCGGTCAAGGTGGCTTTCGGAATGGCGGTACTCCTTATAATGGATAAGGCGGGCTACAGCTCGTCCATGCTCTCAGCGGGTGCAATTTCAGGCGTTGCAGTGGGCAGTCTGGCTGCCTGCGTGTACATGGGGGTTGTCTCCGGTAAACGCTCCAAGCTGGAGACCAGGCGGGTTTATGAAGACTCAAGTGCTTCAAAAGATTCCGACAGTAATGGCGCTATACTCAAAAAACTGGTAAAGGTTGGTCTGCCCATCGCTTTGGGTGCTTGCGTAATTGCCGTTATCACTCTTATAAACACAAAACTGATTTTTGACCGATTGCAGACTCCGGAAATATTGGGCGGAGCGGGATTTGATTCGGATACCGCGCAGAATCTTTTTGGCTTGTATTCTCTGGCAATTCCGCTTTACAACCTTCCGGCAGCGTTTATTACACCGCTGACCGTTAGTGTCGTTCCTGCAATAGCCGGATATTTTGCTCTTAAAAAGCATTATGAAGCGAAGATCGTAACGGAATCTTCAATGCGAATTGCAACGATAATTTCTCTGCCTATGGCGGTGGGGCTGGCTGTTTTATCCCGACCCATTATGCATGCGTTCTACAATAAAACATCCGCTGAGGCAAGTGGGCTTCTGGCCATTTTGGGCTTTGCCTCCTTCTTTGTGTGCATGGCACTGATGACAACTGCCATTTTGCAGGCCAGCGGTCGGGAAAAAACCTCTATGACCACCTTGCTCATTGGCGGAGGAATAAATATTGCAGTAAACTGGTTTTTACTGGGCAACCCCAACATCAACATTTTCGGAGCGCCTATAGGTACGCTGGTGTGTTATATAATCATGAGCGGCCTCAACCTTTTCTTCGTGCTTACAAAGCTGCCGGAAAAGCCGTCGGTGATGCGCATTTTCCTTCTGCCGATAATCAACAGCGCCATTATGGGTGTGGTGGCATGGCTGATTTATCCGGCTGCGCTGAGGATTCTCGGTGCAGGACTAGACCCGACTCGCGTGCAGGCACTTAGTGCTCTTGTTGTGGCGGTAGGAGTGGGTGCTGTTGTCTACCTTGTGATTACGATATTCACCAGAACAATCACCATGGACGACATGAAACTTATTCCCAAAGGCGAAAAGTTAGCAAAACTGCTACACATTAAGTAAACTGTCTGGGAAAATATATAAAGGCTCACAATTGCGGAAGGATAAAGATTATGATAAATTTTGAATGCAAATCAGAATATGATGTGGATGATTTTCGCAAAATAATAGAAGTTCTCCGTTCTCCCGGCGGTTGTCCCTGGGACATTGAACAGACCCACGAGAGCATCAGACGCAATTTTCTGGAGGAAGCTTACGAGGTTTGCGAGGCAATTGACGAGCAAGACCCGGAGCATCTCAAGGAAGAGCTGGGTGATGTTTTGATGCAGGTGATCTTCCATTCACGTATGGAGGAAGAAAAGGGCGTTTTCAACTTAGACGATGTTGCCGATACTGCCTGCAAGAAACTGATTTTTCGTCATCCCCATATTTTTGGCGATGTGAGCGTTTCCGGAAGCGCCGAGGTTCTTAGCAACTGGGATGAGCTCAAGCGCCGGGAAAAATCCCAGAAGACCGTCACCCATGCCATGCGGGATGTTGCAAAGAGTTTACCGGCCCTATGGCGTGCGGAAAAAATACAGAAAAAAGCAAAAAAAGTCGGTTTCGACTGGCCGGATGTTTCCGGCGCAATGGACAAGCTCACTGAGGAGCTTGAAGAGTTTCGTGTGGCTCAGGCATCAGATAAGCCCGAGCAGGTGGAAGAAGAGCTGGGCGATCTGCTGTTCACCCTCGTGAATATTGCCCGCTTTGAGGGGATTGACCCCGAACTTGCTCTTCAAAAGAGCTGTGACAAATTTATCCGCCGTTTTAACAAACTGGAGACAGCGGCGGAACAGCAGAACAGGGAGCTTTCAACACTCAGTCTGGACGAACTTGAGCAGCTCTATCAGGCAGCGAAAAAAGACGAGTAATCGGTTTCGGCACTGCCGGATCGTTCTCAAAATAAATTAAGATATAGCCATTACTGGAGGAAAAAAATGAACAAATCAGAGCTTAGTGCGGTAATCGCAGAAAAAACTGGACTTTCCAAAAAGGATAGCGAGAATTTTGTCAATCTCACAATTGACACGATTAAGGAAACAATTGAGACCGGTGAAAAGGTTCAACTTGCCGGTTTTGGAATTTTTGACGTAAAAACCAGAGACGCCCGCATGGGACGTAACCCCAAAACCAAGGAAGAGATTCAGATCCCCGCGTCCCGCGTTCCCGTATTCAAAGCAAGCAAGGCTTTCAAAGAATCTGTGGATAAATAAGTTAAGGCGAC
>CAZHCB010000030.1:0-14554 GCA_964530935.1 uncultured Oscillospiraceae bacterium
GCGATGAACCGGTTCGGGCGTTTGCGAAAAATGCCCGGGAGAATGTTTTCATATACCATTATGTCCTATTTCGCCCAGCCCAAGCTGCAATTAATTGCCCTGTGCCAGAGCCGGAGCATGTCCTCACGTTTTGCCTGTTCCATTTTTGGCGTAAACTCGGTGTCGCAGTGCCAGAGCTTTTCAATCTCTTCCTTGCTGCTCCAAACTCCGGTGGCAAGTCCCGCAAGGTATGCCGCGCCCAGAGCGGTAGTTTCACGAATCATAGGACGACGAACCGTTTTGCCGAAAATATCGGCCTGAAACTGCATGAGGAAGCGGTCGCGGCTAGCCCCGCCGTCCGCTTTCAGTTCATTAAGCTTGATGCCGGTGTCCTTTTCCATGGCATCCACAAGGTCGGCAACCTGATAGGCAATGGATTCCTGAGCCGCACGGATAATGTGCTCCCGCTTTGTGCCCCGGGTTATGCCCACGATCGTGCCTCTGGCATACATATCCCAATAGGGCGCACCCAGTCCGGTGAATGCGGGAACGAGGTAGACTCCGCCGGTGTCGGGCACCTTTTGAGCGTAGTACTCAGCGTCGCAGCTTTCGGCAAGAAAACGCATCTCGTCGCGCAACCACTGAATGACTGCCCCGCCCACGAAAACACTGCCCTCCAGGGCGTACTGAGTTTTGCCGTCCAACCCGATAGCGATGGTCGTAATTAGCCCGTTATTACTTACACAGGGCGTTTCTCCGGTGTTCATGAGCAGGAAGCAGCCTGTGCCGTAAGTGTTTTTTGCGTCTCCGGGCCTAAAGCAGCATTGACCGAAAAGGGCAGCCTGCTGGTCGCCGGCAATCCCGGCTATGGGGACGCGTGCGCCTGCAATGTCTGTATAGCCGTAGATTTTGCTGGAATCTTGAACCTCCGGCAGAATTGAGCGGGGTATATCCAGAGCCTTTAGCAGCGTCTCATCCCACTCACGCTTATGAATGTCAAAGAGCATGGTTCGGGAGGCGTTTGTGCAGTCGGTTATATGTACCGCGCCGTTTGTCAGCTTCCAAAGCAGCCAGGTGTCAACTGTGCCAAAGAGGATCTCGCCCTTTTCGGCGCGTTCACGGGAACCGGGTACGTGGTCCAGAATCCACTTGACCTTTGTGGCGGAGAAATAAGCGTCCGGCACAAGCCCCGTAACCTTGCGAATGTGTGTCTCCAGACCGTCCGCAACCAGCTTGTCAACAATATCCGCAGTTCTGCGGCACTGCCAAACGATGGCGTTGTAGATTGGACGTCCGGTTGCTTTGTCCCACAAAATGGTGGTTTCCCGCTGGTTTGTTATGCCGATTCCGGCGATCTCGCCGGCGTTAATGCCCGACTGGGCAATAACCTCCATCATAACGGCATATTGGCTTGACCAGATCTCCATGGGATCGTGCTCAACCCAGCCCTCCTGAGGGTAGATCTGAGAAAACTCCCTCTGGGCTATGCCTACGATGTTTTGGTCCTGATCAAACAGGATAGATCGGGAGCTCGTTGTACCCTGATCAAGGGCAAGAACGTATTTTTTCATCACACATTTTCCTCCAAGTGCCGTGTAGTAACAATGTTTGCGCCAAGTCCGCAGACGTTTTCTATTACGACGCTACCCAAAGCTACGGGAGCTTGCAGCGTAATCTCGTCAAGGCAACGCATAACATCGAAAATTTTATTTTTCGGAACCGCTTTATCGGTTTTCACCGGACAGCGTGGGACAGACGCGCCGTTTATACGAACCGTGCTTGTGACGGTTCGGGTGGGCGCGGTCATCTCAAGTTTACCATACTCCTCACCCCGTGGGCAAGAGTGCCCGGTAACCGTGCCATCGGTTTCAACCTTGAGCTGACAGCCCTTGGGGCAGACAATGCAGATAAGTTCGCCCTCACCGGAGGGGGGCACACCCTTGCGCTCGGGCTGGATTTTTCTTTCTTTTTTGTCGCCTGAATCGGGACTCGCGGGAGTTTTGCCCAGAACATACTCTGCGGCGGCTTTTCCGGCGAGCTCCGCCTCTTGGGTTACAAAGTCCACCAAATCGTGGACGTGGGTCACGTTGCCGCAGGCGAAAATACCTTCAATGCTAGTAGATGTGTCGTCTCCCATAACAGGGCCGTTGGTTTTCGGGTCAATATCTATTCCGGCACCGCGAGTCAGCTCGTTCTCGGGAATCAGTCCCACGGAGAGCAGAAGTGTGTCGCACTCAATATCGAACTCGCTTCCCGGAACGGGTTTCAGGTTTTCGTCAACTTTCGCGACGCTCACGCGCTCCACCCTGTTTTTGCCGTGGATTTCGGTAACTGTGTGGGAGAGATACAGGGGAATGTCATAGTCCTTCAGACACTGGACGATGTTTCGGGTAAGTCCGCCGGAATTGGGCATAAGCTCAATGCAGGCGAGCACCTTTGCGCCCTCAAGGGTCATGCGTCGAGCCATAATCAGCCCAATGTCGCCCGAACCGAGGATGACGACCCGTTTTCCGGTCATCTGACCGTTCATATTAACATACAACTGGGCGGCGCCGGCAGTCAAAACCCCCGCGGGCCGAGTGCCCGGCGTGCCGATAGCGCCCCGGGTGCGCTCACGGCAGCCCATGGCAAGAACAACAGATTTTGTCTCCTCCACACGGTAGCCGCAGGCTTTGCCCACCATGGTCACACGCTTTTCCGGGGATATGTCAAGCACCATTGTGTCCGTGCGCAGCTCGATATCGGTTTCTGCCAGCATCTGAACATAACGCTGGGCATATTCCGGACCCGTAAGCTCTTCCCGAAAACGGTGCAGGCCGAAGCCGTTATGAATGCACTGGTTGAGGATTCCCCCCAGAGCCTTGTCGCGCTCGACCAGAAGCACCTTTTTCAGACCCTGATTCCAGGCCTCTAAAGCCGCTGCCAGACCTGCCGGTCCGCCGCCGACTACGATTAAATCATACATGAGCCTGCCCTCCCTTCGTTTCGCCCGAGAGTAGCCATGAGCCGCTTTTATCCTGTTCAATTGCATCCATAGCCACACCGTAATGACGGGCAAGAAGCTCCACTACCCGAGGAGCGCAAAAGCCGCCTTGGCAGCGACCCATTCCCGGGTTGCAGCGGCGTTTAACACCATCAACACTCACAGGAGGGATGGGAGAGTTCAAAGCGTCAAGGATTTCGCCCTCTGTAACGGTTTCGCAGCGGCAGACAATCCGCCCGTAAGCGTGGTTTTCCTCTACGAGAGCCCTGCGCTTGTCATCACTGAGTTCATTGAAGCGCACACGCTCGCGGGTGTTAATGAAGTTCTCTTTTGGAATAAGCTCAAGCCCCGCGGCTTTAAGAAGCCCGGTTAAATATTCGCCGATAGCAGGGGCAGCGGTAAGTCCCGGAGAACAGATTCCGGCGGCGTCAAAAAAGCCGGGGGCTGCTTCGCCGATGACAAAGTCGCCTGTGTCGGAAATCGCACGCACTCCCGCAAAACTGCGTATTGTTTGGCGGAAATCAATTCCGGGTACGGAACGCTTCGCCGTTTCGCGAAGTTTTTGCACACCTTCAGCGGTGACAGACGTGTCGTCGTGGGCGACTATCTCCGCGGTAGGTCCAACGATCAGGTTGCCGTGAACCGTGGGGCTAACCAGAACGCCCTTGCCGTTGGGGTTAGGGCACTGGAACAGAACACAGCCGGCTTTAGCCCCCTCGCTCTTGTCCAGCAGGTCGTATTCCCCACGGCTGGAGATGATGACAAAGCCGTGTTCTGCCGCCATATTATGAACGGTGTCAGCGTCAACACCCGCGGCATTTATAACAAAACGTGAGTGAAATTCTCCCCGATTGGTGCTTATGCTCCAGCCCTCGGAGATTGCGGCCATTCCAAGAACCTCCGTGTTGCGGTGAAGCTCGGTGCCGTTGCGCACGGCGGTTTCCGCAAGAGCGAGGCACAGCTCCCAGGGGGAGGTGATAGACGCCGTGGGCGCATACAGCGCACCCACAACATCCCTTGAGATGTTGGGCTCCATGGCGCGCGCCTCGTCTCCGGAGAGAAGTCTCAACCCCTCGACACCATTGGCTTTGCCACGCTCGAACAGTTTCCGGACAGTGGCAAGGTCTGTCTCGTCAAAACCCAGAACCATAGAGCCGCAAGCGCCGTAAGGGACGTCCAGATTCCGGCAGATATCTTTTGCCAGTAAGCTGCCGCGAACATTGAGCTTTGCCATAAGCGTTCCGGGCTTGGGGTCGTATCCGGCGTGGAGGATGGCGCTGTTTGCCTTGGTCGTGCCGCAGGAAATGTCGTTTTCACGCTCTAAAATTGCTATTTTCAGATTGAATTTTGATAGAGAGTACCCGATTGCGGCACCGGTGATGCCACAGCCGATAATAATTACATCATACAAAGTAATGCCTCCTAGGTTTTCACCACGGGAGGCCAGATTACCTCCCAAGATTTACATTGACCAAACGTTGGGGTTGGTGGAGGAAACAGCAATCGCGCCGGCAGACAGCGCCGATATGACCTCCTGCTTGTGAACAATAAGTCCGCCTGCGATTATGCTGGTTTCCGTGTGTAAAGAAAGCTGGCTGATAATATCGGGCATGAGTCCGGGCAAAACCTCGATAATGTCCGACAAGCCCTCTTGCAGATGTTTTTCCACGTTTTTCAGCGCCAGCGAGTCCAGCAGGAAAAAGCGCTGTATCGCCAGAAGATTGAGGGTACGCGCCCTGCGGATCAACTGGGGTTTTGTTGATATTATTCCCGTTGCGACGGTGTTCTTTGCTATGTAATCAACGCTTACCTCCTTTGCCGCCAGACCGTCTATGAGATCCAGATGTACAAATGGGTATTTTCCTGCATCAGAAACCCGGCGGCAAACGTCACCGATGGTGAGAACATCGCCGTATAGCAGGAAAATAACCGAGGAGCTGCTCTTGAGCGCACACTCGAGACCGTTTTCGTCTTTTACAGCGGCAACAACGGGTTCCTCCGCCAGAATATCAAGTAATTCGGATTTATTCATGAGCTTACCTCGAATACATAGTTTTCTCAATTATATTACCTAATATGTTTCGGGGCAATCCCTTGACGCTCTATTTTATCAGACAGCTCCTCCTTCTAATTGTTTTTCCTATAAAATAAAAGATGCACAGAAAGACCGCGTTTGCGGTCTTTCTGTGCATCTCAAATCTCAGCACAGATTTACTTTATTCATTCTAGCATATTATGTGCAAAAAATCAAGTTTCCCTTATTTTACAACGCCGCCTTCAACTACAAGAGAGTCGGGGTCGGAATTAGCACCGTAAACGGGAGCAAGAGTTGCATCGTATGCGGCGTGGAAGAAGTTCTCTTTCCCCAAAGTCTTTATTTCTTCGTTGATCCAGTCAAGCAGGCTTGTGTTACCCTTTTGCACGGCAGCTGCGATGGTGTCAAGATCCCCAAGAGAATCAACTCCGCAGGTGAAGCCCGGGTTAGACAGCGCCCATGCCAGAACCTCGGTGTTGTCGGTTGACAGGGCGTCGCCGCGACTGTCCATAAGCGCGTTGTAGGCGTCGGCATACTGGTCAAACTTAAGCAAGTTAACTTCGGGGTGGTTCTTCTCAAAATATGTTTCGGCGGTTGTGCCCTTGCAGACGATGAGGGTTTTGCCGTCAAGCTGGGAAACATCGGTAATAAGCGCGCTGTCGGGGGAAACGATGCCCAGAGCGACCTTCATGTAAGGCAGGGCAAAGTCAACCTGTTCCGCTCTTTCCGCAGTAACGGTGAAGTTGGCCAAAATAATATCGACCTTGCCGGTTTTCAGATACTCAACACGGCTGGCAGGCTCAACAGAGATGTACTTGATGTCTACGCCAAGATCCTCAGCGAGACGCTCGGCAAAGTATACGTCATAGCCCTGATACTCGCCGTTTTCGTCCACATAACCGAAGGGCGCTTTGTCACTGAAAACACCGATGATAATTTCTCCGCTATTCTTTATTTCGTCGAGAGTGCGTCCGGCGCTGCCGGTTTCATCGCCGCCTGCTTTATTACCGCAGCCGGCAAAAACAGCCAACAGCATGAGAACGGCCAGAGTAAGTGCAAGATACTTTTTAACGTTTTTCATTTTCATTCTCCTTTTTTGTTTTCTAATGTTGTCGCATCAGTGTCTTTTCGCTTTGAGTATTCAAAGGTGTGCAGAAAATCCTTTGCGCGCTGGGATTCAGGGTTGGTAAAAAACTTTTCGGGGGCATCGTCTTCGATTATAACACCCTCGTCAATGAATAATATGCGGTCGGCGATCGCCCGGGCAAACTGCATCTCATGGGTAACGATCATCATGGTGATGCCCTGGTTTGCCAGCTCCAGAATAACGTCCAGAACCTCCCTGACCATCTCTGGGTCAAGAGCGGCGGTAACCTCGTCAAAAAGCATTATTTCCGGATGCATACACAGAGCGCGCACAATTGCCACGCGCTGCTTCTGCCCGCCGGAGAGCTGGCGGGGGTAGGCGTCCTTCTTCTCCCACAGCCCCACACGCTTTAGCAACTCCTCTGCCTCTGCGGCAACGCTTTTTTTATTGCGCTTTTGCACCACGACAGGCGCAAGACAGACGTTTTCGATAATAGTTTTATGGGGGAAAAGGTCATAGCTCTGAAAAACCATTCCGATTTTCTCACGATGGTCGGCTTGAATTTTGCCCTGATGCCAGATTGAACGTCCATCGAGGATAATTTCACCCCCATTAATTGGCTCAAGCCCGTTAATACAGCGCAGGAGTGTGCTTTTACCACAGCCGGAGGGACCGAGGATGACAACCACTTCGCCCTTTGCAACGGAGAAGCTCATATTTTTTAAGACAGCCTCTTTACCGAAGCTTTTGTCAAGGTTATTAACAGTCAACTGTGTTTTCGTTTCCATCGTTTCCATGGTTTTCACCCCCATTTCCTTTCAAGACGTTTTGCCAGCAGTGAAATCGGCCAACAGACGAAGAAGTACAATATGAACACCATTCCGTAAACCCACAGAGCCGCTGTCGGGTAATCAAAGCGGTTGGCGTCAATAATTTGCTGACCTACCTTGAGTACCTCAACAATGCCTATAAGCACTACAAGGCTGGTTGTTTTAATCATTCTCGTTGTCAGGTTGATTGCCAGAGGTAAGAGCCGACGCAGCGTTTGAGGAACAATTATGTGGTAATAAGTCGGCATCGGGCCCATGCCCAGAGCAGACGCACTGTCGTACTGATGCTGGGGAATGCTGATTAACGCGCCGCGGACAAGGTCGCCCATCTCAGCCGTGCCCCACAGGGTGAACACGATAACTGCCGACAGCTCTGCCGAGAGGTTGAGTCCCAGAACTCTGGTTGCGCCGAAGTATACGAGGAAGAGCAGAACCAGTTGAGGCATTATACGCACAAAGTCCAGATAAATGCGACAAATCACTTTAACTACGGGGTTTTTGACCGTCATAAGCAGTCCGAAAAGAATACCCAGAAAAATTGAGAGTAAAACGGAAACAAGACTTAAGCTGACAGTTACCCACAAACCGCTCAGCAGGCGAACAAAGTTGTTGCCCTTGAAGAGGATATTAATTGCCAAATCCTGCATAGCGCAGCCTCCTTTCCAGAATCGAAGCAAGGATGGAAATGGGCAGCAAAATCACAAGATAAGCGGCAACAAGCATGAGAAGCGCTTCCTCGGTTTTGTAGTAGAGCCCGATGAGATCCTTTGCAACGAACATAAGGTCTGCCAGTGCGATCGCGCTGACAACGGAGGTTTCTTTTATAAGAAAGATAACGTTTGCGATTAAAGCGGGCACGGAGACCGCCATCGCCTGAGGGACAACAACGTGCCCCATGGTTTGCAGTCTGCTCATTCCAAGACTTGCGGCAGACTCTGTTTGGATCGTTTCAACCGACTCCAGACCGCTGCGGAAGGACTCAGACATGTAGCTGCCGCCAAGGAAGGTGAGCCCAACAACGGCGCAGGTCTCCGCGTCCAGAACAATGCCGAGCTTCGGCAGTCCGAAATACAGGAAAAACAGCTGTACCAGCAGAGGCGTGTTCCGGCTCAGCTCAATGTAGACAGATACAAGCCTGCGAATAACGGGGATGCGGTAATATTGAATTACTGCGCAAAGCAAGCCGACTAAACAGGACAACAGTATGCCGAAAAGGGCAATTCGCACTGTTAAGCCTGCTGCGTGAACATATAAAGGCGCAGAATCAGCTATAAAACTCCAGTCCACAGAAGCTATCCTCCAAAATGATAGGAAAATGACAAGAGGAAAAGAAAAAGCGGATGCACACACGCATCCGCACTGTTAATCAGGGGCAATTAAACACGGAATTGAGCATGATTGTTCTTCGCTGAAAACTGACTGCAACAGCAACAGCGGCAATTCATCATATGACGAGACAGGGTGCTGTAGTGAATCATGGCAATTCCCCTTTCCTAGTTCATCGGTAGGTTATTGCCAGAATACCATTATGTGCTCATATTGTCAATACGCGGCGGGGAAATTCCCCAAAAAATATTGTTCAAGGCAGTACATCACAAAATATAATTATTGACAAACGATAATTTAATTGATAACATTTAATTATCGGAAAACAATAATTGGGCTGACATAAAAATCCGGCCCACAGGGCGAATTATGATGAGCTGGAGGAGAGAGTTGTTATGAAAAGGAAGCTCCTTGTTTTTCTGGGCGTTGAGGCGACCCTTTGCATATTGGTCAGCATTTTACAGTTTACCTCCGCAATAGCATTCACAGGTGTGCTGGCGTTTCCCTTTGAACAAATCGGGCAGAGCCTGCGGACGCTATCCCTGTTGGGAACAGTGGGAAACATTGCCGCAATCATAATATATGCGGTGATATGCCTTAGCCCCTTGGCGTACTGGTTTGTGCGCCGAAAAGAGCCGGGCGCGGCAGAATCGGTTTTACTTTTGCTGAGCGTGTTTTTGTTTGTTTGCCTTTACACCATGATAAATCCCGGGAAGATGGCTGAGCATTTCGGCGGATTTGATGTGGGAATGGTAAAGCTGACCATGGGCGCAATGGTTTATTTGATCCTTGTATTTTACCTTGTGCTGCGGATTTTGCGGGGATTTTCCCAAGAAGGGAAAAATTTGAAATACCTCCGGTATATCCTTGTTGCATTGTGCGTTATTCTGGTTTACTCCATTTTTGAATCGGGGTTAACCGCTGTTCTTGAGAAGCTGCGAAGCTTTAATGAGGGAAACACCGCTACCGACTTCTTCGGAGAGCCACAACGCGTATTTACCGCCAGCCATTTCTTTATATTGCTTCAGGGGCTTGCCGCAATACTGCCATATGTTATGGAGCTGCTGATAGCATTTGCGTCCCTCGAGCTTATTTCAAAGCTTGAGGAAAACCCATACAGTGAGGCAGTTATTGTTTCCGCCAGGGCTCTGGGCAAGATCTGCCGGATAACGGTGATCGTTGTTTTAGCGGTTCAAATCGGAATCAATTGCCTGCAAATGCTCATGGGCGGGCTCATTCTTTCCAGCAACTACACAGCGATTATACCTCTGCAAACGGTTGCTCTCGCGCTGACAGCAATGCTTTTAGCGAAGTTTTTTGAACGCAGCAAGCAGCTAAAAGACGACAATGACAGCATAATTTAGGCGGTGTATCATGGCTATTAGAGTTTGTTTGGACGAGGTGTTGAGAGCTCGGGGGACGACGTCAAAAGAGCTCTGCTCCATGGTTGGTATTACCGAGGCCAATCTGTCTATTTTAAGAAGCGGCAAGGCAAGGGGCATACGGTTTAGTACCGTCAACAAAATTTGCTACTATCTGGGCTGCGACATTGGAGATATTCTGCGCTTTGACGGTGTTCTTGAGGAGGATGAGGATGAAGAATAAGATTTTAATTTTTGCAACTGTGCTTGCGTTGATGCTCTGCCTGTGTTCGTGTCAGCTCGCTCTTGAAGACGGGGCACAGGTGCGGGAGGGCGACAGACTGATTGGAGCGTTTATCACCCGGGAATATCTGGACCTCTTGGATTTTGAGGCATATATCAGCGATAATATAGGTGACATTACAGACACCGGCGAAGTGAGCGGGGATATGACCAAATACCAAGGGCGGATTTACGCAACACAAACCGAGGTTGACGGTGTGCGGCAATATTTGTTTCCGGATGTTGAGGGTATGGCTCTGTACGCTCCAAACATGATGGGTGAACGGGAGGCTGTACATGTTTCACTCCAAAGTGATCTTTTCAACGCCAATTTCAGCTATGGTGACAGAATCGATATTGTGGGCACGCTCTTCGCGGCTGCCGGAGAGTACGAGAGCGAACCCGGGGTAGTATTTTACATGAATCCTGTATACCAGAGCGCGGACGGCAGTGTTTATCTTATGTCCGGAACCGGTACGAGCACGAACTGTCTGTCAGTGGGTTCTACCATGTCCATGAGTATTTCAGAGGAATACAGTGAGACCAGAAACGGTGAAACGAAAAAGACCGGCGTGTCGGTAAAGTGCAATATCGAGGGAAAAAACCAGCCGACAAAGGTGGTTTTATACCAGATGGACTCCGGCAATAAAGCCCTGTCCGGTGAGGAATATGCTCCCGAAGACGTGCCGGAAAGCCTGACGGTTTTAAAGGATGCAGCGTATATTCTGATGGAGACCCACACCCTTGATATCTCGGGTGAAGCGGGGATAGAGCGGGAAGTTATTTCTCTGGATAAGGAAACCTTTAACACCTTCTATGTGGATGACAAGGGTTTATTTAACGCGAAACTAATTTCATTGAAATAGGAGGGAAAAATGCACTATGTTAAGGCAAAGGGGATTCTTTCGGCAAAAAACGGAATGAACTTATATCGGGGCTGCACACATGGCTGCATTTATTGCGACTCACGCAGCAAGTGCTATCAAATGGAGCACCAATTTGAAGACATTGAGGTCAAAGAAAACGCTATTATATTGCTGGAAGACGCTTTGAAGCGGAAACGCAAAAAGTGTATGTTAAGCACAGGCTCCATGACAGACCCCTATATGCCGCTTGAGTCTGAACTCGGGAATGTCAGAAAGGCGTTATCGCTGGCAGACAAATACGGCTTTGGCTTTACACTGATTACAAAATCAACCCGTGTGTTGAGAGACATAGATCTTCTGAAAGCAATTAACGAAAAAACAAAATGCGTGGTGCAGATGACCTTGACTACCTATGACGAGGATTTGTGCCGCAAGCTTGAGCCGAACGTCAGCACCACAAAGGAACGCTTTGAAGCGCTAAAAACCTTGCGGGATGCGGGCATACCCACGGTTGTGTGGCTGTGTCCGATTCTTCCGTTTATCAATGACACGGAAGAAAACTTAAGGGGCATTTTACATTATTGTATAGAAGCAAAAGTGTACGGCATTCTTTGCTTTGGAATGGGGATGACACTCCGGGAGGGAAACAGAGAATACTTCTATGCTCAGCTGGATGAGTTATTTCCAAACATGAAAGAGAAGTATATGAAAACCTACGGCACTCAATATGTAATCAACAGCCCGGACAGCAACAGACTTATGAAGATATTTTACCAAACGTGCAAGGAGAACGGAATCTTACACGACAATAACAAGATATTTGAGTATTTGAGTGAGTTTGAAGAGAAACCGAACAGGGCACAGACAAGTTTGTTTGACTGATTTCAACATAACAAAAAACGGACATATCGCATTTCGCGATATGTCCGTTTTTGTTGCTTGCCTTATTCTCCTTTGGGGTTGGGATCGGAATCCAGGGAGATGAAGTAGTCGTAAATGGGCATCAGGAACTTAAAGCCGCCGGCAATACGGGTCGCAAAATCCTTCGACATCAGCTCATCGCCGTTGGGCTGAACGTGCATGATAGAAAAAGACTTCTTATTATACCAAACATCCGTTTTCTCGGTGGGCGCGGTTTTCCGCCGGGCGTAGTCGTCACCATCCAGATAAAATTCATCCTGCTTTGCGAGAGGGGCAATGAGCTTTTCAAAGCTTTTTGGGTCGCGGTCGATGCGTGCCCGAAGCTTGGCCATGGTTTCAGACTTTGCCATGTAATAACCCATGCCGTAAAACCATTTTTCCGGAGTCAGCTCAAACCAGAAAACCGGGTTGCAGGTCCACGCTTCGCTTGGCTTTTCAAGAGAGAGCCAAAGGTTGTCCTTGTAAGGCCCTCTGCCTCGTAGTCTGCGGGCGTCACGATATATTCGAGAGACCTTCAAGATAAGACCTCGGTCACCATATTTTTCCGTTACATCATCAAAGACGGTTTTCCCCAGCTCTTTCATCGGACGGAGAAAATCATCCAAATACTCGTTCTTGTGCGCCTCAAACCAAGTTTTCTCATTGTTGAAGCGGATATTCCACATAAAATCGATGGTGCGGTCTGTAAAGCCCTCAAACATTTTCGCTGCCTCCGTTTTTTATCTATGAACATAGTGTATCACATTACGACAAAGAAAGTACAGATTCCAAACCTAGACAAGGAGGAGGAAAAAATGTACAATAGCATAATATGTGATTTTACTTCAGAGGAGACGTTTATGGACAGCATCATTCAAATACTCGCGAGGGAACTGGGAAAAAACCAGACCCATATTGAAAACGTAGTAAAGCTGATTGACGAGGGGAACACCATCCCCTTCATCGCACGATATAGAAAAGAGCTTCACGGCTCAATGGACGACACAAGCCTGCGTAATTTATTCGACAGGCTCACCTATCTGCGAAATCTTGCGGAACGCAGGGAAGAGGTAAAACGCTCTATTGAGGGACAGAGTAAGCTCACCGAAGAACTGGTGTCTGCAATTGACAATGCAGCCACACTTGCCGAGCTTGAGGATATTTACCGTCCCTACAAGCCCAAACGCCGCACAAGAGCAACCATCGCCAAGGAAAAGGGGCTGGAGCCTCTTGCCCTGCAGCTGTTTGAGCAGAGCAAGCAATTGCCGGACATTCAGGAGCTCGCCAAGGAGTATATTGACCCCGAGAAGGAGGTCAACACGGCGGAAGAAGCCCTTGCCGGCGCTTCTGACATAATTGCCGAGAGGATTTCCGACGATGCCGGAATTCGCAAACGCCTGAACGAGCTGATGATGCGAAACGGCGGATTAGTAAGCTCCGCCGCAAAAGAGGAGGACTCGGTCTACCGCATTTATTACGATTTTGCTCAAGGCCTCAACCGCCTTCAGGGACATCAGATACTTGCCATTAACAGAGGCGAGAAAGAGGGTTTTCTCAAGGCGTTTGTAGATATGGACAGGAACCAGTGCCTGTCTGTAATAGAGCAGATGATAATTAAGCCCGGTTCCACCGCGGAGGGCTTTGTCCGCGCCGCAATGGAAGACGGCTATGACAGACTGCTGTTTCCATCCATGGAGCGGGAGATTCGAAGCGCGCTTACGGACACGGCGTCGGAGGGGGCTATCCACAACTTTGCCCTGAACTTGAAGCCCCTGCTTATGCAGCCGCCTGTTAAGGGACACGTTACCATGGGTCTGGACCCGGGATACCGCATGGGCTGCAAGGTCGCGGTTATTGACGAAACCGGCAAGGTGCTGGATACAACCGTTGTTTACCCCACCCATGGTGAGCGCCAAGAGCAGGAGTGTATTGCAACTCTTGACAGGCTCATTAAAAAGCATGGCGTTGAGCACATTGCCATCGGCAACGGCACAGCGTCCAGAGAGACCGAGCAGATGACGGTTAAGCTCATTTCAAAAACCCCCGGCGTCAGCTACATGATAGTAAACGAGGCAGGCGCTTCCGTATATTCCGCTTCAAAGCTTGCTTCGGAAGAGTTTCCCCAGTTTGACGTTAACCTTCGCTCGGCGGTGTCAATTGCCAGAAGAATGCAGGACCCGCTGGCGGAGCTTGTTAAGATAGACCCCAAGGCTATCGGCGTTGGACAGTACCAGCACGATATGCCTCAAAAGCGTCTGGATGAAAGTCTTTCGGGGGTTGTTGAAGACTGCGTCAACGCCGTTGGCGTCGATTTGAATTTGGCATCCATGTCTCTGCTTCAGCGTGTTTCGGGACTAAACGCCACCACTGCAAAAAATATAGTTGCCTATCGGGAGGCCAACGGAGCTTTTGGCGCGCGCAGACAGCTTATTAAAGTTCCAAAGCTCGGTCCCAAGGCGTATGAGCAGTGCGCCGGCTTCCTCCGTGTGCCGGAGAGCAAAAACCTGCTGGACAACACAGGGGTGCATCCCGAGAGCTATCCTGCGGCAGAAAAGCTCCTTGAGCTGTGCGGATATAAACCGTCTGACATAAAAGGCGGAGCGGCAGCTGAGCTTCCAAAGAAGCTCGAAGAGCTGGGAGAGGCAAAAGCGGCCGAGCTATGCGGAATCGGCGTTCCCACCCTGCGTGACATTGTCGGCGACCTGCTCAAGCCCGGTCGTGACCCCCGGGATGAGCTGCCTCCGCCGGTGCTGCGCACGGACGTAATGGATATGAAGGATTTAAAAGCGGGTATGGTGCTCACGGGAACGGTACGCAACGTGATAGACTTCGGCATATTCGTTGATGTCGGTGTGCATCAGGACGGTTTGGTCCATATTTCGGAAATCTGCAATAAGTTTTTGAA
>CAZHCB010000030.1:14654-15880 GCA_964530935.1 uncultured Oscillospiraceae bacterium
CCAATGGACGGCAAGCTGTACTATCAGGGTATCGACATAGAGAGCATAGTAGCCGGATTTTTGAAGGAAGACCGTTTTGGTTTTGAAGAGACAATCTATTTGCTGTTGTTCGGAGAACTGCCGAACCATGATCAGCTGCTCGAATTCCAATCACTGCTGGGAAAATGCTGTTCTCTGCCTCCAAAGTTCAACAGAGACATCATTATGAAAGCTCCCAGCCGCGACATGATGAACACACTGAGCCGCAGCGTGCTCATGTTGTACTACTATGATGACAATCCGGATGATATCAGAATCCCCAATGTGCTCAGGCAGTGCCTGCAGCTGATTGCACAATTTCCCCTGCTGGCTGTTTACGGTTATCACGCATATAACCACTATGAGAAGGACATGAGCCTGATCATCCACCAACCGGACAGGCATCTTTCCATTGCGGAAAATATCCTGCACCTATTAAGACCCGACCAGAAGTACACAGAGCTTGAAGCAAAAATCCTTGACTTGGCGTTGGTTCTCCACGCTGAACACGGCGGCGGTAACAACTCGTCCTTTACGGTACACGTGGTATCCTCGTCCGGTACCGACACTTACAGCGCAATTGCGGCCGCTTTGGGCAGCCTTAAGGGACCCAAGCACGGCGGTGCAAACATCCGCGTATGCCAGATGATGGAGGACCTCAAGCAAAACGTCAGCGACTGGAACGACGACGAGCAGCTTGCGGAGTATCTGAAAAAGCTGCTGCATAAGCAGGCCTTCGACAAGAGCGGACTCATCTATGGTATCGGCCACGCCGTGTACTCTCTGAGTGACCCCCGTGCCACGATTTTTGAGAGCTTCGTTCAGAAACTCTCAAAGGAAAAGGGCAGGGAGGATGAGTATGCCCTGTACGCCAATGTGGCGCGCATCGCTCCTGAGCTGATTGCTGAAGAGCGGAAGATGTATAAGGGCGTTTCCGCCAATATTGACTTCTACAGTGGCTTTGTTTATGACATGCTGAATCTGCCGACAGAGCTTTACACTCCGATTTTTGCCATCAGCCGCATTGCCGGTTGGAGTGCTCACCGCATTGAAGAGCTGGTTGTGAGCAGCAAAATAATACGTCCGGCATACAAGAGCGTCTCTCCCATGCGTGAATATATTCCCCTGGTTGACAGATAAACAAATTATATTTCGCACGATTGCTCCTGGGCAACATAACCCCCGCAATACTCAGTATTGCGGGGGTT
>CAZHCB010000031.1:0-15498 GCA_964530935.1 uncultured Oscillospiraceae bacterium
GCACATTTCATCATCTGAGATGACAGAGCTGGTCATGGAAAAGGCAATGACTTTTTATGAGCAGCGTGAAAAAGCGTTTGGTGAAACGCCGGACGGCAAACCTCTCATTCGTGAGCTGGAGCGGGTTATTATGCTGCGCGTGGTTGACGAGTACTGGATGGAGCACATCGATGCTATGCACGAGCTGCGCCGTGGAATCGGCCTTCAGGCATATAGCAATACAAATCCCATCGATTCCTACAAGCGTCTGGGCTTTGACATGTTCGAAGAGATGATTGCCGGAATCCGCAGCGAGGTTGTTCGCCGCCTGTTTACAGTTCAGGTGAAGAAAGAGCAGCCCATTGAGCGCAAAAGCGTTGCCAAGGGCTCATTAAATGCCGTTGGCGGGGATACTACCCTTAAGAAGCAGCCGGCAAAGGTCGTAAAGACCCCGGGCAGAAACGAGCCCTGTCCCTGCGGAAAGCTGCGTCCAAACGGTCTGCCCATGAAGTACAAGGACTGCTGCGGCAGAGACGCTTAAAACAAGAATACTAACGATAGATTGCCAAGGAGAACGAAGTGGAAATTTCTAAACCCTTTGCGGAGCTCAGCTTTAAGGACCTGATGTTCATGCAAGCTCCCAATATCCCATATACACACTGCTTCACAACTCGCAAGGGCGGTGTGAGCACAGGCGCGCTGGACAGTCTCAATCTGGGTGAAAACCGTGGAGACGATGAGGCAAATGTTCGCGAAAACTATAGCCGCCTGCTTGAAGCTATGGGTCTGCCGTGGCAGAACCTTTGCTTTACAAGGCAAGTGCATGGCAACGAGGTGCGCATTGTAACCGAGGCGGACCGGCGTGAGCTGTTTACTCCATTCCTATACGAGGCAGACGGCATAGTAACAGATGTTAAGGGCTTGCCTTTGATTTGTTATACGGCAGACTGCGTTCCTGTGCTTCTGTGTGACGCCCAGTCCGAAATTATCGGCGCGATCCACTGCGGATGGCGCAGCACGGTTGCCGATATTTTGGGCGTGGCAATAGCCAAGATGATTCAATTGGGTGCAATTCCCTCTGCAATTACCGCTGCGATCGGTCCGGCAATTGAAATGTGCTGCTTTGAAACGGACGGCGATGTCCCCGCGGCCATTGAGAGCTTTCTTGGAAAAGATGCCGAGGGCACATTTTTCTCCGTGGGCGATTCCGGGAAGTTTATGGTCGATTTGAAGGAAGTCAACCGCAGAAGACTCATGCAGCTGGGTGTGAAGCCCGAAAATATCAGCATCAGTGACGAGTGCACCTGCTGCAACAGCGATAGATATTGGTCACACAGGGCCACAAAGGGAGAGCGCGGTTCTCAGGCGGCGCTCATAGTGTTATGATGCCAACCAAAGAGAGAAATGTAGACTGAAAGGACCTTTCACTTATGATAAAGCAAAGCAAAAAGTGGATAACTCTAGTTCTTGCCTTGATTATGTTTGCAGGGGTTTTTGCAGGTTGCACCGGAGGCGGCGATGATGACGATGAGCTTCTGCCTGATGTGACAGACAATAACGACACAAGTACTTACACTGCTGCAGATGAGGTGTTTTCCCTAAACTGCAGCAAAGAAAACGGCTTCAACCCGTATGCAACTGCTAACGCCAATAATCTGCTGGTAACTCAGTTGATGTACGACATGGTTTTTGACGTGGACGCGTCCTTTGCGGTCAGCTCAAAAGCGATTGCCAGCTGGTCCAGCGAAGACGGTATGCACTGGAGGCTGGATGTTGATCCCGACGTCAAGTTCTGGGACGGAAGCAGTTTGACCGCTGCGGATGTGGTCTATTCCATCCAGAGAGCTCAGCGCAGCAGCGTTTATAAGAGCAGACTGAGCACAGTTGTGGGAACGACCGCTATGGACGAAACCTATGCGGCAATAACCATAGCAGTTCCAAACATGCAGTTTCCGTCTCTTTTAACGATACCCATAATTAAATACGGCAGCATTGACGATCCTATCCCCATGGGAACAGGACCCTACATTTTACAGGACGATTTGTCCAAGCTTATCCCCAATGCAGACTACCCGACAGCTGCTGACATGCCCTTTGATGAGGTATACCTCAAAGAAGTGCCCGAAATAGAAAACGCAATTATGGCATTTGAAAACTCTGAAATAGATCTGGTGCTCAACGATCCCACAGCTCTTTCAAACTTAGGCTATAGCTCTGCTAATGAGATCCGCACATATGCAACAACAAACATGCATTACATCGGGTTTAACAGCAGCAGTATGTTCTTTTCAAGCATACCCTTTCGTCAGGCAATGACCTATATTATTAACCGGGAGCACATTAGCAATGACATTATGAGCGGTAACGCCATTGAAGCAGCGCTGCCTATGAATCCTTCCAGCGCACTGTATAACAGCGGTTACTCCGACTTGATTTCGTACTCCGTGAAAAAAAGCGAAGCTGCGCTTGAGCAGGCTCAGGTGTCCGATTTTGACGATGATGGCGTCAGAGAAATAATGGTAACCGGCATACAGATTGAGATGAACATCAATTTTATTGTCTGCAGTGACAGCCCGCAAAAAGTTCAGGCGGCAAAGTCGATTGCAGATAACATGATGGGTTTGGGTATTCAGGTTACGCTAAATGAGCTTTCTTGGGACGACTATAATGCTGCGCTGAAGGCCGGAGCGTTCGATATGTATTATGCGGAAACAAAACTAAAGGCTGACTTTGACCCCAGCTCTCTGGTGCTACAAAATCAGGCCTTGAACTTTGGCAAGTTTAACGACTCCGGTTTAGCGGAGCATATCGCTGCATACATGTCCGCAAACGACGCTGATCGAAAAAAGGCGGCTGATTTAATGTACAAATACCTTTCGGACATGTCGCCTATTGTTACAATTTGCTTTGAAAAGCACCAGGTGATAACCCATAGGGGCGTCATTTCCGGAATGAGACCGACACAGTACAATGTTTTCAACAGTCTGGAAGAGTGGAATATTGACTCGGAATAAATTGGTATGAATCCGGCATAACACCAAGAAACCTTTTGCGTAGGGAGGTATGTTTGTGACAGACAGAGAAATTCTGAATATGGCAAAAGAGGCTTCCGAAAAAGCGTATGCACCTTATTCTCGTTTCGCTGTGGGTGCTGCGCTGGAGTGCGCTAACGGTAAAGTTTTTACCGGCTGCAACATTGAAAATGCTGCACTGGGCAGCACCATTTGCGCAGAACGTGTTGCAATCGGCAAGGCGGTTAGCGAGGGTGAGCGGAACTTTGTTCGAATCGCCATATATGGCGAGGGCAAGGAATACTGCATGCCTTGCGGAACTTGCCGTCAGGTGCTGGCGGAGTTTGCAAAAGACATGGAGGTGCTCTGCGCCAGGGCTACGGGAGGATATGTCAGCTATAGACTTAAAGAGCTCTTGCCTCACGCCTTTGTGTTGAGGGATAAAGATGAACTATGAACAGCTGAGAATATTCATCAGCGTGGTGGATAATGGCGGCTTTACAAAGGCCGCTCTGGTTCTCGGCACAAGTCACTCCAAGACCAGCCGTCAGGTGGCAGCTTTGGAAGAAGCTTTGGGTGTTTGCCTGTTAGAGCGCAATAGCCGCAGCGCAAAATTGACAAGTGCGGGCGAGCTGCTCTATAACAATGGCAAAGCCCTGCTCAAGCAAACGGATGAGCTGGAACAAGCCGTGATTAAAACCGGAGAGACGGCTCAAGGCAAGCTGGCCGTTGCCTGTGCCCCTATGCGCTCGGCAAGTTTTGACAGAATATATCGGGAGTTTTGCCGGTTAAATCCCGCGGTGATCCCGGTCGTATACCGGCGGGGCTTGTCGGACATTGCCGGACTTGTCAGAAAAGGCAGCGCAGACATTGGCGTGAGCTTCTCTTATGCTTTGGGTAACACCGCCGAGCTTGATATGCAAGTGCTGGAGCGGGCAAAATTCTGTGCCGTAGTTTCGCAGGACCACCCCTTGGCAGAAGGGAAAAGTGTTTTTTTGCATCAGCTTCGCAACTACTGCTACATAACGGTTGGCGAAGCCCGCAGCGAGTTTACCAAGCAGCTTGAAGACAGAGTGCTGCGAGACAGAAGTCCATCCGAAATACTCTATGTTCCGACTTTGGAATCTCTCTTTATGCAGCTTCGCAGCGGCAAAGGAGTTTCCCTTGTGCCGGAACCCTTGGCGCAGGAGTTTTGTCAGGGGTGTTGTTTTGTGCAAATTGAGGAGGAGTGTGCCTTTGATGTGGTGATGTTCTCCCGCAGTGACAACGGTAATCCTGCAGTAAAACAATTTGTGAACCTTAGCCGGTGACAGCACAACGAACAAAGTGGGCAGTCTATGACTGCCCACTTTGTTTGTTGTGCTGAGCGTTTATTCTTCAAGCATGGTTCCGGTCGCCAGAAATCTATCATACCAACTCAAGCTTTGAGAAAAATCGTGGGGGGTTTGGCACGGGCCACACATAGCCACAGCGTCATTAAAATACTTATGCAGCTGCGGTCTGTAGTCCGGATGGGCACAGTTGTCGATAATGACCTGGGCACGTTCCTTTGGGGAGAGACCGCGAAGATCGGCATAGCCGCACTCGGTAACAATAATGTCAGTGTCGTGTTCAGTGCTGTCAACATGAGGCACCATGGGTACGATACGGGAAATTGTATTTCCTTTGGCAATTGAGGGGGTTGTGAAGATTGACAGCTTAGAGCTTCGGGCAAAGTCGTTTGAGCCCCCAAGACCGTTGATCATCTGAGTACCTATTGCGTGAGAGGAGTTAATATTGCCGTATATGTCAGCTTCCCAGGCGGTATTAATTGATACCAAATCCTGAGCAATTATCTGGGGGACACCGTTGGTTAAATGTAGAGGACGCAGAACAATGTGTTCTTTGAAAAAGTCTATGTTCCGGAACAAATCCTCATAAGCAATAGGCGTGATATCCAGGGTGGTGCTGGTTGCTTCGGAAATTATACCTTCGCGGATGGCGAAAATTGCCTGATCGGACATGACCTCTGTGTACATTTTTAAGTTTTCAAATCCCTGACTGATGAGCCCTACCAGAACAAGGTTTGCAACAACACCTGTTCCGGACTGGAAAGTGAAATTTTCGGGGATGGCGCCGCTGGCTATCTCCTTGCGAAGAACCGCCATAACATTTTCCGCCAATTTATCGTATAGCTCCGTAGCGTCAGGATATGACAGGTCTGTATCGGGATAATTTGTATATACAATACCTTTGACCTTGGAAGTGTCGATTTTCATGGAAGGCGTGCCCATTCTGTGGCAGGGAGAGGCAGGAATTGCTCCGTAAGGTGCGCCAAAATCGTGTAAGCCCTCTATTTCAACAGAGATATACTCGTTTATTTCAAGCAGAATAAAATCGGCCATCTGCGCCGCGGTTTCGATAATACCGGCAGAGAGAGTGGGGATAATCGACCCGTCCTCGCAGATTTTGCAGCATTCGATGATTACTGTGTCAATGTGGCCGCAATATCCCTTATGCAGCTTGTCCTCCAACTGTCCCAAGTGCATATCGGAAAACGCAAATTCACCGGCATTGATTGCGTCACGCATAGCCTCATTAATTTGCCAGCCGTAGACACGACCCAGAATTCCCGCCCGAGCCATTGCCCCAATGTGCATCTCGCCGCGCGCCGCGCCGTTAATGAGAGTTAGGTTTTTTGCGTGTTTTGATTGGGAAAGAGCAGTGGGTATTGCTTTGGGGTAGCCTGTTCCGAAGCCGGAGGTGCAAAGCACCATATCGGATTTTATGAAAGCTGCCGCTTTTTCTGCGGTCATGACAAGTTTTTCAAATGCGGGATAAAGGATTCTATTTGTACTCATTGTTTGGTTAACCTCCACCGATGTAATTGACTATTGCCTTTAAACAGGGTATATTTGCTATATATTAAATAGTGTTGCCTATGGGGCACAATTCGACAACATAAAATTTATTATAACTTAATTACAAAGGAAAGTGAACAAAAAATGAAAAAGATCTTTGAACCGGTAAAACTTGGTAAACTTGAGCTAAAAAACCGAATTCTCAGAGGCGCGGCTCTTACGGATAAAGACGGTGCAAACGGGTGCTTTTTACCCTACGAAAAGCAGGTGTGCGCAGAGCTTGCAAAGAACAATGTAGCTGCGATAATCACGGGCATGATGGGTGTGGGGACAAATTCCTGCGCTGCCGACATGATGGTTAAAACCTATATTGACGGGTTTCATGACAGCTTTAAAGAAATTTGTGACGCTACCCACGAAAACGGAGGCAAGCTCATTGCGCAAATAAGCCACTGCGGAGCAAACTCCATGGTTTTTGAGGAGGGCGAGAACCCATGGGCGCCATCCGACATTACATCCATGATGGGTTTTGAAGCCAAAGAGATGACCAAAGATCAGATTGCCCGGGTAGTCAAAGACTTCGGAACGGCTGCCGCCGCCTGCAAAGAAGCGGGAGCGGACGCTGTTGAGCTGCACTGTGCCCACGCATATCTGCTGAGCCAGTTTTTGAGTCCTTACTATAATAAACGCAGGGATGAATACGGCGGGGCAATCGAAAACCGTGCCCGTGCTGTTCTGGAGGCCTATGACAGTGTGCGCCTAGCTGTCGGACCGGATTATCCCGTGCTGGTGAAGATCAATTTTGATGATCTCATCGGAGAAGAGGGACTGCAGGGAGAGGAATGCATCTGGGTTTGCAAAGAACTTGACCGCCGTGGAGTGGATGCAATCGAAGTTTCCTCCGGCCTTGCATTGACAAAGGAGTCTAGGCCCATGCAAAAAGCTCCCGAGGGGCTTGAGGGCAACTTCACTCAGGGCGCTCTCAAGGTGGCGCAGGCAGTTTCCTGCGCGGTTATCAGCGTTGGGGGCTACCGCACCGAGGAGCAGGTCTCTCATAGCCTTAATCTGGGCAAAATCGAAGCAATTGCCATTTGCCGTCCGCTTGCAGATCCCGCTTATATTGCTGATTGGAAATAAACGTATATGTCTGATATTAAAACAATTGAACAGATGGTCATAAAAGGGGAAATGTCCCTTGTGGATTTCATCTGCGCCAACATAGATTCCGATATTGAAAAAGAGAGCCGGAATCAGGGGATGTCCTGGTCGCTGGGTATTCAAAAAATTCTCTGGGACAGCGTTCGGGATGCCAAAAAGAATGGGAAGAAGCTGGTGTTCTACAATGGCAATATCCCCAGTGAGCTTATAGCTGCTTTCGACTGCGTGGGTCTCAACCTTGACGCGGTGGCCTATCGTTTGTCCACAAGCCCCGAAGTTGCCGCAAAGTATATTGACGCCGCTGAAAAATATGTTGGTTCACCTGTTTGCAGCTTGTGTAAAACAGAGATTGGCGCTTGGATGTTGGGAGTGTATGGGGTAAAGCCGGACGTTTATGTCCACAGCGGAGTGTCCTGCGACTCATCAAGAATGGCGTATCCCTCACTGGGACGAATTGTTGACGTGCCTGTATTCAGCTTTGACGCACCTTTGCGTTTGGATATCCGCGGCGCACAGTATTTGGGAGGACAAATTGAGTCTTTTGTAGAATTCATGCAGGAGCATACAGGCAAAACCTTGGACTGGGACTTGCTCAAGCTGCATATGGAAACTGCCAACCGAAATCTCGAGCTGAGAAGCAAGATGTCGGAGCTTCGCAGAATAAAGCCTTGTCCCCTGCCCGGAAATTTGCTTGCGTTGGAGGGTGCTACGGGTTCTGTCGCGCACACCCGGGCGCTTGGCAGCTTGTACCAAGGTGTTGTGGAGATGGGGCAGATGTTGGTATCTCTGGGGGAGGGAGTGTGCCAACCGGAGAAACACAGGGTGGCCCTGTTTCAGAACATGATTGGAAGCAATGCCGGGGTTATGGACTGGATGGAAGAAAAGTACGGAGCGGTTGCCGTTATGGATGCCTTTGCTTTCTGGGCGGATATTTACTACGAGAATTTGGACGATAGGGCGGCCTGCTTCAGAACTATGGGAAGAAAAATGCAGAACAATCCCGTTATCCATGGCAGCACAGGCTCGGCTATGCATCTGTTGAAAAAGACTGAGGAGGCATTTAGGCTTCTGCAGCCGGATGTTTCAATTTTCCTTGGGCATATAAACTGCAAACACACATGGGCAGCACTGAAGATGGTTACAGACTCCGTTCAAGGGAAGTTTGGAATACCGACGCTGTTTTTGGACTTTGACTGCGTGGATGCCCGGTACAAATCAGCCTACGACGTAAAAGCACAAATAGCAGAATACTTTGATACAGTTGTGCGGGGATAGTCCGGCACAATAATAAAGTGAACGGGACGAACTAAATGATTCGTCCCGTTCACTTCATGCTATATAAAGAGATGTTATTTATATAACAAATTTTATATGGATTTATAACATAGTTTTTATAGTATGTTTAACAAAGATTGTACAATGTGTACAATTTCCTTGCTTTTAAGGAAAGGGGGCGGTAAAGTGGGAATAAGACATTAGTATGGGCAAGTTCCCGTTAGTGTTTTACGAAATAAGGAGGAGAGATATGGATTACGGCAAGTTATTTGACGCTAGCATCACTGCAGGCTCCATAAAGGAGTGGCGGGCTTCCGGAAAGAAGGCTGTCGGTGTTGTTTGCGGTCACGTTCCCATGGAAATTTTCCATGCAGCAGACGTTCTCCCGGTCAGGTTACGCGCTACCGGATGTGAGGATCACAGTGAAGCTGAGTCTTGGATGTCCAGCTTCGGATGCAGTTTTGCAAAATCGATTTTACAGTATCTTATCGATGGAGTGTACGAACTCGACGGTGTGGTGGCAACGGACGGCTGTATGCTCTCCGTTCGTATTTACGACAACTGGAAATACATCTGCGAAAAAGAAGGCAAGAAGCAGATGGTCTACGAAATCGGCGCGCCGCGCAAGGTTTCCGACACCACCAAGCAGTTTTACTTTGAAGAGCTTGAGGATTTGATCGCCAAGGTTGAAGAGCTGTCCGGCAACCAGATTACTCCGGAAAAGCTTGCCGCATCAATAGAAATCTACAACGAAGCCCGCGGGCTTCTGCGTCAGGTTGAAGCTCTTCAAAAGCAAAATCCTCCGGTACTCACCGGTGAAGAGATGCTGGCGCTGCATCTGTCGTCTACCAACATGCCTATTGAGGAGTATATCGAGCTTCTCAAGGCTTTTCTGGCAGACGCAGGAAACAAGGTTAAGCCGGAGAATTACAGAGCGAGACTTCTGTTTATCGGCTCTGCACTTGACAATCCGGAGTACATCAAAATCATTGAGGGCAAGGGCGGTCTCGTTGTTGCCGACACTATCTGTCTTGGAGGCATGATGTTCGGTGATAAGGTTGATCTTAATAAGGCAGATCCACTGCGCAGCATAGCCGACTACTATCTGGAGCGCATAGTATGCCCGCGTATGATCGACAACCGCGATGCATTACATGAATACATATTAAATACAGCAAAAGAATACAGTGTAGATGGGGTCGTCTACGCCAAGATGCAGAACTGCGAGTGCTGGGGCGGTGAGAACGTGTTCCTTGAGCAGGAGCTTAAGGACGCCGGAATCCCGCTTCTTAACGTTGAGCGTGAGCAAAAGCTCGCCAACGCAGGTCAGCTTGAGATCCGCGTAGAAGCATTCGTTGAAATGATAGAGAAGGAGGGCTAATCATGGCACGTGTAGATAATACCGAAAATGTCTTAACCGGCAAAATGTCAACGATGGAGTATATTTGCTCTTTAATCGAGTCAAAGCACGCCCACATTGCAGACAGGAATCCCGATGTGCTGTGGACCTATGATATTCAGGTTGCGCAGTGGTGCCAGATCCGTGATGCCCAGGCAGCAGGCAAGAAGGTGGTTTTCTTTGGCGGCCCCGTACCTACAGACATTATTTATGCCTTTGACTGCCAGCCCTATTATCTGGACCAGCTGCCCCTTACAATTGCTCCGAACTCGGCAATTTCCGCTAAGTACATAGATCTTTGCGAGCGGGTTACAAACCAGAGTATGTGCTCGCTTGACAAAATTGAGCTGGGTGTTCTTCTCGCGGGCGAATACGGTGTTGAGCCGGACGCATTTGTATATTCAACCCTTCCCTGCGACTCCTCCCGTATCGCATATCCCAACATGGAGAAAATCCTCAACAAGCCCACGTTCACCATTGATACGCCCTTCCGTCGTGACGAGCGCGGCAAGATGTATTTGGTAAAGCAGGTCAAGGAATTTATCGCGTTCATGGAAGAGCTTACAGGGCAAAAGTTTGACTGGGAGAAGTGCAAGGAAGTTATGGCTGTTTCCAACCGCACAAACTCCCTGTTGGTTGAGCTTGCCAATTTGCGAAAACTGACCCCCTGCCCGCTGCCCGGACAGCTGCTTATTGCCAACTGCAACATGAGCGGAATGTCCGGCGACCCGAAGATGGCGGAATTTCTGGAAAAAGAACTTGAAGTCGGCAATATGATGGTTGAGCTGGGAATGGGCGCTTGCGATGATGAGAAATACCGCATGCTCTTCCTGCAGAACATGCTGTGGACCAGCATCGGCACTTACGGACGCTTGGAGCGTGAGCTGGGAGCCATTGCAATTATGGACGTTCTGGGCCACTATCACGGCGACTTCTATGAGCACATGGATGATCAGGAAGCGTGCTTAAGGATCATGGCGGACAAGATGCAAAACTTCCCCATGATCCACGGAGCAGCAGGGCCGGTTGATTACTATCAGGACAGGATCAGATATTTGATGGATAACTTTAACATCAATGTGTCTGTGTTCCTTGGCCACGTCGGCTGCAAGCACACATGGGCATCCACCAAAATTCTCTCTGAGTTCATCTATAGTAACTGGGGCATTCCCACTCTTAACATCGACGTAGACTGCATAGACAACCGCTATAAGTCCGGAGATGAGGTCTTTGACCAGATAAAGGAATACCTGGAAACTGTCGTGAAGATCTAGCGAAAAAATCAACTATTGGGGCGGGAGTTTTACCCTCGCCCCAATAGGAATTATAAGCTTATAATCATTCAAATATCATTCAAAATAGAGGGTTTTAGCACAAATATCAGCCCGTTTTAGTACAAAAGCAGCAGTTGTTTTTTGCGCTTTGCACAACAAATATTGACGAAATCCGTGACATTGTGAAAAAATTATTCGTTAATTGACATTCACACTTTTGGGCTGTAGAATGTATTTGTGGCGTTTAGCGTGGATAATTTTTTTCATTGCTGAAAATGCCTTATTTTTGACTTTGCATTTGCCGTGGACAAAAGTTAACCTGAGTACATATTAGTTCGCCGGCAATTTTTTCGCATTTATGCAAAGTTTTAACTTATATTCTAACTTGCCGCTGCCGTCTTTTTCGGGTGAGGCTGCTGCAAGTTTGAAGTTATGCCCCAAGAATATAAAAGGAGGAGACTCATGAGTTACCAGAAACTATTCGAAGCAGGCATTAACCAGGAGCCTGTTAAGGCCTGGAGAGCACAGGGAAAGAAAGCAATCGGCGTGATTTGCTGCCACGTTCCTGTGGAAATCCTGCACGCATTAGACATTATGCCTGTTCGCCTTCGCGCAACCGGCTGTGTCGAAAGCCCCAATGCAGACACATGGATGTCCACATTCAGCTGCAGCTATGCCAGAGGCATGCTGGAATATTGGATGAACGGCACCTATGAGCTGGATGGTCTTATCACTTCCGATGGCTGCATGATGTCAGCACGTGCATATGACAATGCAGAATATCAGGATCAGACTAAGAGCAAGTACTTCAGAGAAGTAGGCGCACCCCGTATGTATAAGGGTGAGCTGGAGCGCGATTACTACCTGGCTGAGCTCGACGACATGATCAAGGGTCTTGAAGAGTTCACCGGCAACAAGCTTACTGATGACAAGCTAAAGGCTTCCATCGCTAAGTACAACGAAGTTCGTGGCCTGATTCGCCAGGTTTATGAACTGCGCAAAGCAGAAAATCCCGTTATCAACGGTGAAGACTGCCTGAACATCACCATGGGCTACTGCGATTATCCCATCGAGGAGTACGCAGAAATGCTTAAGGAATTCCTTGCAGACGCTGGAAATCGTGCACCCATTACCGATTCCCGCGCACGTCTCATGATCATTGGTTCTGCTCTTGATAACCCCGGATACCTGAAGGTTATCGAAGACAAGGGCGGACTATTTGTTAATGACGCTCTCTGCTACGGCAGCAGACCCTTCAACTATGACCTGGAAGTCAAGGGCGATGTCCTCGCATCCATCGCTGAGTACTATCTCGATCGTATCGTCTGCCCCCGTATGCTGGACAACCGTGTTAAGCTGCAGAAGTACATCGTTGATACCTGCAAAGAATACAACGTTGACGGAGTACTGTATGAAAAAATGCAGTACTGCGAATGCTGGGGCGGCGAGAGCCTCTTCCTTGAGCCCGACCTTAAGGCGATCGGTGTTCCGATGCTTATCGTTGAGCGCGAAGAGCATCTCGCAAATGCGGGCCAGCTCGCGATCCGCGCAGAAGCTTTCATAGAGATGATTGAGAAATAATTAAGAAGGAGGACATATAAAATGGCAAAGGATACCAGATTAGAAGATGCCGTAATGGCTGGTGAGCTGTCCGTTTTTGACTTCTGCTGTCAGAAGGTCGAAGGACAGATTGAGCGTATGAAGGAAAGAAACCCTGACCTTCTTTGGACTCTCGAAATCCAGTCTGTTATGTGGCACAACTATCGTGACGCACAGAAGTCAGGCAAGAAGCTCGTGTTCTTCGGCGGCCCTGTTCCCGTAGACATCATTGTTGCTTTTGACTGCATCCCCGTATATCTTGACACAATTCCTATCCGTCTTTCCCCGAACCCCGTTCTCACAGGTAAGTTCATCGACTCCGCAGAGAGATACGTTCCCCAGACCACCTGCGGTCTCTGCAAAACCTACCTTGGAACCCTCCTCGAGGATCAGTACGGCTCCACCCCCGACGCATTCGTATATTCTGCCGTTCCCTGCGACAGCTCCCGTGTTGTTTACCCCAACATGGAGCGTCTGATGAAGGTTCCCACCTTCGCTTTCGACTATCCCTTCCGTCGTGACGAGCGCGGCCACGAATATCTCGTTCAGCAGACCGAGAAGTTCGTAACTTTCATGGAAGAGCTCACCGGAACAAAGCTTGACTGGGATAAGCTGAAGGTTGCTATGGGTCACTCCAACAGAACATATGAACTTCAGGGCAAGTGCGCAGACCTGCGTAAGCGTAAGCCCTGCCCGCTGCCCGGACGTATGCTGGTTCTCAACGGAACCTCCAACGCAATGGCATGCTTCCCCGAAATGGCTGAACTGCTTGAGATGGAGCTTCAGACCGGCGAAATGCTGTCTGAACTGGGCATGGGCCCCTGCCCGAACGGCGAAAAGCACCGTGCAGCACTCCTCCAGAACATGCTGTGGTCCTCTTCGGGCGTTATGGACTGGCTGGAAAAAGAGTATGACACTGTTGCTGTTATGGACGCTTTCGGCTTCCAGCACGGCGATCAGTATCAGGATCTTGACGACCGTCACCACTGCTTCACCGTTATGGCAAAGAAAATGCAGAACAACCCGATGATCCACGGCGCTGCAGGACCGTCCGAGAACTTCGTATACCTCGTAGACAAGATCTTCGAAGAGTACGAGCCCGACGTATCCCTGTTCGTTGGCCACATCGGCTGCAAGCACACTTGGGCATCTGCAAAGATGGTTACCGACATGATCCAGAACAAGTATGGAATTCCCTCCTTGTATCTTGACGTTGACGGTATCGACGGCCGCTATAAGTCTCCCGACGAGATTAAGGTTGCCATCGCTGAGTATATGGACACTGTTGTCAACAAGTAAGCGGTTCGCACACAAATTAAAAGGGCGAAGGCAAATGCTTTCGCCCTTTTCCCAGCGAAGTTTTGTACGGTATTTTGTAGCGTGACACAAATTTGGAACAGATAAATGACACAAATAATACAGAATATGTGTCAAAGTTGTGTATTTTTTGTGGAACAGATTTAATCTTAGAAATCTGGTTGCTTTTTTAGTGTCAGATAAATTCGGGGCTTAAATGTGTTGCACAAAAAACTTGGACTTTTTTGTGCAACTTCGCTTAAATTTGTCGAAAACGCGGAGTTGGCACATAGTTTGCTGCATATAAAGGGTATGTGATTTTTTATATTACTTAGTCTGGATTATTTTCTTCAGGCTAAGGCGCAGCAACAAAATAGGGAGGAATAAACAAACATGATAACCGCAGGAATCGATTGTGGCAGTCAGAACACAAAAGGTGTTCTTTTGAAAGACGGCCAAATAGTTGCAAAAGCTCTATTTGCAACTGAGTTTGATGCTGACCTTGCTGCTCAGAATGTTCTTAATGAGCTTATGAGTCAGGCCGGTATTAAAAGAGAAGACATTGAGGCTGTTGCCATTACAGGCATTGGCCGCGAGATCATTCAGTGGGGCGACACCGAAGTTAACGAAGTTGGCGCAGCAGCCAGAGGCGTTAAGATGATGGCTCCCGAAACCGACACTTGCATCGACATGGGTGCTGACAGCTGCCGTGTTATCCGCCTGAATCCGGACGGAACTGTTATGAAGTACGAAGTAAACGACAAGTGCGCTTCCGGCGCCGGCACTTTTATCGAAGCAATGGCTCGTGCTCTTCAGATCACAACAGAGGAAATGGGTGATTTCTCACTGCGCCACACAAAGGATCTGGCAACCAACGCTCAGTGCGTCGTTTTTGCTGAGTCTGAAGTCATTTCCCTTATCCACGCCAAAGAGTCTCGTGAAGACATCGCTTTCGGCGTACATATGGGTATTTCCAACCGTGTAGCGTCCATGATCCGCAGAGTTGGACTGACCGACCATTTCACCATGATCGGCGGACCCAGCTTTAACAAGGGACTCGTTAAATGCATGTCCAAAGTTTTTGAGCGCGAAATCAGGACTCTTGACGAGCCGCAGCTTGTCAGCGCACTTGGCGCAGCGATTTTTGCTGCTGAGAATAAATAGGGGAGGTTAACACAATGGCTGAAATTGAAAAAGTAGAATATTGGAGATGGACCGAATCCAATTGGAGAAACCCGGACATCGAAGATTGGCATGGTAAGCTTATTACAGCAGGTGTTGACATCGGCTCCACAAGCACACAGGCAGTTATTCTTGCTGACGGCGTTCCCTTCGCTTATTCCAACATGAGAACCGGCTCCAACAGCCCTGACTCCGCAATCGACGCGATCAACTGGGCAATGAAGGACACCGGACTGACTCTGGAAGACATTGAATACACCATCGGCACAGGCTATGGCCGCGTAAACGTACCTTTCTCCAACAAGACTGTTACTGAAATCACCTGCCATGCAAAAGGCGCAAACTACATTTACGGACCTACCGTTCGCACCATACTGGACATGGGCGGTCAGGACTGTAAGGCTATCCACTGCGACGAAAAGGGCGCAGTAACATCCTTTATGATGAACGATAAGTGCGCAGCCGGAACCGGCCGCGGCATGGAG
>CAZHCB010000032.1:0-15424 GCA_964530935.1 uncultured Oscillospiraceae bacterium
ACTCAAGCTCCATCTGTTCAAACTCGCGGATACGGAAAATAAAGTTACCCGGAGTTATCTCGTTGCGAAAACTCTTACCGATTTGGGCAATGCCAAAGGGGATCTTCCGACGGGTGGTGCGCTGGGTGTTTTTGAAGTTAACAAAGATACCCTGAGCAGTCTCGGGACGCAGATAAACGTCAAAAGAGCTCTCTTCCGTAACACCCTGCTGGGTTTTATACATCAGGTTAAACTTGCGGATGCCTGTGAAATCGGCCTTTCCGCAGTGGGGGCAAACTATGCCCTTCTCCTGAATAAAGGCAACCAGCTCATCGCTGCTCATAGCGTCAACGACAAGGTCGGTCACTTGGTTGGCATTGCACCACTCCTCAACCAGATTGTCCGCACGGTGACGCATTTTGCACGCCTTGCAGTCGATGAGAGGGTCGTTGAAGTTGGTAACGTGTCCCGACGCCACCCAAACCTGGGGATTCATGAGAATTGCCGCGTCCAGTCCCACGTTGTAAGGGTTTTCCTGAACAAATTTTTTCCACCATGCGCGCTTTACGTTGTTTTTCAGCTCCACGCCTAAGGGGCCGTAGTCCCAGGAGTTTGCGAGTCCGCCGTAAATGTCGCTGCCGGGGTAGACAAAGCCGCGACCCTTGCACAGGCTGACGATTTTGTCCATGGTCTTTTCCGTGTTCTTTAACATTTTTCTTTCTTCTCCTTCTCCATGACTGGCGGTCATGGGAATAATATATTGGAAACGGTTTTTTCCGTTAACCTTACTTGTTATCCCCTTTTTTCCGAAGGGGGGTCTTTTTTCCGTCTGCCTCAACAAACACCACTCGGCTGAGGGTTTGCTCGGCGCCTCTGCGCCAGTCGGCTATATATTCTTTTCTGAGAATTTCCCGCTCGGACTTCTCCTCTTCGGATAATCCCCGCCGTTTTGAAAGGGCCGCCAGCTCATTGATGCGGTCAAGCTTTGCCTGTTCCATAGTCTCGCCGCCTAATTCTTCAGGCTGTGCAGGGGCGCGGGGATCCTGCCCCCACGGGCGATAAACTCGGCGGGGGAGCAGGTGTTCACCGGCATAATGGGCGCGCTGCCCAGAAGTCCGCCGAATTCGACCATGTCGCCCACCTTTTTGCCCACCACGGGGATAAGCCGGACAGCCGTTGTTTTGTTGTTTACCATCCCTATTGCCGCTTCGTCGGCAATGATCCCGGAAATCGTCTCGGCAGTCGTGTCCCCGGGAAGGGCTATCATATCCAGACCCACAGAGCAAACACAGGTCATGGCTTCCAGCTTTTCAAGGGTGAGCTTCCCGGCTCTGACGGCGGCTATCATGCCCGCGTCCTCAGACACGGGTATAAACGCGCCGGAGAGTCCGCCCACGTTGGAGCTTGCCATAACCCCGCCTTTTTTAACAGCGTCGTTAAGCATTGCCAAAATCGCGGTCGTACCCGGAGCACCAACGCTCTCAAGCCCCACCAGCTCAAGGATATCGGCAACGCTGTCGCCGATTGCCGGAGTGGGCGCCAGCGACAGGTCCACTATCCCGAAGGGCACGCCTAAACGGTTCGACGCCTCCTGAGCGACCAGCTGACCCACGCGGGTTATCTGGAACGCGGTCTTTTTTATAATCTCCGCCACCTCGTCAACGGGGAGACCCTTGGCATTTTCAAGGGCACGGGATACAACACCCGGACCGGAAACGCCCACGTTGATCTCGCACTCCGGCTCGCCCACGCCGTGGAAGGCGCCCGCCATAAACGGGTTATCCTCAACCGCGTTGCAGAACACCACAAGCTTTGCACAGCCCAAACCGCCGGTCTCTTTGGTCAGCTGCGCCGTCTGCTTGATTATCTGACCCATTTGCCTGACGGCGTTCATGTTGATGCCCGCTCTTGTTGTGCCCACGTTGACGCTGGAGCAGACAAGCTTTGTCTCCGCAAGAGCCTGAGGTATGGAGCGAATAAGCTTATCGTCCCCCTTGGTGCAGCCCTTTTGAACCAGAGCGGAATAGCCGCCAAGGAAATCTACGCCGACCTCTTTTGCCGCCCTGTCCAGAGCTCTTGCGAAGGGGACATAGTCCTGCGCCTCGCAGCACTCCGCCACAAGGGAGATGGGGGTAACGGAAATGCGCTTGTTAACGATGGGAATGCCGAACTCGGCCTCTATTTTGCGCCCGGTCTCAACCAGATTGCCCGCATAGCGACAGATTTTGTCATAGATCTTGTCGCAGCTGGTCTGTATATTGGGATGACCGCAGTCCCGGAGGGATATGCCCATTGTAATGGTGCGCACGTCCAGATGCTGCTGGTCGATCATGCTTATCGTCTGAAGAATCTCACCCTGATTTATCATTACAAAGTACCGCCTTATATCCGATGCATGGCGTTGAAAATCTCTTCCCGCTGGATGCGTATGGAAAGCTCCATTGAGCGGCCAAGCTCCGCCAATTGCTCAGAGAGCTCTTCAAAGGACACCTGACAGGCGCTTGCATCCGCCAGCATAACCATTGTGAAGTTATCCTGCAAAACGGTTTGGCTGATGTCCAGCACGTTGACCTGTTTTTCCGCCAGAAGATTGCAGATTGCCGCGATAATGCCTACCTTGTCTTGCCCTATTACTGTTACAAATGCCCGCATGTTATTTTTCTCCCTCGTTATTCCTATTGGGTTGCACTTCATAATTAGTGCGATTGTTTACTGGCTTGAACTGCTAAATACCGCCCAGCTCATCAAGGGTCAGCTCGAAAGCGGGTATAAAGTTATCCATAAAGTATTTGAGCTCCGGCAGGGGATTAGCCTGTAAAACACCCAGAATCTGCGCCTCCGCCGAGATAAACTCGTTGTTGCCTGCCTTGCGTTCCTCAATACATTTGATGTATGCCGCCAGCTTGTCGGCAGCCTTAACATAGGCTGTTACTTCTTGGTCTGCCTCCAGAAGCAGGGGTTCAAAGCTGCCGCGCAGCTCTTCCGGCAGCAAATTCAGCAGACGCAGGCTGGCCTGATGTTCAAGCTCCTTATATGAGTTTTTAATCATGTCGTTGCTGTATTTTATGGGAGTGGGCAGATCGCCCGTGATAATCTCCGAGGCGTCGTGATACAGCGCCGCAGTTGCGCACAGCTGGGGGTCAATGTCCTTTCCGTAAATCTCTTTTCCGATAACGGCAAGAGCGTGGGCAATAACGGCAACCATGTGGCTGTGCTCTTGAATATTCTCGGGCAGGCTGTTTCTCATGAGTCCCCAGCGTCCGATATAACGCATTCGTGATATTAGCGCAAAAAAACTTTGCATACTGCCGCCCTCCAAAAACCGCATAACGCGGGTGTTATATTGGTATCATAATTGAGTAAACGATATTTTACCATATTCTATTTAAAATGTAAAACACATTCTCCCTAAACGCCGTTTTAGCTTTAGCTTTATCGAATATTAACGTAAGAGAGTTGCAATATCCTGCCACAGGGAGTACTATCCATTAGAATGACACACTAATAAGGAATAATTATGCTCGGTAATAACAATTCAGACGAATTTGAGACCGGCGCTCAGGGCAGCCCGAAAGCTGACGCAAAACCTCCGAAGAAACGTATGCGCAACTATGTGCTCAGCCTTCTTTTTATGGCCGTACTGATCGCCGTGACCTTCTATGTAATATTTAAAGACCGTACTCTGTTTGATGTTTTTAACGTTCTGCAGGAAGTACGCCTGCCCTATATTGGCGCAGGTGTTCTTTCCATGTTTTTGAGCCTTATTGTGCAGGGTCTCATCATCGGCATGGCCGCCAACTGGATCCGGCTGCGCCTGCGTTTCCGCGAGATGCTGCAGTATTCCTTCATTGGTTTTTTCTACAGTGGAGTTACACCCTCCTCCTCCGGCGGTCAGCCCATGCAGTTTTTCTACATGGTGCGCGACGGCATTCACTACTCCAAAACCACCCTTATTTTGTTCGTGACCAACATAACCTACCAGCTGTCCGCCGTTGTTTTGGGGCTGGCTATGGTTATTTATAAGTGGACCTATGTTGCCGAGCTTGAAAGCAACCTTTTCCTCCTGTTCTTTTTCGGCTTTGCCATCAACTTTTTTATGCTGCTGCTCCTTCTGGGGGTTATGTTCTCGGAAAACCTACTCACAAAATTGCTTCGAGGTATTGTCGGGCTTCTGGCAAAGATCCATATAATAAAAAATCCCGAAAAAGCCCTGCACGGTCTTGACAAATATATAGCCGAGGTGAAAGCCGGAGTTGCGCTGATAAAGGAGAGCCCCAAGCGTTTTTGGGGAATAACGGGAGTTACCATGGTCCAGCTTATTTTGTACCATTTAGTGCCCTTCTTTGTTTACAAGGCCTTCGGGCTTTCAGAGTTCGGCCTTCTCGATTTTGTCGCAGTCAGCGCGGTGCTTTATATTTCCGTTTCCTTCATGCCCCTGCCGGGCAGCGTGGGCGCCTCCGAAAGCGGCTTTCTGTTGCTTTTCCGTCCGCTGTTTGCTATTTCCATTCTTCCGGGAATGCTGCTTTCAAGATTTATTAACTTCTATACCATGTTCGTTTTAAGCGGTATAATCTCCATATACGTTCAGTTGCGCAAGCCCTACCATATCGGCAGGGTGGATTAAACATCGAATAAAGCACCCCATTTGTTTTTCAGTGTGTCCTGCTGTCTAACAAAGGGGGTGCTTTTTATTTATGTACCGGGTTCCTGTACTCAGCGGATAATCAGCGGGGCGATCAGCAGCGCCGTCATGCCGCGGGCGTTGTTGTTACGGAGAGCCGGTTCACAACTACGTTCCCCTTTCGAATGAAGCCAAGGCTCTTGTCCAGTGGCTTACTCATAATACTCCTGCCAAAATGACTGTCAAGGCTGCAATGACGTATCTTTTTATATAATTTTTATTTGAATCTTTAAAAATAATGAACTTTTTAACTAAAATGGCGGCTTTCGCGTTTTTACTCAGGACAATCCGGCAAACGAATATCTTGAACCATGTGCATTGGGGTTCATGGTTCAAGGCATTTCCAAGCCTAACCATATAAAAAGGAAGCCGCGAGCTCGCAGCTTCCTTTTCCCTTTTCTTCTATCCCAGCGCCACGTCCAGCACCATCATAACCGCAAAGCCCAAAAGCGTGAACAGGGTCATAAGTCCCGGTCTGGGGTTGGTTTGACTCTCGGGAATAAGCTCCTGTACCACGACATAGACCATCGCACCGGCCGCGAAAGCCAGCAAGTAGGGCAGAAGCAGCCGCACCCGCAAAACCAGCAGGGCTCCCAAAACACCGGCGATCGGCTCAACTATCGCGCTGAGCTGACCGTAAAAAAAGGCCTTCCACCGGCTCATGCCCTCCCGGCGCAGAGGTACGCTCACAGCCGTTCCCTCGGGAAAGTTTTGCAGTCCTATGCCCAGCGCCAAAAGCCAGGCGGCGGTGAGGCCCGCGCCCTCCAGCCCGTAGGCAACGCTTCCGAAGGCAACGCCAATTGCCAGCCCCTCGGGAATATTGTGCAGGGTGATTGAAAAGATGAGCATCATGCAGCGTTTTCTGCTGCCGCAAAACTCATTGTCATCGTCTTCTTTGTTGCGCGAAAAGAATGAAAACAGCTTTTCTCCCGCATATAGCAGAAATCCGCCCAGCACAAAGCCGAAAAGTGCCGTTAGCCACGGGTTAATCCCCAAGGTTTCCGACATTTGAATTGACGGGGCAAGCAATGACCAAAACGCCGCGGCAAGCATAACGCCCGCTGCGCAGCTGAGCATTGAGTCCATGGCGGTTTTGTTGATTCTCTTAAAGAACAGAACAACTGCCGCACCCAAAGCCGTTATGCCCCAGGTGAAGACAGTTGCAATTAAGGCCTGTGTTGTTACACCAAGGCCGGAAAACAGCTCTTCCATACGCCTCTCCTTTTTATCTATTCAGAGTATTGTATGAAAAAAGCCTCGGCGTGGTTCAGAAAAGGGCAGCCCCGGGGCTGCCCTTTTGCTGCTTTATCGGTGTCTTAAACTACTTTACTATTACGTTTTCTTCCCCCAGAAGCTCTTTCAGCTCGTTAATCAGGGCGGTTTCAATTGAACAGCTTGCTCCTATGCGCTTTTTTTCATCCTCAATATAGATTATCAGCCGCTGCTTGCCTTCAAACATAAGCAAAATGCGCTCAATCCTCTTTAGCCTCGGGTCGCTTCGGGTGGGAAGCTTCAGCCAGAGAGCGCTCCCTTCTCCCGCTCTCACCGGAGGAATGGGCAGCGGGGCAGAGCCGTTTGCAGGCTCGGGATCCGTAATCGGGCGCAAAGACTCACACATGATCTGAGGCTCTTTCTCGTCCCGGGCGGAAATGCGCCCTTTTATTACTATTGCCGCGTTGTCTTTAATGTAGGCTCCGCTGGTATCCAGAACCCGGGCAAAGGCGATCAGCTCAATCGTTCCCGAGGTGTCCTCCAGCTGAATATACGCCATGAGGGAGTTGTTTCGTGTTGCCCGGGTCTTCGAGCTTTCAATAACTCCGGCAAGGGTCACGAACTGACCGTCCTGATAAGCTGTGGGCCCGCCCTCCTGAGCGAAGTCGGAAACTATGGAGCCGATGGGCACGGCCCCCGCTTTTTTCGCCGCATCCCGGTATTCGTCCATGGGGTGACCGGAGAGATAAAGCCCCGTAGTCTCCTTTTCCATGCTCATAAGATCCCGAATCGTAAACTCGGGAATGTCAGGCAGGGCAACGCCTGGGGCGCCCTCGCCCATATTGTCGGCACCCATGCTGAACAGATCCAGCTGACCGTCCACATTCTTTCGTGCCGCGTCACTGACGCTGTCAATGATTATGTCGCTGACCCGCACAAGCTGACTGCGCTTTGCGCCCAGACTGTCGAAAGCGCCGCTGCGGATAAGGTTTTCAACCGCCCTCTTGTTCAGCTCCCTGCCGTACATTCTGCGGCAGAAATCCTCAAAGGAGGTGAACCTGCCCTGCTCACGGCGGTTTTCTTCCAAGGCGGCGATAAAGCCCCTGCCGATGTTCTTAATTGCCACCAGACCGAAACGAATGCTCTCGCCGGAAACGGTGAACTCCGCCTCAGACTCGTTTATGTCGGGGGGAAGCAGCATAATGCCGCTGTTTTTGCACTCTGCGATATACTCGCAAACCTTGGGCGTGTTATCCAGAACGGAGGAGAGCAGCGCCGCCATATACTCCTTGGGGTAGTGGTATTTCATATAGGCGGTTCTGTACGCCACAATGGCGTATGAAACCGCATGGGCCTTGTTGAAGGCGTAGTTGGCGAAGTCCAGAATTTCGTCATAGATGCTGCCGGCCACAGCCTCGGGCACCCCGCATTTTATCGCCCCGGGGATATTTCTGCCCTCATCCCCGTAAATAAAGGCTTTCCGCTCTTTGACAATCTCCTTTTCCTTCTTTTTGGACATTGCCCGGCGAATCATGTCCGCCTGACCCAGAGAGAATCCTGCCAATTTGCGGAAAATCTCGATCACCTGCTCCTGATAGACCATGCAGCCGTAGGTAACGTCCAGAATCGGGCGCAGAAGCTCGTGCTTATACCGTATTTTGCCGGGGTCTGCGCTGCAGGCCAAAAACCGGGGGATACTCTCCATGGGTCCCGGGCGATACAGGGCGATAACGGCGGTAATATCTTCAATGGAGCTGGGGCGCAGTCCGGTGCAAACGCCTGTCATACCGGTGCTCTCAAGCTGGAACACACCGGAGGTGCGGCCTTCGGAAATCATATCAAACACGGCTTTGTCGTCATCGGGCGCCTTTGCGACATCGAAATCCGGCTCATTTTTTCTAACCAGCTGCTGGGCTTTTTCAAGCACCGTGAGGTTGCGCAGACCGAGGAAGTCCATCTTCAGCAGTCCCAGCTCCTCAAGGGTGGTCATGGGATACTGGCACACAACGGACTCGTCGTTCTTCGCAAGAGGCACGTAGTTGTGAACCGGCTCTCCCGTAATAACAACGCCCGCGGCATGAGTGGAGGCGTGGCGGGGCATACCCTCCAGCGCTCTGGCTGTGTCCACAAGGTTCTTTATGCGCTCATCGCCCTCGTACATATCCCGCAGAGGTTTGGAGAGCTTAAGCGCCTCGTCAATGGTGATTCCAATAGCAAAAGGTATTTGCTTTGCCACGGCGTCGCACTCGGCATAGCTGATACCCAGAACACGCCCCACGTCACGGATAGCCAGCCTTGCGGCCATCGTTCCGAAGGTTACGATTTGGGCAACGCGGTCGCTGCCGTACTTGCGGTTAACGTAGTCAATAACTTCGCCCCGGCGTTCAACGCAGAAGTCTATGTCGATATCCGGCATAGAGATACGCTCGGGGTTTAAAAACCTCTCGAAAAACAGGCTGTATTTAATGGGGTCAACATCCGTAATATCAAGGCAGTATGAAACTATGCTGCCCGCTGCCGAGCCGCGTCCCGGGCCAACGGGGATGCCGTTTGATTTTGCGTACCGGATGAAGTCGGAAACGATGAGGAAATAGTCGGTAAAGCCCATGCTCTCGATCATGTTCAGCTCATAGTAAAGCTGCTCACGAAGTTTTTCCCCATTCTCACAGTGGCTGCCATAGCGTTTTTCAAAGCCTGCTTCGCAGAGCTTTTTCAGGTATTCACCGGCACTGTCCTCACCCTCGGGCAGAGGGAAGCTGGGCAGGTGATAATGGCCGAACTCGAACTCATAATTGCACATGTCGGCAATCTTTGCCGTATTGTCCGCCGCTTCCTCCCCCTCGGGGTACTCTGCAAAGAGCTCCCGCATCTCCACCTCGGACTTGAGGTAAAACTCGCTGCCCTCAAAGCGCATTCTGTCGGGGTCATCCAGTGTTTTCTGCATCTGCACGCACATGAGAACGTCCTGATTGCGGGCGTCCTCCCTGCGCAGATAGTGGGCATCGTTGGTTAGAACCAGCGGGATGCCCGTATCCTTATGGATTTTAATAAGACCCTCCACCGCAACGATCTCTTCACGGATCCCGTGGGCCTGCATCTCAAGGTAAAAGCTGTCTTTACCGAAGGCCTGAGAGAGCTCCAGCGCCAGATTCTTGGCGGCGGAGTAATTGCCGTTAATAATAAGCTGCTGAATTTCACCCGCAAGGCAGCCGGAAAGGCAAACCAGCCCCTGGGAGTGCTCTTTCAAAAGCTCCCAGTCAATTCGGGGTTTTATATAAAAGCCCTTTATAAAAGCTTCGCTGACCAGATAACACAGGTTTTTGTATCCTACTTCGTTTTTGCAAAGCAGTATAAGGTGGGAATAGTTTGAGTCTGCGCCGTAGTCCTTGTCCTCCATGCCCCGGGGCGCAACATATACCTCGCACCCGATAATGGGCTTTATTCCCGCTTCCTTGCAGGCGGTGAAAAAGGCCACCGCGCCATACATAACGCCGTGGTCCGTAATCGCAAGGCTCGTTTGACCCATTTGCTTTGCATAGCTTGCCATCTCCTTAACCCGGCAAGCGCCGTCAAGAAGACTGAACTCACTATGAACATGAAGATGTGCAAAGGGCATATTGATTCTCCTTAAAGTTGTTGGTCTATCTCCAAAAGCTTGCGCAGTCTGTGGTTAATGCAGCTTTTGCTCACAGCCGGCATTGCAAGCGCCGCCAAGTCCGAAATGCTTGACTCGGGATTTGCAATGCGCAGCAGCGCCGTCTCCCGCAGCTTTTCGGGCAGCTCGTCCAGCCCCAGCCTCTGCTCGATCCGCCTGATGGCGTCCAGCTGCTCCTGAGCCGCGGACACTATCTTGTCCGCATTGGCGCTGTCGCAATTAACTCTTCGATTAATGGTGTTGCGCATATCCTTTTCGACCTTCGCCGACATAATGTTCATAGCAGAGATCGGCGCGCCTAACACCGTGAAAAAATCCTCGATGGCGGCAGACTGCTTAAAGTAAATGATGTAGTTGCCGCCCCGAGACGCGGATTTCGGTGAAAAGCCCAGCTCCAGCAGCAGCGAGAAAATCTCCCGACTGACGTTGTAGTGGTCCGTTACAAGCTCCATATGGTAGCTTTTTTCAGGGTTTGAAATACTGCCCCCCGCAAGAAAAGCCCCCCGCAGAAACGCCGCCTTGCAGCCCGAATCCTCCAGTACCCCGAGATTAATGTGGTGGGCGAGAATGCTCTCCGCCTCGTAACCGTATGCCGCGAAAATCTGCCCAATTGCCTCTTGATCCGTTATGGAAAAGGTTTTCTTGCCTTTGGTCTCAACCGCCGGACTCGGGTCAAACCCCAAGCCAAACGCCCGCTTAAAAAGCTTGGGCAAACGCTCGGCAAACTCTACGCTGGAGGTGACAACGCGAATTTCGTTGGCGGTGAACAGGTTGCAGTAAAGCAAAACGCCATAAGCTTCCGCTATTGCGCCGCTGCGCTTGCTCATGGGGTCGCGGCACAGCTCCGCTTTTGTTTCAGCTGAAAAGGACACCCGGTTCACCTCCTAAAAATGTATCTATTGGATAACCTTGGTTATATGTATATCCTTGTGGGAGATTTAGTTCTATAAATCTTTAAAATCTCTCTTGCCAGCAACTCCGAGTCGTGGTGAGCAAAGCCGTCGTCGCATTGCAGAACCGGGCACATGATCGTGCTCACGCCCAGACGTTCAAGCTCGCTTGCGTCCACCATCGTTTGACCTCCGCCGACCTTAGCGTGGTTTTTTACAACGTGATCGGGGAAGGGCGTGCTGTTGGCAAGGCAGTAGTCAAACAGCTTTGCCTCGCTGTGCTTGAACAGAGCCCGGACGTGGTCGGAGGCGGTGTATTCTTCCGTTTCCCCGTCTTCTGTGGCAACGTTCAAAATGTAAAGGCGTATGGCCTCAGATTCCGCGATCGCCCGGCTGATACCGTCGGTAAGAAGGTTCGGTATAATGCTGGTATAAAGGCTTCCGGGGCCGAGGAGAATGAGGTCGGCGTTTTTTATGGCCTCGATGGTCTCCGGCAGGGCGGGGGGATTTTCCGGCATTAGACAAACACGGCTGATCTTTCTGTCACCCTGCATTTTAAAATCCCGGATCTTCGATTCGCCGAAAACCTCTGTGCCGTCATTAAAATGGGCGATCAGGCGCACATCCTCCGTAGTGACGGGAAGCACCTGTCCGGTGACCGCCAAAACCTCCGAAAGACTTTTCACGGCCCCGTAAAATGAACCGGAGATGTCGTTAAGGGCTGCCAGAAACAGGTTGCCAAGGCTCTGGCCCTTAAGTCCGCCCTCGGTAAACCGGTATTTCAGCATTTGCTCCATGGTGGGCTCTATGTTTGCAAGAGCCTGCAGACAGTTGCGGATATCCCCCGGAGGCGGCATTCCGAGCTCGTCCCGAAGCTTGCCTGAACCACCGCCGTCGTCCGCCATGGTAACTATGGCTGTTATTTTTTTTGTATGTCTTTTAAGACCCCGCAGCATGTTTGAAAGCCCCGTGCCGCCGCCGATGGCCACGATCGCGGGCTCTACCGGTTTGTTCATAACCTCACCTCCCGGTTTTTTATGAAAGAATCTTACTTGTTAATATCTCTGTTGATCAGCTGAGAACCGTAGCCCATGGAGGCAATGCTCTCGCACAGGGCTTTTGCCAGAGCAACGCTCCTGTGCCGTCCGCCGGTGCAGCCGATGGCAATGGTAAGGTTCAGCTTGCCCTCCTCGGCATATTGGGGAAGAAGGAAGCGCACCATATCCTCCAGCTTTTCCATGAACTGCGTTGTCTCGTGTTGCTCATAGAGGAAGTTGGATACCGGCGCGTCCAGACCGCAAAGCTCGCGCAGCTCCGCAACATAAAAGGGGTTTGGCAGAAAACGCACATCGAAAACAAGGTCGGATTCAATGGGAATGCCGTATTTGAAGCCGAAGGACATGACGTTTACCACCATTCTCTTCTTGGCATCGCTGCCGATGAATATGCGGTAAATCTCACCCTGAAGCATACCCAGGGTGAGGTTTGAGGTGTCGATAATATAGTCCGCCCGCTCACGAACGGAGGAGAGCAGCTCAATTTCATTCTCGATCGCCTGCTCAACGGACAGCCCCGCAGTTGCCAAGGGATGACGGCGGCGGGTCTCCTTGTACCTTTTTACAATGGTTTCGGTGTTTGCCTCCATGAACAGAATGCGGTAGTCACAGCCGATCTCCCAAAGACCGTCCAAAACGTTGAACAGCTCTTCAAAGCTGGCCCGCTCACGAATATCCGTCACCAAGGCAACCCGCTCATAGCGGTCATTTGCCGCCATGCACAGCTGGGCGAACTTGGGTATCAGGGCGATGGGCATGTTGTCAACGCAATAGTATGATAAATCCTCCAGCATGTCCGCGGCGCGGCTCTTGCCCGCGCCGGAGAGTCCTGACACAATTAAAAACTCCATTTATATCTCCTTATAGCCCTGCCTCTATTTATTTATTATGATTTTAATTTCCGGCTCCAGTTCAACGCCCGACTTTTCCATGACCGTTTTCTTTATGTGCGCAATTAGGCTGACCACGTCGTCAAAACCGGCGTCTCCGGTGTTAATAACGAAGCCCGCGTGTTTTTCGCTCACCTGCGCCCCGCCGATCTTATAACCCTTGAGCCCGGCCTCGTCAATCAGCGCCGCGGCATAGCAGGTCTTCGGACGTTTAAAGGTGCTTCCGGCAGAGGGTTTATCCAGGGGCTGGGACTTGCGCCTTTTTTCTCCAAGCTCCCGCATTTTTTCTCTTATTTCTGTTTCATTGCCCGGAGCTAGCTCAAGCGTACAGCCCACAATAATGCAGTCGGTATCGGAAAAAACGCTGTGCCTGTAGGAAAGCTCCATTTCCGAACCCTGCTTTTCCTTCAAAACACCGTCGGTATCGATAAAGCTGACACTGCGCAAAACGTCCTTCATCTCGCCGCCGTAAGCCCCCGCGTTCATGCTTGCGGCTCCGCCCAGAGTTCCCGGGATGCCGTGGGCAAACTCAAGTCCCGTAAGGCTCTCACCGGCGCAAAACGCGGCGAGTCGGGCAAGGGAAACGCCCGCCTCGGCATAGACCTGCGTATCGCCCCGCTTTTCAACCGCGCTGAGATTATCGCCCAGCTTTATTACAAAGCGCTCGAGAGGCTCATCCGTCACCAGAAGGTTTGTGCCGTTGCCGATGATCAGCGGAATCACTTGAGCCTCACGCAAAATATCAAGGAGAGCTTTTAGCTCCTGAATCGAGGCAGGCACAGCCACAGCCTTGGCCTGCCCTCCGATTTTGAAGGAGCAGTTGCGGCTCATGGGCTCGTTTTCACGGAGCTCCAGTTCGGGCATTTGTTTTTTAATTTCATTTATAAGCTCTGTCATGTTCGCTCCCGTAAATGCTTTTTAGAGTCACTCCAGATAAAAGCCGCTGTCGATTCCGGCGTCATGCCGCTGCTCCAGATCCTGAGCGGCATTGTAACCCAGCTTCTTCTGACGGTTGTTCATGGCTGCCAGCTCCAGAATTACCGCAAGGTTTCTGCCCGGGCGAACCGGAATGGTGACCGAGGGCACATCAATGCCCAGAATCTCCGTGTATTCCATGTCCGCGCCCAAACGGTTATACGGCTTATAGTCTTCCCAGTTTTCAAGGTTAACTACCAAATGAATGCTCTGACTAGATTTTACTGCGCCAACGCCGAAAATATAACGGGCGTTAACAACTCCGATGCCTCTAAACTCCATATAGTGGCGAATAAGCGGGGGAGCTTGTCCCACCAAGGCGTCTGCGGAAATGCGGCGGATCTCAACCGCATCGTCGGCAATCAGCCGGTGTCCGCGTTTGATAAGCTCAAGAGCCGTTTCGCTCTTGCCTATTCCGCTGTCGCCTGTTATAAGCAGGCCTTCGCCGTAAACCTCCACCAAAACCGCATGAACGGTCTGCCGGGGAGCGAGATAGATATGCAGGGAGCTGATAAGCCTTGCCATGAATTCGGAGGTGTCAAGCTCGGAAGCGAAGACGTTAACATCGTGCTTCCTGGCAAACTCCTTTACTTCCGGCATTATGGGGACTCCGTGGCAGGCCACAATAGCGCAGGGCTTTTTCTCCATAAGTCCCTCGATCGCCTTTGACCGCTCATCAGGCATAAGGCGCTCAAGGTAAGTGCTCTCCTGCTTTCCGTAAACCAGCACACGGTTGGGGTCATAGTATTCATAGAAGCCCGCAAACTGGAGCCCGGGTCTGCCCACAGCCGTGTCGATTATCTTCGCCTGCTCATAGTCGGACGAGGCGTTTATTATTGTCAGCTTTTGCTCTTCAACGATAGTGGAGAGCAAAACAGAATATGGTTGAGCCATCTCAGCAATCAGTCCTATCTTTTTTTAATATAAATGTATACATCTATTGTAAACACCCGGCACCGTTTTGGCAATTCTTTTTTGCCGAAAGACAAAAGCCGCGGGGCTTCGACGTACGCCGATAAAACAAAAAACCGCTTTGCGTAAAGCAAAGCGGTTTTTTATTAAGGCAAAAGGCGGGGTTAATTCAACTCGCCTCGCTTTAAGCAATATCTATACTGCGCGGGTAACCTTGCCGCTGCGCAAGCAACGGGTGCAAACGTAGACATGCTTGGGGGTTCCGTCCATAACAACCTTGACGCGCTTTACGTTGGGTTTCCATGTACGGTTGGAGCGTCTGTGTGAATGGCTGACTTGGATACCGAAGGAAACGCCCTTCCCGCAAACTTCACATTTCGCCATCTTCTCTGCACCTCCTCAAAAAAATTCATTCCTTGCGCCGAAATTTCGGTTCAAACGAATAGCTACATAATAATAGCAGAACAATTTCTTAATTGCAAGCAAAATTTTCAGTTTTTGCGTAAAGACTATTTTATTAGCGAATATTCTTTTATTCTTATGGATTTATAGACCTGCTTTCTGCGTCGTCATCCGCAAATGTGAACAATCCGTCAATTTGGCAAGGAAAGGTATTGACAATAATATGTAAGAGTGCTAAATTAGCACTCAGACGGGGAGAGTGCCAGTGCTCAAAGCTCGGGAGTGCTAATTTCATTCTCCGACAACGAAAGCGGGGGTGTGAGCGTGAACATCAGCGACCGCAAGAAAAAAATACTGACAGCTGTTATTGACGCTTACATCGCAACGGCTGAGCCTGTGGGTTCAAAGGCAATTGCGGAGATGGGCGAGCTTGAGCTCTCAAGCGCAACTATTCGCAACGAGCTGGCGGAGCTCACGGCCATGGGCTATCTTGAACAGCCCCACACTTCCGCCGGGCGCGTTCCCTCGCCAACAGGCTATCGCCTTTACGTTAACGAGCTAATGGAACGTCAGCGCCTTTCTTTGGAGGAGACCGAGGAGATTAACCGCAGTCTGAACGATAGAATTAAGCAGTACGACAGGCTCATGAGCGACGTTGGTTCTCTGGCCTCGTCCCTCACCAAATATCCCGCTCTTGCTCTGGCAGCGCCCGGTATGGCAACGGCGAAGCGCTTCGACATTATCTATGTTGACGCAAACACTTTTATTATAGT
>CAZHCB010000033.1:0-14983 GCA_964530935.1 uncultured Oscillospiraceae bacterium
ATTCCTCTGCAGCCCGCCGAAGATCCCGCTCATTATCAAGCTCTCTGGCATCAATGTATTTTTCGGCATTGGCAATACCGGCACGTTTTGCAACTTCGGAAACGGTGAGGGCATTATCCCCGGAGATTACTTTGATGTTAACACCCTGCTTTGCAAAAAATCCGAAAGTCTCCGCTGCGTTCTTTCGTATCTTATTTGCCAGAAGTACCAAGGCAAGTGGCATGAGCCCTTCTGTCAGAGCCTCGTCCTTCAAGCTGCCGTCATACAAGGCCAGCAGCAAAACACGACAACCCTTATTGGCATAGAACTCTATCTTCTCCCTATATTTTCCATAGTGCTCGCCCAAAACAATGTCCGGTGCGCCAAGGATGTATGTTTCATCCTCGTGGAAAGACACCCCACCGAATTTTTTTACTGAGGTAAAGGGCAGCGTTTCAATGGCAACCTGACTCTGCTTTCCGTTAAAATACTTTCGCATTGCTGCCATCGTATCGTTATCGTCCTGCATTGCATAGACGTAATCCGACATTATCATACGAATATCGTCCGCAACAAAACGATCTTCACAAAGCAGGCATACATCCTCAACAATCATCTTGTTTTCGGTTATAGTGCCCGTTTTATCCACGCAAAGAGTGTCAACCCGAGCTAGAGTCTCAATGCAGTTCATGTCATGAACCAGAGTTTTCCTCTGGGACAAACGGATAACAGCGGCAACCAGCGCAAGGCTTGTGAGGAAGTAAAGCCCCTCGGGGATCATACCCACCAATGCGCCGACTGTTGAAACAACACCCTCGGTAACACTTCTGTTTAGCCAAACAATTTCCTTAATTGCCATGAGTGTGCCGATGGGAATCAGCGCAAGACCGATCCATTTGACCAGGCTTGACAGAGAGCGCATCATTTCTGACTGCTTTTTGCCGTTTTGCTTCTTGGACTCAAGAGTTAAGCGGGATACAAAGGAGTCTCTACCCACACGGGTAAGTCTCGCCCTGACTGTTCCACTGACAATAAAGCTTCCGGAGAGCAGTTCATCCCCCACGGTTTTCTTAATCTCGTCAGCTTCGCCGGTGATGAGCGCCTCATTCACCTGACACTGACCGGAAACGACAATCGCATCCGCAAAAATTTGATTGCCGTTTGTGAAAACAACAATATCATCACGCACCGTGGCGTTGATGTTAATCGTTCGCCTTGCGCCATTTCGCACCACAATACTCTTGGGCGCATTGATAATACTCAACTTGTCCAAAGTTTTTTTGGAACGTAGCTCCTGAACAATTCCGACGATGAGGTTTGCAAAAACCACCAGCATGAAGGTTAGATTATACCAGGAACCAACCGCAATTATGCAGGCGGCCAGCGCAAAGAACACAAAGTTGAAGTAGGTAAACAGATTTGAGCGCACTATCTCACCCACGGTTTTAGTGGGCGGATCAATAGCTACGTTGGAATAGCCGTTTTCCACCCGCAGCTGAACCTGCGACGAATTAAGGCCTTGCTCCGGTGAGGTGCAAAGCTCTTCAATCGTTTTGCGAGGTGGTGCAAGCTCGACAGCTTTTTTCTTTTTTGGAAAGGCAAAGGCCATCAAATTAATTCCCCTTGTAGAAAAGATCATTCAGTCATTTTCCGCCTAAAATTTCCTAAATTATTCTATCACATTATTCCCCATTGTGAAGAACAATTTGTGAACATTTCCCATTCAAATAAATGCGCACATGTGTATTATTACACAAAAAAGCACCGTGCAACACCTACTGCACGGCGCTTTTCATCGTTTGTTCTAAGACACCGCTTTGACAAAAGCCATGAAGATCTGTGCAACCTCAGCTCTTGTTGCCGGGGCCTTTGGGTAAAAGTAGTTATAACCCACTCCCTGAATGACCCCTGCGCGACGCAGAGCATATACTGCGGTTTTTGCTCCGCTTGTAATTGTGTTATCGTCAACAAAGGCGGTTCCGTCAACTTTATTTGGCAGAGACCTGCCGAAAAGCTGGGCATAGTTATACATAATTACGCACATATCTTCTCGGGTGATGTTCTCTTCAGGCCGCAGGCTGGTGGCGGTGGCAATGCCGTTTGTAATTCCGCTAAGATACGCCCACTGTCCTGCAACGCTGTAGTACTGCCCTATGTGCATGTCAGTAAAGTTGGAGTTATAAACTCGAAGATAGTCGCTGCGGACATATCCGTATTTGTCGTTATATCGAACATAATACCAGTCGCCGTTCTTGCTGATAACCTCAACTATCGAATATTTATTGGCGATGTTGGTAACAACGCTATAAGCGGTGGAAGGGCCGCTGCGCATATTGACCTGCGTTCCCCAGATCAGACCGATGCTTCTTCCCGCCAGCTCTTCAGGCACACCCGCAATACGACCCAGAACCGCCAGGAACATTCCTCTTGTCATTTTGCTCTGCGGTGAGAACGTTGTGGTGGTGGTGCCTACAAAGAGAGATCTCGAATATGCAAAATTGATTGGCTCATAGAACCAGTCGTTATACAACACATCGGTGAACGGCAAAACGGAGCCGGTAACTGTTACCGTGTAGTCCAAAATTGAACTGCCCGCGGAATATGTACCGGAAACTGAGATTGCACGAATACGAGTTGTTTTTGTAAGGGTAATCGGTTCGGAATAAAGGGTGCTGGCAGTAGTGGGAGTTGACCCGTCCAATGTGTAATAAATAGGTGAATTTGTATCACTTGTGAGTACTACGCTTTTGCCACCGGAGACGGTAGTTGTCTTGCTCTTGGGCGGAGTGTCTTTCTGAGTGGCAACTGTTTCGCCATCCAGGGGAACAAAGGGGTTCGGGGTGTATGTAACAGCGTCTCTTAATGTATTGCGATATGCCACGTAATCGCTGTTTAGGTATTTTGACTGAAGGTATGCCAGAGAGTATGTACCGCCTTCACCGTATGTAGTGAGTTTTGTGCTTGGCGGCGTCTGCTCCAGAATCTCTATCCAGTTGATGTTTCCGCTGGAGTCATATTTGACTCCTGAAACGAGTACAACGTGGTTTATCTGATGGTTAAGACAGTCACCCACCTGAAGGCTATATACGCTCTGATCACTGACCTTTTGTGCGCTTGCACTGGTAGGTATGTAGTATGTGGTAGTTCTGGAAATTCCCCAGGCATATGAAACAAAACCGCTGCAGTCGGTTGAATAGAGTGGTGCTGTTTTGTTGTATGTAGAGTTGGAAGAATAAATTGCACTCGAGCTGTTCATTATGGCGTTTGCAAAAGTATCTATTGATATGCTAAAGCCTATGCCCACGCCAACGTAGCCGCCGTTAGAAACCGGCTGCCCGTATGGGATTCCGGTATATGCTGTTTCGGCATAAAAATACTCGGCACCGCCCCACTTCGGAATATCTTTTAGTGGCGTCCACGGAATTTCGTGCAGTTGTCTGGCTCTGAGAACTATGTTGCGCTGCCCCTGTGAAACCTCCGGAGTTACTGCAGCGGCAAGAAACATTCTGCTCTTGAACATGTGCGCGGGTCTTTCTAAACCGGCTTCATCCAAAAGCATGTCATAGTCGCATAAAAGGCTGTCGTTTTCAAGCTCTTCACTGTCAATATTTTGCCCATCCGGCTGGAGAAGCTCGTCCATCTCTATGGTTTCGTGGATATCGAAGGCTTTTAGCATGGAAGGTTCAAATCCGCTGAAGAGGTTTGGAATTGCAACCATGTAGTTGTTGTTATCTATCTGGATTGCAAGATAGCCCGAATCAGTGTAGCAGGACTGGACATTTGCCAGAATCGCCCCGCCGTTCACCCAAATAGTATAGTCCTGAACACTGCCGGTTAAGAGAATGTCGCCATATTGAGTGGGGATAAGCCCCTTAATATCTGTTACAGCGCTTGCTACAGTGGCGGTCTCGGCATCAACTTCCATAGAAACTTCATAAAAAATACCGCCTGCTATGTATTTAAGGGTGTCGCCGATAACATAAAGCTGTTTAATAGTGCTCTCCGCCGTGTGGACGAGCTCCTTGTCTCCCCCGGCCTTAGGCATGCGGTAGACATCGGAAAAGACAGTGTAGTACAGGTAGTCACCAACCAGATTCAGGTTTTTGCCGTCATCGCCCGACAGCGCTCTCACCTCTTGGTTGTGTTCCACAAAGATGCCTGAGTGGTTAAAATAGAAGTAGTCCCCATCAGTCAGCATTATTCCGCCGTTTAGAATATTCAGATCAGTGTTTCCGGGTTCAGTCCAGCCATTTGCAGCCTGTCCCATAATAGGACAAATCAGCACTATCAATGATAATGCCAATACCATACACACTTTTCTGCTGAAAGCTTTCATAGTAACCCCCAGTAATCATACAAACGTTTACATAATCCGCTATATTATAGCATGCGTACACTGGCAATTCAAGTCAAAAGCTGAAAAATCTGCCATCATTCTGTTTCTTTTGGCGGTTTAACAATTTTAATCTTTTTTTACTGCCAATTTGCATAAAGGTTTTATCACATGTGAGAAAAAAAGAAAAAGACCCGGCAATTTGCCGAGTCTTTCGAAAAGTATTTTTCTACAAAACACGAATGCGGATAACATCCTGCTGCTTTCTGATTGTTTCGGGAATGTGCTCACCGATTGTAGTGTCAGTGTCAATAATGGTATAAGCGTAATCCCCTCTGGGTTTGTTGATCATGTGGGAAACGTTGATGTTTGCCTCCCCGATCAAGTCCAGAAAATGGTTGAGCATACGGGGAACATTACGGTGGATAATGCAAATTCTGCTCTTCCCCATGCGGTCAAGGCTGACGCTGGGGAGGTTTACAGAGTTTTTGATGTTTCCGTTAAGCAGATAGTCTACTGTTTGGTGAGCCGCCATCACAGCGCACTTTTCCTCGCTCTCGGGAGTTGACGCGCCCAAGTGCGGCATGGGGATGGTGTTGGGGGCTTTTGCAGTAATTGCGTTGGGGAAATCAGTGACGTATCTGGCAACCTTGGTTGTGTCGAGTGCATCAAGCAGATCTTCATCGCAAACCAACTCTCCACGGGCAAGGTTGATAATACGAACGCCATCCTTCATTTTCTCGAAGGCCTCTTTATTTATCATGTGATGGGTCTTGTCTTTAATATACGGCACATGCAATGTGATGTAGTCACAGTTACGATAAACCATGTCTATATCTGTTGCGTGAATAACAGAGCTGGAGAGATTCCACGCAGCGTCAACGGACAGATAGGGATCATAGCCGTAGACCTTCATGCCCAGCTCCAGCGCAGTGTTGGCAATCTTTGCACCGATAGCGCCAAGACCAACAACACCAAGTGTTTTACCGGCAATTTCCGGACCGGCAAAGCTGGACTTGCCCTTTTCCACCATTGCCGGGATCTCCTCACCCTTGTCGGCAATGCTGTGGACCCATTCGATACCTGCTGCAACGTCACGGGACGCCATAAGCAGCGCGCAGATAACCAGCTCCTTTACGGCCTCCGCATTCGCGCCGGGAGTGTTGAAAACAACAATGCCCCGCTCTGCGCAGCGGTCGCTGGGTATGTTGTTCGTACCCGCACCTGCTCTTGCGATGCACAGCAGGTTATCGTCAAACTCCATATCGTTCATTTTAGCGCTACGAACCATAATAGCGTCCGGGCTTGCAGCCTCATCTTCTATGGTAATACCGGCGGCGCTGATAATTTCCAGACCGTCGGGAGCTATTTTGTTAAGTGTTTTAACCTTATACACGATTTGCTACCTCAAATTCCTTCATGTATTCCACGAGTCTCTTAACGCCCTCAATCGGCTGAGCGTTGTAAACAGAAGCTCTCATTCCGCCAACAAGGCGATGTCCCTTGAGGTTTGTGAGTCCCTTGGCTGTTGCGCCCTTTACAAAGGCGGCGTCAAGTTCTTCGTTACCGGTGTTAAATGTGATGTTCATGTCACTGCGGGAACCAACTCTTGCGCAGGCTTTAAAAACCTTGCTCTCATCAAGGAAGTTGTACAGCAGTGACGCTTTTTCCTTTTTCACCTTCTCCATGCCTGCAACGCCGCCCTGCTGCTCAAGCCAATCCAGAACCAAGCCCAGAATATAGATGTCCCAGCATGGGGGTGTGTTGTACATAGAGTCCTTGTCAATCATTCTTGCATAGCTCATCATCAGTGGGGTCAGAGCCATTTCACGGCCTGCAACTGACTTGTCAATAATAACTACTGTCAGTCCGGCAGGAGCCATATTCTTCTGCGCTCCGGCGAAAATTACGCCGTACTTTGAAACATCAACCGGCTTTGACAGGATGTTGGAGGACATATCACAACATACGGGAACGCCGTTTGTCTCCGGAACGTACTGCCACTCCGTGCCGTAGATGGTGTTGTTTGCGCAATAGTAGAAATAGTCTGCGTCAGAAGAGAGCTTCAGCTCTGATTGAGCAGGAATATATGTGTGATTAGCTTCTTCGGTTGTGGCCGCAATATTTACGGTGCCATACTTCTTCGCTTCTTTTGTCGCGATCGTTGCAAAGTTCCCTGTTACGCAATAATCAGCCTTTCCCGCTCCGCCGTCCTTCATAAGGTTCATGGGTATCATTGAAAACTGAAGGGACGCTCCCCCCTGCAAAAACAGAACCTCATGGGATTCGGGAATAGCCAGTGCAGAGCGCAGCTTTTGCTTTGTGCTCTCGTGGATTTCCAAAAACGCCTTACTGCGGTGGCTCATCTCCATAACAGAGGTGCCTGTGCCACCATAGTTGAGTATGTCTCTTCCGGCGATTTCAAGAACCTGTGTCGGCAGAACCGAAGGACCTGCAGAAAAATTAAAAACTTCTTCCCTTTTCATGTTTTTCCTCCATGATACAATCTGTTTTGCGTTTTTTCTCTGGCATTGTTAATAAATTATCCAGATTAAATTTGATTATAATCCCAGCTTCAGCGTAAAGTCAAATTGTTATACCAACAAGCATTTTATCTAAACAACCCGTTATTTTGACATTTCCTACAAGACCGTGCATTTGTCCACCGTTGGCGCACACTTGTGCATAGTTCGGAGCATGACCAACGCACATTCCATCCTTTTCTGTTTCAAATAAAACCGGTAATATTTTGCCAACGCAGCTCTTTAGATAGATTTTTTCCATTTTATCGGCCAGATTCTGCGCAATTGAGGCGCGTTCAGCTTTTTCAGCGTGGGTTAGCTGCCCCTGCATTTGGGCAGCCTTTGTCCCGGGGCGTACTGAATACGGGAAGATGTGCATAGATGAGAATGCACACTTTTCTATAAACCTGACAGTCGCCTCAAAGTCCTCCTTGGTCTCCTCCGGAAACCCGACTATCAAGTCGCTTGTCAGCCCGCAGTCGGGGAAATACCGGCGCAATCGACACACCACATCATAGAACTGAGCTGTGGTATATTTTCGATTCATGGCCACTAAGGTTTTGTCACACCCGCTTTGTAAGGAAAGGTGAAAATGGTTGCAGATTTTTGTTGTCCCTTTGAAGCTGTCTGCTCTTCCATCAATCTCCGATAACCTTCTGCAGAAATCCTCGGTTATAACGGTGGGCTCAAGTGAACCAAGACGAATGCGCATATCCCCTGCCGCTTGCGCTATTGCCTCAATAGCGTCAATAAGACCGGGCTTTCCTTCCAAATCCTTACCATAAGAAGCAATTTCAATTCCAGTTACCACAAGCTCTCGAAAGCCTTGTGAGGCCAGCCGGGCAGCTTGGGCTGCGCAGCGCTCAACAGGCAGCGAGCGAACAGCGCCCCTTGTATATGGTATTATGCAGTATGTGCAGAAGTTCACGCAGCCGTCCTGTATTTTTAGCATTGCTCTGGTTCTGCCGTCCACTGCGCCGCCGCTTAGCTCTTCAAACTGGCGGCGGGAGAAGGGATTGTCCGCCCACAAACTTCTTTGTTTCGCCTCCATGGCTTTGATAACATCCTGAACAAAGCGGTTTTTGTCGCCGCTGCCGTGAACCACGTCCGCACCCAAAGCTTGGGTCTCCTCGGGAGAGAGCTGGGAGAAACAGCCGCAAATCGCGGAAACAGCCCCCGGATTCTCCTGCATCATGCGTCGGATGGCCTGACGTGACTTTCTCCCGCTCTCGGCAGTAACCGCGCAAGTATTTACTATTACCAGCTCTGCTGCGTCGCCCTCTTGGGCATGGATAAATCCCTTTTCTTGAAGCATACTCTCTAGAGCCTGCGTTTCAACCTGATTCACCTTACAGCCGAGGGTGCTGATTTTATATTTCATGTGCCCACCTTGTTTTTGATAAATAATTGGTTTATACTTTAGCCTAAACTACCCGGAAACGGTAGCGGAAGGAGCCAAACTTATGGAAATATATCTTGATAATGCCGCAACCACCATGGTTTGCCCTCAGGCGGCAGAAGCTGCCCTTGCCGCTATGACCCAGACATACGGCAATCCCAGCTCTACCCACGCCATGGGTAGGCAGGCCGCCAAAACACTGGAAAATGCAAGGTCTCAGGTTGCCAAGGCAATGGGAGCGCAGATAGGTGAGATTTTCTTCACCTCCTGCGGAACAGAGAGCATTAACTGGGCAATTACATCGGCGGCGCGGCTGATGCGGCGCAAAGGCCGGCATATTATTACTTCCGCAGCTGAACATGGGGCCAGTCTGCGTGCAGTTGAAACTCTTGAAAAAGACGGCTTTGAAGTTACCCGCCTGAAGCCTCGGAAGGACGGAGGCATTGCCGTCCAAGATTTCCTTGACGCTCTGCGTGATGATACAATTCTTGTTTCGCTTATGCTGGTTAATAATGAGACCGGCGCTGTTACAGATATCCATGAGATCGCAGCAACCATAAAGGATAAAGCTTGTCCCGCACTGCTGCACTGTGATGCTGTTCAGGGTTTTCTAAAGCTTCCCTTTACCGCAAAGAGCCTGGGAGCGGATTTAATAAGTATTTCCGGTCACAAAATCCATGCGCCCAAGGGCGTTGGAGCGCTTTATATCAAGGGCGGGCCGAAGGCAATAAATCTCTCCCCCATACTTGTAGGAGGAGCTCAGGAAAGCGGTCGACGCGCCGGAACCGAAGCCCTTCCGAACATCGCCGCGCTTGGCGCCGCATGCGAAATCGGGGTTTCTGCTCTTGCGGAAAGTACCGAACACATGAAATTTCTCAGAGCAAAATGTGTTGATCGGCTGTCTGCTGAAATTAAGGGTTTACAAATTTTATCACAGGGTGCGCCCCACATTTTAAGCATTTCCATGCCGGATTTCAAGAGCGAGGTAATAATGAACTATCTGGAAGCTAGAGGGGTATATATATCCAAAAGCTCCGCCTGCAAAAAGGGCGCTCGCAGCCACGTTCTTGAAGCTGCCGGTTACCCCCCTGCCGTAATCGACGGAGCTTTGAGGATCGGTTTTTCACGATTTTCCACAGAAGTAGAAACAGATGCCCTTTGCGATGGACTTTTGAGCGCATCCCAAGAACTTTGCACTGTTTTGCGCTAATCCTCTTTTTCCTCATCTATGACCTTAGTTTTCGCCTCGGTGTGCCAGGTGTAAATCGGTTCTTGCGTGTTCGGGTCAACACATTTCAAGTCGTCATATTGCGCGGTCTCCGTTGGGAGGCCGCGTTTTTTCAGCCTTCCGTTCACAGTGCTTTTGATAAACGCATAGACAACCGCAAACAATGGCACTCCGATTATCATTCCGACAACACCAAATAATCCCGCTCCTACCAGCAGGGCAAACATTACCCAAAAGCCGGTGAGGCCGGTGGCGTTGCCCAGGATTCTCGGGCCGAGAATATTGCCCTCAATCTGTTGAAGTACAATAATAAATATAACATAAATGAGACACTGCAGCGGCGAATACATAAGAACGATTATGGCAGTGGGGATTGCTCCGATAAGCGGGCCGAAGAATGGGATAATATCCGTAATTCCTATTACCACGCTGATTAGAACCGCATCCTTAATGCCTATTATCACGCATCCTATATAACAGAGAATTCCAATGATCAGTGATTCAAAAAGCTTTCCCGCAAAAAAGCCCATGAAGGATTTGTTGGTAAAACGCAATGCGCTTAAAAGCTTGTTGACTCTCTTGACCGGAAAAATGCTATACAGAATCTTTTTCCCTTGGGCAATAAATTTCTCCCGACTATACATAACGTAAACGGAAACTACCAGAGCAATAACGGCGTTAGCCAGCCCTTTAAAAACGCTGATAACACCCAGTGAAACACTTGAAACAACGTCCTTCATCTGGGGCAGAATTGTTTTCTTTGCCCATTCTGTGAAGGTTTCTCCGAGGTCGCCCACAAGCCCGGTGAACAGCTTCTCAACCTGCGGATAGTCATCAAGCCACTTGTTTGCCCACTTTTCTGCTTTTGTCATGCTATCGGAAATATTGGAAACAATGCTGTCAAGACTTCTGTAAAGTTGTGGAATAACCAGCCAGACCAGAGCTACGATGATGCCCAGTAAAAGAAGGACGGAAATGGCAATCGCCACTCCCCTGCCAAAACTCGCAGCCTTTTTTTCGTTTTTGCGAAACAGCCTTTTACCCAGAGGTCCGGTTATCCGAAGCTGCAGGAATTTTATTAAAGGCGTGAGCAGGTATGCAATAATAAACCCCCATATAAAGGGACTTAGCATTGTATTGACACTGGTTACTACGGCTCTGACTCCTTCCCAGCGCTGGATTATCCAAAAAAACGCAAGGCAGACTATTATCACGCAAAGGGCCGTAGCGCCCCAATACAGGTATTTTTTATCCCACTTGAAATTGTTCATAGTCGCCTCCGCACTTCTGATGATAATACTGTTTGAATATTTTATCCCAATGAACAATTCTAGTCAACAAAATAAAGACATATGCATAATAAACAGAAAAACCGGCGGATAATTCCGCCGGTATGTTTTTGAGATTAAAGGTATTTGCGCATGTTATCGCTCACTGCGCTGGGATCTGCTGTTGCACTGATAGTGAACTTAATGCCTTCCTTTTCGCCGAAAGCGTTTAGCTCGTCAAGAAGCAGGGCCAATTTGTCCATATCTGTTTCTGCGAACATTTTAAAGAAATTGTCTATAAAAACATGGGTAATATCATAGTTGGCGGCATGGAGACCGCTGACAAAACCCTTGAAAAATTCAAATGAACCAAAGCCATAATCACTTGCATGAATCAGGCGTACTGTATATGGGACGTCATAGGTGAGGTTCTTATCCTTTTCAATGCAGACAACGCTGCCGTTTTCCTCTTGAACTGCCTTTTTCACAAGCTCGACCAATGATTTGGTCTTTCCAGTTCCCTTGAGCCCCATAATTAACTTAACCATGATAACCACGCTCCTTCATTAATAAATTAAAACTATTTATCCTGTTTTCATCACGTTCTCTTTGCTCAATCTTAACACAAGAGGACATGTACTTCAATGTTTAGTTTGTGGCTTTTCTGTTAATTCTCCCTTGTACACAAATCTGCTTAGTCCAGTTTGAGCATACGGAACATATTCTGTTTGTAATCCTCAACGCCGGGCTGATTGAACGGGTTAAGCCCGGAAACATAAGCGGAAATTGCGCAGCTCATTTCAAAGAAACATACAAGCGCGGCAAAACCCTCCTCATCCCGGCGGGAAACACTCAGCGCGATGTTGGGTACATCACCCTTGATATGGGCTGCCGCCACTGCCTTTGCAACCGTTTTGGAGATGTCTGAAAGCTCCCTGCCCGCCAGATAGTTGAGTCCGTCCTTATTGGCAAGCTCGAAGGGCACTTTCGCACTCTCGTCATCCTCGGCAAAAGTAACAACGGTCTCCATCAGTCTGCGAGGACCGTCCTGAATATACTGTCCCATGGAGTGCAGGTCGGCACTATACTCAACCGACGCCGGGAAAATACCGATGCCGTTTTTGCCTTCACTCTCGCCAAAAAGCTGTTTCCACCACTCCGCCATAAAGCGAAATGACGGCTCAAAGCTTGCCAGAATTTCAATCTGTCTGCCCCTGCCATAAAGGTGCTGACGCACTCCGGCATACACCCAAGCAGGGTTCTCGGGACTACGCAGGTCAAGGTCATGAAGCTCGTTTATGGCGCAGTCTAAAACCTTTTCAATATTAATGCCCGCAACTGCCATAGGCAAAAGTCCGACAGCAGAGAGAACGGAAAAACGACCGCCAACGTCATCCGGCACTATAAACCGCTCCCAGCCTTCGGAAACGGCAATATCGTGCAAGATGCCCTTGTTTGCATCAGTCGTGGCGTAGATACGCTTTTTAGCGTCTGCCCCGTATTTCTTCTCCAACAGAGCCTTAAAAATACGGAAACCCACTGCCGGCTCAAGAGTCCCGCCGGACTTTGAAACCACGTTAATTGAAAAGCTTCTATCTCCGATGAGCTCGATCGTCTCATTAACAGCTGCCGCAGAAACATTGTTTCCCACGAAGAAAATGTCGGGCGTTTCTTTCTTCTTAAGATTGTAGTTGGGGGACTTAAGCAGCTCAATTGCCGCACGTGCGCCCAAATATGAGCCACCGATTCCCACCACAACAAGAGCCTCAGAGTTGGCGCATATCTTTGCAGAGGCAGCTTGAATTGCTTTTAACTCATTTTTACGCACTCTTCCGGGAAGATCAATCCACCCTGTAAACTCCGCCCCCGGGCCACTGCGTTCAAAAAGTGTTCTATGAGCGTCGGAAACCCTTGCATAATCAGGCCCGCCGTTAACAAAAAACTCCTTTGCTCCCGAAATATCTATTTTCACCATATCAGGATAACCTCTTATCTTTCGTAAGAATAATATTTGTTGTCTTTAATGTTTTTATTTGTACTGTATTTTATAACAAACCAATGCATATTACAAGGTAATTTTTACCTTGCAAAGCTTCTTTGTGGGAGTGATATTTGCTCTTCCTTCACTTTTACACATTATAGTGGAGAATTTATCCTCCAAAAAGCCTCAAAAGCAGATTTCCATACACTTTAAACAGTGTTAGCTTTGCCACTTCGTGCCCTGCAACAAGCTGCACTCTGGCCAACTCATTTTCCCCGGAATACACAACCATCTCACCAAGTGAATCACCCTGTGCTACAGGAGCATCCACTGATTCAAGCAGTTCGAATTCATAGCGAAGCTCTGTCAGTTTGGTCTTTTCAACAAGCATACCCTCCTCACCCAAATACACGGGCTGCACGCTGTCGGCAACACCCAGCCTGACCCGAACGGGCGCAACAGCCTCCGGAGCCCGCAGAGAGCACAGAGTATAGTTTGCAAAGGCGTAGTTAAGAAGAGACTTTGCACTTTCAAAGCGCTGGTCGCTGGTCTCCTCATGCATAACAACGGCAATGTACTCAACGCCGTCTCGCTCAGCCGTTGCGGAAAGGCAGTACATGGCTTTCCTCGTAAACCCGGTTTTTAGCCCCGTTGCTCCCGGATAAAAACGCACCAGCCTGTTAGTATTTGTGAGTCCGGACTTGCCGTCGCGCAGTTCATCCATCCAGATGGTGGTATATTCCTTGATTGCCGCGTGCTTAATAAGCATGCGCGACATCAGCGCAATGTCATATGCGCAGGTATAATGATTGTCATCATCTGTTAAGCCTGTGCAGTCAACAAAATTGGTGTCCACCATTCCAAGCTCCACCGCCCGGGCATTCATTTTAACAACAAATGCTGTTTCCGAACCGGCAATATGCTCTGCCAGAGCAACAGCGCAGTCATTGGCCGAAACCACAGTAACCGCCTTGATCATATCACCGGCACTCATTTGTTCTCCCTCTTCAAGCCAAATCTGGCTGCCGCCCATAGATGCGGCGTAGGACGAACAGGTAATCATGTCCTCCTGAGTCAACCGTTCCGCGGCAATCTCCTCCATAATCAGCAACAAAGTCATAACTTTGGTTACGCTGGCAGGAGCTCTGCGCTCATGCGCATTCTTTTCGTAAATAGTATCCCCGCTAACGCTCTCCATCAAAACCGCTGATGGGGCGGTAACGGCAATCGCTTCTTCAGGAACCGGCTCAAGGGCAAACGCCGGTAAGCTCATTGCAAAAAGCAGAACCATTGCAATCATTATCCGTTTCATTTTTATTCCTCCCGTATTATTCCACGCCTGTAAGGACACGGGTGGGTTTTCACCCGAATCCGTAACATTCTTCTGTGAAAATATATGGAAGTAAAAACAAGCTTATGCCTGTTTGGGCAGAGTAAAAGACCAAGTGTGTCAGTGACACACTTTTCTATAAATAAACGTGATTTCTTTTAATAATAATCTACAAATTTCTATTAAAATTTTTTCCTTCTATTCACCTCGACTGAATATGACAGAAAAGCTTCTTTTTTTCAAACTGTAGCATTTTCAACGGTTTTCAACATTTTCAACAGGGTTATGAACATTAAACACCCGGCAAGTGAGTATATAATATTCATAAAAGGTTTACATAACAGCAAAATTGCACAGTTTGTTGGCAAATACTTGCAAATTTTGTTGTTGACAAGAGTTTTGTAATATGCTCCGGTGTTTTCTAAAAAAAGCAAAAAAAGGGGGAAAGAAACATCCCCCTCACTGCAAGCGTATAATACTGTGTCAATATTGTGTCATCACTGTTCGAAAAGAGGCGGATTCCTCTAAGGTGATCCGAACCTGCCCTGCGGCAGTATTTATTGCTTATGCTAAACGATCTCTCTGTACATTGCCGGTGCATCCGCCTTAGCAATGGCCTCTGCGATTGCAAGTACTTCCACCTTAACACTGCGCTGTCCAAAATGTATTTCAATTATATCTCCAAGCTTCACGTCGTATGACGCTTTTGCCGGTCTGCCGTTTACAGATACCCTCTCACCATCGCAAGCTTCGTTGGCTACCGTGCGTCGCTTGATCAAACGACTAACCTTTAAGTACTTGTCTAGGCGCATGATATACCTCCTGTCAATCTATCATCAAAAGTATAAAAAAGGCGTGAGGAGCCCCCCACGCCTTAAGGTGACGAGAGTCGCCTTAACTTATTTATCCACAGATTCTTTGAAAGCCTTGCTTGCTTTGAATA
>CAZHCB010000034.1:0-14962 GCA_964530935.1 uncultured Oscillospiraceae bacterium
TCAAGAACATGGGCCGTGTAGCCGGTCTGTCCGTCGCACTCCGTTTGCTTGCGTGTTTTGCCATAGCATACATACAGTGCCTGTTCTAAGGCGTTTACTGATGATTTACTTTTCTCTAGTCCCACATTTGTTTTCTAAAAAAACAGGAGGGAAGCATGAAAAAATCAACAATAGCGATAATACTTATACTCTCAACGATACTTACGGCGTGTTGTTTTTCTGGCTGCGGAAAAAAATCAGATGAGATCGTGTACGAGACAAAGGAACTCAGCTTGGATACGCAATACCGTACGCTCGGCGGAATAGTCGAAAGAGACGATTCCATTTATTTGCTTGCCTTTGAAATGTCACAGTCTGGTAGTGACAATATCGTAGTCTCAAAGCTGAATAAAAATGGTAAAAAGCTTGATTCATTTTATTATGAATCAAAGCAGTTTACTTCTATCGAAGAAAACTGGGAGGGTCAGAATATAGTTGCCAATATTGCCGTAGACCAAGCCAGTAATATATGGCTGCTGGAGGAGCACTACAGCGTTCAGGTTCTCACTGCGGACGATACCGGCGAGAGCGATTACCGCCTTGAATACGCCCTGACAAAGGTTGATGCCAAAGGCAAAGTGCTTCTTTCCATAGACATAAACGAACTGTTTGGCGGTAAAGACGGTCACATAGTGCGCAAACAAATACTATGTGACAACGAAGGAAATGTCTATCTTCTTCTAAGGGAGGGCATGTACGGTTCCCTCTGGGTCTATAACAGTGAAGGGCAGCTATTATATGAACCTAAAGAGGAAATAACCACGATTGCGGTAACTGAAACCGGAACGGTAATGGCGGTGGTGCGCGATGACAAATCCGATACGCTATCCTCACTTTGTACGGTGGACACAGCAATGAAGAGTATGGGCGAGAAAAGAGATGTAAATGTCTCCTATTCCTATATTTATGGCGGCACAGGAGATGATCTTTTAATAAATGATAGAAGCAGACTCTATGCTTATGACACAAAAACAGGGGAATTAAGAGAACTTTTTGCTTGGGTAGATATCGATATTATGAGCTCTGATATTGAGCATATGGGAATGCTGTCGGATGGGCGATATGTGCTACTGGGAAGCAGTTTTTACAGTGTTGACAGCAGTATTATTATGCTGGAGGCGGTTCCGGCAAGCTCTGTAGAAGAAAAGACTTTGCTGACTCTGGCAACAGGTTCTGCATCATACGAGCTGAAAGCTGCTGCTGTGCAATTCAACAAAACAAATACGTACTATAAGATCAAGTTGGTAGAGTACGCTGACCCCAACGGAATCGATGCCTCAAGCCTTGATCAGTTTTATATCGATATAGTGTCAGGGAATATACCGGACATGGTCGACTTAGATTACTTCAGTCCCGAACAGCTTATCGGCGCGGGCATCATGGAGGATCTATACTCTTATCTGGACAATGACACTGACTTAAGCAGGGAGGCTTTTCTGCCAAATCTGATAGATGCAATTGATACTAATGGCTGTCTGTATTACCTGCCTAAGAGCTTCTATTTGCAGGTTGTTGCAGGAGACGCTGATGTCGTGGGGGACACCGCCGGCTGGAATATGCAAGAAATGTATGATGCGATAGAGAACAACCCGGACTATGAGTATATCTTTGGCTCGCTCTGCAGCCAGGCTGAGTTTATAAATTTGGCTATGGATTTTAACCTGACTACATACGTAGATTTTGAAAATTATTCTTGTAGCTTTGATAAGCCGGAATTCTATGAGCTATTGGAGTTTACCAAAGACAGCTTCCCTACTGAAGGGGGCGAATTGCTTTTCCGCTTTGAGTATAGGCAGCTTGCTCCTGTTATGGAGGGTGAGCAGATGTTGTACAGTGGTCTTGTTAGAGATGTCAGTTATTTTATGCTGATCAATGAATTGTTTGATGGCAACGCTTCATTTGTGGGCTTTCCGGCAGATGGCGATAACGGGAACGTTTTTATGCCTGTATTAAGTCTGGGAATTACAAAGGCATCAGCGCATAAAGATATCGCGTGGGATTTTCTGCGCGGGTTTTATTTAGAAGAGTCCTCTGATAATAGTTTGAGTACAGCTTTCCCTTCAAATATAAATGCTTTGCGGGCCGTACTTGGTAAATCTACTGAAAAGGTATTCTTCACAAACGGTGATGGGGAGAAAATAGAAGATACTAAGTTTTCTTTTTCTTTTTCTGATAGATACGGACAAAGCATAAGAATTGAGTTGTTTGCGTTGACTCAAAGTGAGCTCGATTATGTATGGGAAATAATCTATAGTGTCAACAAGATTTCTATCGGAGACAGAAAGATCGAAGCGATAGTTACAGAAGAAGCAAGTGCATTCTTTGCCGGTGCAAATACCGCCGAGGAGACGGCAGCGCTGATAAACAGTCGCGTCAATATACTTCTAAACGAGCGCAAATAAGACAGAGAGTGGGTTGATAGAAAGGAGTAGTATATGAAGAAAAAGTTACTAATCTGTTCAATCTTATGTATAGTCTTAATAGTAGCACTTGCACTTCCTACGTTTGCCGGTGAAGCAACAAAATATCCCCTTTATGATAACGGCCGAAGCCTGTTTTATGAGGATACCGAGGAAATGGTACAAAGGGCTGTAGGTTCCCCGGCAGCGTATGCCACAAGCTTTGGTTTCGCAGGGACATATTGGGATTATGTACAGGAGATAGCAAAAGAGCGAGGTGGCCTGAGTGGACTTATTTCTCGCGATATAACGAGAGAAGAAGTTACCGCCATTCTTACAGATTCTGGCTTTACAGGATATCGTTTTTCCGGAGCTCTGGAATGGATAATGAAGACTCTGGAGCTGCTTTGGACAATATAGTTCAACAAAAATGAGGGTACCATTCATCCGCCTGCAGGGGTTTAAGAAATTTGAAAGAAAATACTGAGTATAAAAAACGAAAAGCCTTGAAAACACTAGTGTTTTCAAGGCTTTTATGGTGGAGCTAAACTCAGACCCCGAATACCACCGAGCCGGAATTGCAGAGGCTTTTCGCACCGCAGCATCAAAAATGCCCAGAGTTGATGCCATTGGTGTCAGCTCAGCAGGCATATATATTAACAATCGAACGATGGTGGCGTCTTTATTTTTAAAGATTCCTGAAGAACCGTTTGAAAAGACGGTTAAGAATATCTATATCGATGTTGCCAAGGAGTTTGGCGATGTGCCGCTTGCTGTTGCAAACGATGGAGATGTGTCTGCCCTTGCCGGAATGATGGAGCTGGGTGAAGGCCGGGTTCTGGGCGTTGCAATGGGAACATCCGAGGCCGTTGGCTATGTTGATGAGAGCGGCAATATTACCGGCTGGTTAAATGAATTTGCCTTTGCCCCGGTGGATTGCGCCGAGGCATCCATGAGGGATGAGTGGTCAGGCGACATTGGCTGCGGAGTAAAATATTTTTCTCAGGACGCAGTTATAAAGCTTGCCGAAGCCGCCAGAATTTCTTTGGACAGGGGCAGCTCGCCCGCTGAAAAGCTGAAAGTTGTTCAGGGCTTGGTGGAGGCCGATGACCCCCGTGCCGCCGCTGTTTTCCGTTCAATCGGCGTGTATTTGGGACATACTCTGCCTTTGTATTGCAAGTTTTACGACATTAAGCACGTTTTGCTGCTTGGCAGAGTTATGTCCGGGAAAGGCGGGGCATTGATTGTTTCTGCGGCAAATGATTTGCTGCATACGGAATATTCCAATCTCTATCAGAGCATTTCTCTGCAGCTGCCCGATGAACAGAACCGCCGCACTGGGCAATCCGTTGCATCCGCAGGACTTCCGGCAATAACATCAAAAAACTAATTGCTTCTGTGCAAATTCGCCCGGCAGTCACGCGGTGCCTAATCTAAAGCTCCCCGATATTCCCCTGTACTGTTTTCTTATAATACCCGTTTTGAAATAGACCCCAAAAGTCAGACAAATACTTGTCTAACTTTTGGGGTCTATTCCAGTTTTCCTGCTAATTTTTAATGCATACCATAAAGTCAATGCATTTTGTTGGGCATACCTCAACGCAGATTCCGCAGCCGGTACACTTCTCGTTGTCAATAACAGCAAGGTTGTCTTCAACCGAGATTGCCTGACTTGGACATTCCTTCGCACACTTGCCGCAGGCTATGCAGCCGCTTTTGCAGACAGCGCGGGTGGCAGCGCCCTTGTCGGTGTTTGAGCATTTTACAACGGCAGTTGTGTCCGCCGGGACAATGGCTATTATCTCCTTGGGGCACTGCTTTGCGCACATACCGCAGCCGGTGCACTTCATAGCGTTAACCCGTGCCACACCGTCAATAACGGAAATTGCGTCATCGGGGCAGATTGCCGCGCAGTCTCCAAAGCCGAGGCAGCTGTATGCACACGCACCCTGACCGCCGTAAAAAAGCTTTGCAGCGGCACAGGTTTCTATGCCGGAATAATCCATTTTATTATGAGTTGCCCGTGACGAGCCGCTGCACTTTACAACGGCGACCATCTCGGTTACATCTGCAAAGTCAACACCGAGAATTTCGCTAATCTGCTTTGAAACGCCGTCTCCGCCCGGAATGCACAGATTGGTTGCTATATCTTCCTCGGAGGTTAGGGCGGCCGCATAGCCGTCGCACCCGGCAAAGCCGCAGGCTCCGCAGTTTGCGCCGGGAAGGCACTCGCGCAGCTGCTCTGTGCGCTCATCAACGGGCACGTGCATGATTTTCGAAGCCGCCGCAAGCATCACCGCGCACAGCAGCCCGATTGCCGTAACCGCCAAAGTGGCAAATACTATACCATTCATAATTTGCCCCCCTATGAAAACAGGTTTTCGATTACGCCGTTGAACCCGAAGAACGCAAGCGAGAGGATCGCAGCGGAAACGAGGGTTATGGGAAGTCCCTCGAAGGACTTCGGCGGCTCGCTCCTGTCCACCTGCGAGCGGACACCGGAGAAGATGACCATTGCAAGGAAAAATCCAAGTCCGGAACCCAGGGCGTTTGTAATGGATTCGACAAAGCCGTAGCCCGCGTTGATGTTTGCAATGGTAACGCCCAGCACCGCACAGTTGGTGGTAATCAGCGGCAGATAAACTCCCAGTGCCAAGTGCAGCGAGGGGAGATACTTTTTCAGGATTATTTCCACAAGCTGAACAAGTGCCGCAATAACGAGGATGAAAACGATTGTCTGGAGATAGCCCAGCCCATTGGGGTTGAGCAGATACTCCTGAATAGGCCATGTAACCGCCGTTGCCAGCATCATGACAAAGATAACGGCAACGCTCATGCCGGTCGCATTTTTCAGCTCTTTTGAAACGCCAAGAAAGGGGCAAATGCCCAGAAATTGACGAAGAACATAGTTATTTACCAGAACGCCGCCAAGAAGAATTACTACAAGTGCTTTAAAATCCATTAGCCCTCAACGCTCCCTTCACAAGATGTCTTTTTGCAGGCCGCCGCCGCAGCGCAGCACTCACAGCCGGGGGTGAGATTAGGCTGACCCTTTTTTCGCTTAATAATATTTACAAGCGCGATGAGGCAACCAAAGATCACAAAGCCTCCCGGAGCCATGGTGAGAATTGAAATGTTATTGTCCGCAAGAACCGGAATCTCCATTCCGAACCACGTTCCGCTGCCAAGAACCTCGCGGATGGAGGACATAACCACAAGCGTAAGAGTAAAGCCCAGACCCATGCCAATGCCGTCCAGCGCCGAGTCGAAAACTGTATTTTTGCCGGCAAACATCTCCGCTCTGCCAAGGATAATACAATTGACGACGATGAGCGGCAGATAAATGCCAAGAGCGGTGAACAGCGAATAGGTATATGCCTCCATAACCATCTGAACAACAGTTACAAAGCCCGCTATCAGAACTATGTAACAGGGAATTCTCACCTTGTCGGGAATCACCTTTCGCATCATGGAAATTGCAATATTAGAGCAAACCAGAACGAAGGTGGCAGCTAAGCCCATGCCCACGGCATTGGTGGCCTGGGTGGATATCGCAAGCGTTGGACATGTGCCAAGCACCAGCACAAGAACGGGGTTTTCTCGTATAAGCCCATTGGTCAAAGTTCTTAATCTTCCCATTATCTATGCCCCCTTTACTGCTTCAAACGCATCAAATGCGTCTGCTAATGCGCCAAGGTAGGCTGTTGACGAGATGGTCGCACCCGAAACGGCGGAAATTCCCTCAAGTGAGGCATCTTTCCCGGCAAGTGTTTCCGTGAAGCCCTCATCCGTGACCCTGGTGCCTATGCCCTGTGTCTCATTGTGTTCCATAGTTTTGCAGGAGATTATCTGCCCTTCCGGCGATATGCCGCAGATTATCTTCATTTGTCCGCCATACCCGTCCGCTGTTACGATGAAAACCAAGCCCACATTATTAGTTGACTTATAAGCCTGCGTCACGGATGCTGGAAGAGCGTTGGCCGTAACCGGCTCGAAGCTTTCCGCCTCGGGGATAATTTCCAGAAGCATCGTGTTTGCACGGGCCAGCTTGTCCGCTTCTATCTTTGGTGCCGTGGCACTATTTGTTACTGCCAGAATTGCCGTAATAAACAGGCATATAAGCGTCAAAACGAGTACAGGTGCTACAAAATCTTTTTTCATGCCTTTGCACCTCCAAACGCCTTATGTATCGTGAACTTGTTGATATAGGGTGTGAGTATGTTCATGAGCAGTATGGCGTACGAAACGCCCTCAGGAAAGCTGCCGTAAACTCTAAAGAGCACCGTCAGCAAGCCCGCGCCAATGCCGAAAACCACCTTACCCCAGCTGGTCTGCGGAGTTGTTACATAGTCGGTCGCCATGAAGAAGGCGCCAAGAATAAGTCCCCCGGAGAGGACTTGATAAACCGGCTGCTGCCCAAGCAGTGCCGTAAATATAAACACCGTGCCGATAAAGCACACCGGGGTATGCCAGGAGATTACCCGTCTGATTAGCAGGTATGCCCCGCCGAGAATCAGGGCAACGGCGCAGGTCTCACCCAGAACGCCGCCGCGGTTTCCAAGCAGCATGTCGGCAAGCTCCGGCAGAGCAGCAACGTTGCCGCCTTTAATAAGCATAAGCGGAGTTGCGGAGGACACGGCATCGACACCAGTTGCGGCAGACACGGCGTCGGCGCCGGTTGCGGAAGAGATAGCGTCTGCTGTGCTTTTTGCATAGTTGGTCATAGTTGCGGAAAAAGCAAGGAACATGGTTATGCGCGCAACAATGGCGGGGTTGGCGAAGTTCTTACCCAAGCCGCCGAAGAGCTGCTTAACAAGGATTATTGCAATAAAACAGCCGAACAGCGCCTGCCAAACCGGAATGGTCACCGGCAGGTTAAAGGCGAGCAAAACGCCGGTGATGACTGCCGAAAAGTCCGTAATTGTGACGGGCTTTTTCATTGCCTTTTCATAGCCCCACTCGAAGATTATGCAGGCCGCTACGCAAATTCCCACTAGCATTAGAGCCCGCAGACCGAAAATGACGGTTGAGGCAACAATGGCCGGAACAAGGCTGATTACCACATCCAGCATTATCCGATTAGTGCTTATGGGATTTTTAATATGTGGCGAGGCCGATACATTAAGTGTCTTCATTAGTTTGCAGCCTCCTTCTTGGTTTTTTGTGCGTCCTGATAGCCGCGGAGCAAATTCTTAGAAAGCTTCATATCCTGAACAAGCGGTCTTGTCGCAGGGCAGGAATAGGCACAGCAGCCGCATTCCATGCAGAGGTTCACCTTGAGCTGCTCAAGTCTCTCTGCATTTTTAAGCATGTAAGCCGTCTCAATCTCAAGGGGCATCAAATGCATAGGACAGGCCCGCACACAGCGGCCGCAGCGGATGCAAGCGGTTGGTTCCGGAAGCTTCGAATCTTTTTCCTTAAACGCTAAAACCGCGTTGTTGTTTTTAAGTACCGGTGCCTGCCTGTCATAGACGGCGATCCCCATCATGGGACCGCCCATAAGGATTTTGCCGACATCCTCACCTACTCCGCAGAAATCCAAAAGCTCGGATATGGGCGCGCCGATGGGGGCAATCACATTTTGGGGGTTGGAAATTGCCGAACCGTCCACCGTAACGCATTTTGAAACCAGCGGCATGCCGGTTTTTATAAATTTCATGATGCACTCCAGTGTGGTGCAGTTCATGCAAATTACACCCACATCAACGGGCAGACCTCCCTCGGGGACAACCTTTCCTGTTATGTGGTAGATAATGACCTTTTCACCGCCCTGGGGGTAAATCGCCGGGAGCGTGTGCACCGAAACGCCGTCTGTGCCCTTGCACTTCTCCTTCAAAACCTTGATGGGCTCGGGCTTATTGTCTTCAATCCCAATCTCCACCTTGGCGTTGGGAAAAAACTTTCGCAAAAGCTTTGCTCCCTCAACAATAAGCTCGGGAGAATCGACCATTGTCCGGGTGTCGGAGGTGATAAAGGGCTCGCACTCCGCGCCGTTGATGATTATTGTTTCAACCGCACTTGCGTCCTTCACTGTGAGTTTAACCGCAGTCGGAAAACCCGCTCCGCCAAGACCCACAGCACCGGAATCCCTAACCGCCCCAAGGAAGTCGTCCAGACTGTTTATGTCTCTGGAGGTCAGTCCCTCAAAGGGCGTTTGAAGTCCGTCCGACTCGATGACAACCGCCGGAGACTTATCCCCGGAAACCATTGTCACATCGGTGATTGCCTTCACTTTTCCGGAAACGCTTGAGTGCACGGGTGCAGAAACAAAGCCCGAGGCCTCGCCGATCAGCTGGCCGACCTTTACCTCGTCACCGGGCTCCACTACGACCTTCGCGGGCGCGCCGATATGCATGGACATAGGAATTGTGACCGTGCCGGGAATCGGCAGCGGACACGGCTTCATGTGCGCGGTGTGCTTATTATGCGGCACGCGCACGCCTGAGAGTTTTCTCATTTGGTTTTCCCCCTGTTTTTCTCATTCCTCACTCTTATTTTTACTAAAACGATAACCTATTCTTGCCAGCACAAACTGTGCGCACAGACCCGTGAACGCTCCTGTAATAATGCCGGAAATAATCAGAACCGGCAGATAAACTATCAGCTCTTTTGTTGATGTAATCATAATAGCCGCGGCAATCTGTCCTGCGTTATGTATGACCGCGGAAACCGCGCTCAGAACCCATATTTTACTTTGCGGACATCTCTTATAACAAAGCAGCACCAGCAGGAACGACGGTATTCCGCCGCTCAGACTGTAGATTATCGCAACCGGCTGCGCCGTCAAAAGTCCGCCCAGCACTACACGCACCAAGAGCACACATATGGCCTCTCCCGGCCCTAAGGTATAGAGTGCAAAGAGCGTAAAAATGTTAGAGAGCCCAAGCTTAATTCCGGGCACGGGAGCAAGGGGCGGGATCTGCGACTCAATTATATATACGATGAGTGCCGCCGCAATCAGTAAAGCCGCCTTTGTAATTTGGGCTGTCTTTGGGCTTTTCATATTCACCCTACCTTTGCGTCAAACCGGCCTTCGGAATCCAGCCATTTGATGACCAGTCGGTGAGGCAGACAGACTATGGGCGCGCCATCTCCCAAAGCTCCATGCTTTACGCAAACCTGATCGGGACAGCTCGCCTCGGAAACACGAATGCCCTCCGATGAAACGGAAATAATATTGCCGCCATCGGCAACGGAGAACTCGTATTCTTCGAAAGCACGGCTTAAATCAATGGTTTTAACAAGCTCACCGTCAACATACACTCCGGCAATCTGACCGCCGACACCTGTAAAGATGAAATGGCATGTAACCGCACAAACAAGCACAATCACCGCCAAAATAATTATCCATGTTCTGTTCTTCATCTGGGCACTACCTCAAATCCACTGCCGCGGAAAACGTCCTTCAGCCCTTCGGTAATAATCACATCTCCCGCATCTGTCACCAGAACAAGCTCAAAGTCATAAATCCCGCTTCTCCAGAACTCAATTGCCGCGTCCGCGCCCATAACAAAAAACGCAGTTGAGAGCCCGTCGGCTATCATTCCGGAGGTGCAAACAACGGTCACGCTGGCAAGTCCGCTCTGTGCCGGCTCGCCTGTTTTCGGGTCAAGTATGTGGTGGTAACTTCTACCGTCTTTTTCAAAGAAGCGCTCGTAGCCTCCGGAGGTGACAACCGCAGTGTCGGATACCTCCAGCGTGCCTATGGTTTTCTCCGGAGAAAAGGGGTCTGCGATGGCAACCTTCCATGCTCCCCCGTCTGGCTTTGAGCCGATTGCATACACATTCCCGCCAAGAGAGACAATGGCGGAGGAGATGCCTTCATCCCGAAGAACCTGCGCCACTTTGTCTGAGGCATAACCCTTTGCAATTGCCCCAAGACCAATCTGTGCATTTTCTTTTGTAAGCGTCAGTTCATCGCCGCGAATGGAGACAAGGTCGCCGCCCGTCAAAAAGAGCAGCTCTTGGATACGGGCTTTTTCCGGCACTGTATAGTCTCCGGAAATAAAGCCCCACTCCTTCACAAGCGGATAAACGCTGATATCAAAAGCACCGCCGGTTTCTTTTTGAAGCTGCATGGCGCATTCTATTACTTCAACTGTGTCAGAGCTCATTTTGACCCTTCCATCTGCATTGACGGAGAAAATTTCGCTCCCTTCAAGCTCAGCGGAAAGAAGCCGCTCCAAACGATATATTTCCCGCTCCGCAGACAGGCAGGCGCTCTCAGAGTTCTCGCCATATACCTTAAAGCTCATAACAGTGTCCATTGCAAAAATCTCAGAACTTGTCCCCTTCTCCGAAGGCGCAGCCGCGCAGGCCGAAAGCAGTACGAAAAAACAGAAGAACAGCAATATAAGCTTTCTCATTTTGCCCTTCCTCCCTTTTGTACTCATTTTACAAATTGGGCGCCACAAATTCAATACTTATTATATATATATTATACATGTCATTAACTTTTGTAAATTGTCTGAAGCTTCAAATATCTACTATTACATGCTTTGTTTTTTGTAATCTTCAATAGAGTTTTATGCTCTCCGGCAGAGAAATGACAACTTATCCGGCATTATCGAATTCATATAATTTCAGACAAGCGGTCATTTTGTGCTGTTAATTTTAGGATACTAAAACCATACCTTTCTATCAGTAGTCATGTGTTGTCGTACAATAAATGCGCAACCCTCGGATTCCGTTTACAAGGACGCCTGCTTCTCAAAGCGAAATTATTTCTCACATTAGTATTCAAATAGCACTTTATAGTTAATATATCCCTCTTTTTCAAGGTCTGCCAATGGAATGAATCTAAGCGCCGCAGAATTAATGCAATATCGCAACCCACCCGACTGGGCGGGACCATCTTCAAAAACATGGCCTAAATGAGAATCTGCCTCTTTACTGCGCACTTCTGTTCGAATCATGCCATGAGACATATCCCGCGTTTTGACTACTGAATCATTGACAAGCGGCTTAGTGAAAGCTGGCCAGCCACAGCCTGAATTATACTTATCTTTTGAGGAAAACAACACTTCGCCGCTCACCACATCTACATATAAGCCTTCTTCAAAGAACTCATCATATTCGCCTGTGAACGGACGCTCTGTTGCGCTGTTTTGGGTAACCTCGCGCTGAAGTTGTGTCAGTTTTTTAAGCTGATCCTCTTTGTTCATTTCAATGCCTCCAAGCTCGATAAATCAACATGGCAGTAGCCCGATGGGTTCTTTTCCAAGTAATCCTGGTGATAACCCTCCGCAGGGTAGAAGCTGTCTAGTGGCACTACCTCAGTAACTATCGGTTTAGGGTATTTTTTCTGTTCAGCTACAATTGCGGCCTGTATCTCCGGCAAATCATGTGGATCCAGATAATATATCCCGCTGCGATATTGACTTCCTCTGTCGTTGCCCTGTCGATTTAGAGTGGTTGGATTAATTGTTTTGAAATACTGAGTCAATAATTTGCACAGCGGCAGCTTAGATGCGTCATATTTAACCATCACCGCCTCGGCATGACCGGTGGCGCCAGAGCAAACTTCTTCATAAGTCGGATCTTCCGTGTATCCGTTTGCGTAGCCGCACTGAGTAAATGCCACGCCGGGTACACGGCGAATATAAGCTTGCGTCCCCCAAAAGCATCCACCTGCCAGTACGATTTGGGAGAGATCAGAGCCAAAATTAATTTTTAAATTCGGGTTATCGGGCATATGCATGTATTTCACTCCTCTAATCTATAATATTTACTTTAGTATTGCCAAAGATTATAAAAAACCACTTTAATATTGCTGCTTTATGTTTGAATGCAAATCATGCATGGTATATAATAAATCGACTGATGAGCTATAGAAGGAGACTGTTATGATAACAATTAAAAATGCTTTGCTCTTGGTAATAGATATTCAGGATAAACTTTTGCCCGCTATGCGCAATCACGAGGAACTGGAGAAGACAACCGAAACCCTGATCAAAGGGTGTCGTCTGATGGAAATACCAATACTTGTTACACAGCAATATACAAAGGGCCTTGGAGAGACTATCCCTCCCTTAAAGGCTGCGATCGGTGAATTTGAGCCGATTGAAAAAATCACATTCAGCTGCTGTGGCAATTCTGGATTTTTGAGAGTTCTGGAAGAGACCGGAAAAAATAATATTATTATTTCGGGGATCGAGTCGCATATATGTGTTCAGCAAACCGTGCTGGATTTGCTGGAGGCCGGATACAGCATATATGTAATTGCAGATTGTATTGGTTCTCGCAAAGAAACAGATCAAATGTATGCGGAACAAAGGATGCGGCAGGCAGGAGCTATTCTCACAACAGCGGAGTCTATCTTGTTTGAACTTTTAATAAGCGCGGATAATCCAAACAGAAAAGAGATATCGAGCTTAATTAAATAGTCAGCAGGAAATAAAAACAACCTGATTGCTTCTTGTAAGCCTGTTATGTCAGTTTTCTTTATTTTAAGTATCGCTACTAATCGTTTTAGACTCAAACTCTATCCTTTTGTCTTGTGTTCTCTTGCTCCTATTTTACCATATTACGGCGGTTTTTGTACAGTCTCACCAAAGAAGCGCTGATCACTATGTACCGGACCAGATTGTGTAGGCGTCACCCTGGACAAGCTCTCTTTTTAGGGTGAGATAGAAGGACTCCATAATGGCATTGTCATATGGATTGCCTTTCCTGCTCATACTGTGAGCACAGCTATTGCGTTGAAGTAGGGCGAAAAACCGCTGAGAGCTGCGTTCTCCCTTTGCAGCTTTTTTATCTACTTTTTCTTGACCCTTTCGGAAAATATACTTTACATAAAAAGTATTGATTTTTTTGTAAAATTATATATAATTTAAGTAGCTATTTTTACACATATTGGTAGTGAAGTGCAATAATTTATTCTTTCTAAAGGACTGGTGTGCTTTGAAAAGTGTTAAAAATACAATAAAAACCGTCTTTTCACGCGGTGGCTTTACACTCGCTGAGGCGCTTACCGTTGTGGCTATTCTCGCGATTCTTGCGGCTATTGCCATACCGTCGGCGATAACCCTTATTAATTATGGTAAACAACAGAATCGCATGAATATAGCCAGAACAATATATCTTGCGACGCAAGGCGAGCTGACTAACCGCAAAGTGGAGAAGAATCTGAAGCCTACGTTGACAGGTCTGTACTATGAAAAAACGGACGGTATCTACGACGTCTTACCGACTGTCGATACTGAGGTCAACAATGTTGCGCGTACCTTGGGCGCAAACTTCCCGACAACTGACACGGAGAATAAGGACTATGTTCATTACATAAGCAAACCCGCCGGTTATACATTCCAGAATGACGGTTCTGAGTTAGATGCTTTTTATACCCTGCTCGATAGGGTTATTCTTGATAAAGACATACTGGATGGCGCTGTTTTGATGGAGTATAACATTGCAACCGGCGTTGTCATGTCCATATTTTATAGTGACGAGCTTGATGCCGCCGGATCTTTTCGGTATGACACCAGCGCCGGCAAATATGCTGACGTATCCGGTGGGCGCGGCATGGGCGGCGGGTACGAATATGCTAAAAGCAGACACCAGGGCTATTATGGCGTGGATGCGACCGGCGGACTTGCGCCTGTCGATATTACGGATATTGTAAATATTTACGACGGTATAGATAAACCGCTTTTGATCGGTACGGCTGAAAAGCAGAATGTACTTTATGTTGAGCTGTTACTGGCGAAAAATTTTGACGCCAACGGCGCGGAAACGAGTATGCCGTCCTATACGGTTGAGCTTGAAGGTACCGGAATTAAATGTGAACTCGACTTTACCTTTGAATTACTGTCAGGTTTTGGGTCCGGCTCCCTGTCGACCTCTCTGTCAAACGATGGCTCTATGGTATATCTTGACAACAAATCCGACCTGAAGGTGATACAAAACGGGGTTAACGTCGGGTCATATTATAAGCGGTATATATGGATCCTTGACTATATAGACGGGGATATTTTGACCGTACCTGAAAAACAGATGACCGCCCAGCCATACAGCGTAGGCGTGGTCTATCCCGACCTTGTACCGACGAATATCCGCGCCATGGCCACGAGAAACGGCGGTGCAAGCGTCACGTCGCTGGGTACCGCAAACACACATTTTTACAGTGTGATGTCAGACGGTAAATATGAAGTGAAGTCGGCAAGACATCTGAACAATATACGCTATGCGCAGGATGGCGATTTCAGACAGACCGACCATATTGACATGCAGCTGACAGACAGCGAGATCACGAATTTTGCACCAATTGAGAAGTTCTCCGGCACCTACTTTGGCATGAAGGATTCATCCTCGCAGTATCAAATCTCAAATCTGAACATAGCTGCCGGAGCTGAGTATGCCAGCACCGGTCTCTTTGCCGATGTCAGCGGCAGCATTACCGGAATCTCGCTGTTCAATGCGAAGGTCAGTGCGGTTAGAGGTAATGCCGGCGCGATTGCCGGTACGCTGTCCGGTACGATCACACAGAGCAACAGCTATGCCAATGTATCCTCCGGCACCGGCTCAAA
>CAZHCB010000035.1:0-14522 GCA_964530935.1 uncultured Oscillospiraceae bacterium
TAGGCGGAGGCGTCGGCGTACCCCCAATGTATCTTCTGGCCAAATGTCTCATTGAAGAGGGAGTTACCCCACAAGTGATTCTTGGTTTCAACACAGAAGCTGATATTTTCTTCGCCGAGGAGTTCCGCAGCTTAGGTGTAAAGGTTTACATAACAACTGTTGACGGTACACATGGGATAGCAGGTTTCGTCACTGACGCTTTCACTCATTGCGGGGCTTTTGACTACACCTGTGCCTGTGGGCCTGAGCCAATGCTCAAAGCAGTTTACGAAAAATCCGATGTTGACGGGCAGTATAGTTTTGAGGAACGCATGGGCTGCGGCTTCGGCGCATGTATGGGCTGTTCCTGCAAAACAAAGTACGGCTATAAGCGAATTTGCCGGGAAGGCCCGGTCCTGTTTAAGGAGGAGATAGTATGGTAAACACAAGTGTTAATCTCTCCGGACTTCAGCTGACAAACCCGATTATTCCCGCCAGCGGAACTTTTGGCTTTGGCAGAGAATTTGCCGAGCTCTACGACATCAACATACTTGGCAGTCTGTCCATTAAAGGCACAACGCTTGACGAGCGGTTTGGAAATCCCACCCCAAGAATTGCGGAAGCGCCCTCGGGTATGATCAATTCTGTAGGTCTGCAAAACCCCGGGCTGAAAGCCGTTTGTGAGCATGAGCTGCCGGAGCTGAAAAAAGTCTTTTCAAAACCTGTTATCGCCAATATAAGCGGATTCTCTATTGAAGAGTATATCACCTGTGCGGGGGCTATGGACAAGCAGGATTCTGTGGGAATAATTGAAGTCAACATCAGCTGTCCCAATGTGCATAGGGGAGGGATGAGCTTCGGAGTTGATCCGGAATTGGCCGCACAGGTCACCCGCGAAGTAAAGGCGGTTACTTCAAAGCCGGTGTATATAAAACTGAGCCCCAACGTAACAGATATCACCGCACTTGCGCTTGCATGCCAGAATGCGGGAGCAGACGGAATATCCATGATTAATACCCTTCAAGCCATGCGGATCGATTTGAAAACACGTAAACCCGTTCTGGCAAACACCTTTGGCGGTCTCTCAGGAAGTGCGGTTTTCCCCGTGGCTCTGCGCATGGTCTATCAGGTGTATGAAGCAGTAGAAATCCCCATCATCGGCATGGGTGGCATCGGGACAGCGCAGGATGTTATTGAAATGATGCTGGCGGGTGCAACCGCGGTGCAAGTAGGCGCTGCCAATCTGATTAACCCATATGCCTGTAAGGAAATTATCGAATCTCTGCCAACAGAGATGGAAAAATATAAGATATCAAGTTTAAGTGACATTATCGGAGGTGCGCACAGATGAACTCAGATGTAATCATAGCTTGCGATTTTAGCAGCAAGGAGCAGGTTTTCAGCTTTCTTGATAAATTTACCGAGAAAAAACCCTTTGTGAAAATCGGCATGGAGCTGTTCTACGCCGAGGGCCCCGAAATTGTCCGCGAAATCAAGGCGCGGGGCCACCGGATCTTCCTTGACCTAAAGCTTCATGACATTCCCAACACAGTGAAGAAGAGCATGTCCGTTTTAAGCTCTCTGGATGTTGACATGTGCAATCTCCACGCAGCCGGTGGTTCTGTGATGATGAAGGCGGCTCTGGAGGGCCTCACACGCGCCGATGGCAGCAGACCCATGCTGATTGCCGTTACCCAGCTGACCTCCACCAGCGAAGAGCTTATGCGGCAGGAACTGCTAATAAACGCATCTCTGGATGAAACAGTCCTGTCCTATGCCGAAAATACAAAGAACGCAGGGCTCGACGGCGTTGTGTGTTCACCCTTAGAGGCCGGAAAAGTAAAGACCCGCTGCGGAGAGGGCTTCCTCACGGTTACCCCCGGAGTTCGCTTTGCCGATAGCGGTACAGATGATCAGGTGCGTATTACAACTCCGGCAAGAGCTCGGGAAATCGGCAGCGACTATATTGTTGTCGGCAGACCTATTACTCAGGCAGACGATCCGGTTGCGGCATATGAGCGTGCACTAAAAGAATTTTTAGGTTGAAACCTTAAAAGGAGAGAAAGATATGGAAAAGCAGATCGCACACGATCTTTTATCGATCGAGGCAGTAATTTTACGTCCCGAAGATCCGTTTACTTGGGCGAGCGGAATAAAAAGTCCCATTTACTGCGACAACCGCCTTACTCTGACCGCACCTGAAGTGCGTACCCATATTGAGACCGCACTTGCGGAAAATATTCGCAAATATTTCCCCGAATGTCAGGTGCTTATGGGCACCAGCACTGCCGGAATTGCCCACGCTGCGATTACCGGGCACATTATGAATCTGCCCATGGGCTACGTGCGCTCAGGCGCAAAGGACCATGGCAGGCAGAATCAAATTGAAGGCAAACTCCGGCCCGGAGACAAGGTAGTTGTTGTTGAGGACCTTATCTCAACCGGCGGAAGCGTTATTGAGGTTGTCCAAGTGCTCAGAGAAGCCGGAGCGGAGGTTCTTGGTGTTGTGAGCATCTTTACCTACGGAATGAAAAAGGGCTTAGACCGTCTGCAGGATGCAAGCGTAATAAACCGCAGTCTTACCAATCTTGATGTTTTGCTTGAAGTTGCCGCTGACGAAGGTGCAATTGAACGCAGTGATATTGAGCGCATTTTAGCGTTTCGAAATAATCCATCTGATGAAAGTTGGATTTCAAAATAAAGTCGTTCGAATGGAGGTACAGTATGAAGGACTTAATCAGTATTACAGACCTTAGCACCAGCGAAATCGGAAAACTAATCGAAACCGCACAGGACATTGTGGCAAACCCCGACAAGTATGCCGAGAAATGCCACAGAAAAAAACTTGCAACCTTATTTTTTGAGCCCTCAACCAGAACCCGTTTAAGCTTCGAGGCGGCAATGCTTGAGCTTGGGGGTAGCGTTTTGGGCTTTTCTGAAGCTGCAAGCTCATCCGCTTCAAAGGGCGAAAGTGTAGCGGACACCGCGCAAACAATTGAGTGCTACGCAGACATAATTGCCATGCGCCACCCGAAAGAGGGCGCACCAATGGTCGCGGCTCAATCCGTTAGTATTCCGGTAATAAATGCCGGTGACGGCGGCCACAATCACCCGACCCAAACTCTTACGGATCTTTTGACGATCCATCGCGAAAAGGGGAGACTGGACAACCTTAAAATCGGCTTCTGCGGAGACCTTAAGTTCGGCCGCACAGTACACTCACTTATTGAAGCTATGTCCCGCTATGATAACAACAGTTTCGTTCTGATATCTCCTGATGAACTGCGGGTGCCCGGATACATCAGAACAGATGTTCTTGACAGCGGCGGTCAAAGCTATATAGAAACAAATAATTGGGACAACTTGCCGGAGCTTGACATTCTCTACATGACCAGAGTTCAGCGTGAGCGTTTCTTCAACGAGGCTGACTATATGCGTTTAAAGGACGTTTTCATCCTCACCATGGACAAGCTGGCTAACGCTAAAGAAGACCTTTGCATTTTGCACCCGCTGCCCAGAGTAAACGAAATTGAAAGAGCTGTTGATAAAGACAAGCGCGCTTGCTACTTTAAGCAGGCGCTAAACGGAAAGTTTATCAGAATGGCACTCATATTAAGGCTTTTGGAGGTATGATGATATGACAATTGATTCAGTAGCAAACGGCATTGTGTTAGATCACATAACCGCCGGGAAAAGCATGGAGCTTTACAGGATCCTTGAGCTTTCAAAGCTGGACTGCTCCGTTGCGATCATCAAAAACGTCGTCAGCAAGAAGTCGGGGCGAAAAGACATCATTAAAATTGACTCATTGATAGATATTAATTTGGACGTTCTCGGCTATGTTGACCCTGGCATTACCGTAAACATTATTCGTGACAATCAAATCGTCGAAAAGCGCAATCTTGCCCTTCCGGACCGCGTTGCAGGCGTTATAACATGCAAAAACCCCCGCTGTATCACATCGACAGAGCAGGAGCTTCCGCAAGTATTTCGTTTAACAGATCGTGAAAACAGCGTTTATCGCTGCGTATACTGCGAGACAAAGGCAGAGCACGAGATTTAGAGCTTTACCACTGCGCAGCCCATAGGCGGCAGGTTGAGAGCTCTATTATCCAGAACCGCCGCTTCAGAAAACAGCAATTCCCCTGACACATCAAGAGGTAGAGTTCTGCTCTCCTGACCCATATTTATTGCAACCAAAACGCGACAGCCGTTCTTTTTTCGCATGAATGCGTAAACCCCATTGTCGGATGACAGGGTTTTGTATTCTCCGCCTGAAAAAACCGGGCTGTTGCGTCTTATTTTTATTATTTCCCGATACATGGTTTGTATTTCACCATCAGCCTTGCCCCAGGGGTAGCAGCGCCGGTTAAACGGGTCTTCATAACCCTCGACCCCGGCCTCATCCCCGTAATAAATGCAGGGCACTCCGGGGAGGGTACACTGAAGGACCGCGGCTAAAGTAAGTTTCTTCTTTGCAAGAGCTTTTTCTTCGAGGCATAGTCTGGCTTCAGCTCTCTCATCACGAGTGTCGTAATTCTTTCCGCCCAGAACTGTGAGTATTCGCGCCGTGTCGTGTGTTCCCAGTCCGTTCATCAGACTGTCCAAGGCAGGTTTTGGGTAGTTTTCGCAAATGGTTTCAACAGTATCCGCCAAATTTTCACTGTTGCCGCTCAGCATGTAGTCAATGATCGCATTTTTAAAGGGGTAGTTCATAACCGCGTCCAGCTGGGACCCGTCAAAATAGTGGCGACGGTGGCCGTAGGCGATCTTTGTCGTTGCATCTTCCCACACCTCACCGATAATCAGTGCTTCGGGATTTTCATCTTTTACACTTTCTCGAAGTTTGCGCAGAAAACCTTCCGGCAGCTCGTCTGCAACGTCCAGACGCCAGCCGGAGATGCCGGTACGCATCCAATGCCTCAAAACGCCGTCGTCACCGAGGATAAAGTTTTGAAATTCAGGATTATTTTCGTTAACCTGTGGGAGCGTTTTAATACCCCACCAGCTTTCATATTCCTCCGGCCAGTTGCTGAAATTGAACCATGGGTAATATGGCGACTGCTTCGAATTGTATGCCCCGTTGCTTCCGTAGTTACCGTAGCGGTCAAAATATACCGAGTCGTCACCTGTGTGGTTGAAGACTCCGTCGCAGATTATTTTTATTCCCAACTCATTTGCTTTTTCACAGAGCTGTTTGAGTGTGCTCTCATCACCAAAGGCAGGATCTATCTTCATATAGTCAGATGTATCATATTTGTGGTTTGATGTCGCCTCAAAAATCGGACTAAGGTATATGCAGGTAACTCCCAGATCACTGAGATAGGGAAGCTTCATTATAACCCCGTCTAAGTCTCCGCCGAAAAAGTCGTTATTGCGGATAGTTCCAGTTTCATCCGGCAAATAGATGGGAACCGAGCCCCAATCGCTCCGGAAAACTGTCCCGGGTTTATGCGGGTGATTACCGGCTTTGTAAAAACGATCTACGAAAATATGATAAAAAACTCCTCCCTTTATCCAGTCAGGAGTGGTATAATTATTTGAGAATACGGAAAGCTGCCACGGATGTGGAGCATCAGCGGTAAAAACAGCTGTGTTGCCTCTTTTTCCAATATTTCTTGTGCCGTTGTCAGTCTGGGCAATAAAATAATACCAGTATAGCCCGGTACAGGTCGGCGTGTAGCTACCCTCAAAACGCGAATAACCGTTTTCTGTCCAAACACGTTCCATGGGGATGCTGGTAACTTCTCCGCTATCATCATTTGTTACCTGTATGTTTAGCCCGATAACTCCGGCATCCTCTGCGATGCGAACGCCCAGCCTAAGGGCTGTTCCGGCGGTCACTGCACCCAAGGGTAGCCTGTCGAGTTCGTGACGTGAATTGAAAAATACTTCTTGCATGGTTTCCTCCGATTCTGGCAATGGGTGTTAAGATTATAGTACAGTTTTGCCGCGTTTACAAGTGGCGTCAAATTATGAAAGGGGAATCCTAATGACAAAAAACGAAATTCTTGCCCTTTGTGATCACACAGTACTGCGTACAGACGCTTCATTTGATGAGATTGCGGAAAACTGCCGTCTTGCAATTGAATATAACTGCGCCTGCATGTGTCTTGCTCCTACTCATGTTTATGAGGCAAAGCGTATATTTGGTAAAAACCTTAAAATATGTACGGTTGTAGGCTTTCCCAACGGATACAGCGACACCGCGACAAAGGTTTTTGAGACCCAGCATCTTATTGAAGAGGGCGCCGACGAAATCGATGTTGTCATAAACATTGCAGACGCATGTGCCGGTGATTATTCCAAGGTTGAGCGCGAGTTAATGAGCATCCGCCGCGCATGTGAGAACCATGTTCTTAAGGTGATAGTTGAGTGCTGCAGTCTGTCGGACGAAAACTTACGGGAAATGTGTAAAGTTGTTTCTGCCGTGGGGGCAGACTATATAAAAACCTCAACCGGTTTTGGAAAATACGGGGCAAGAGTTGAAGATATTGTCCTAATGCGTCTTGAGTGCGACCCCAAAACCAAAATTAAGGCCGCCGGAGGCATTTCAAATTTTGAAGACGCACAACGCCTCATTGATGCCGGGGCGGACAGGCTGGGAACCAGTAAATTAGTCGGCATAATGCTTAAGGACAAGACATAAATTATTGGAGAAAGTGCTTGACAGCCCCATATAATGCTGTTATAGTGTTATAGTTAGAATAAAGAAGGTTCGGTCGGTATCCGTCCTCACCTCGCCACTATGGTGCGCTGGGTAAATAAACCACAAACGGTTTTTTGCCGTCCTTGTGTTTTTATGTGCGGGTGCCTTGGCATCCGCATTTTTTTGCGGTAGAACCGCATTACTGCTTGGAGGTGTTTTAATATCGCAAACATGGATCATCAAATCAATGAAGAAATCCTCGACAAAGAAGTCAGGCTCATAGGCGTTGACGGTGAGCAGCTGGGCATTATGGCCGTTTCTGCCGCTATGGACATTGCCATTGAAAAGGATCTTGATTTGGTCAAAATTGCTCCCCAATCCGTTCCGCCCGTATGCAAAATTATGGACTACGGTAAGTTCCGCTTTGAGCAATCAAAGAAGGATAAGGAAGCAAAGAAGAATCAGCATATTGTTGAGGTTAAGGAAATTCGTATGTCTCCCAGTATCGGCGAGAACGACTTTAACGTTAAGCTGAAGAATGCCCAAAAGTTCCTGCGTGAAGGAGACCGTGTTAAGGTATCAGTCCGCTTCAGGGGCAGAGAAATGGCGCACACTAATCTCGGTGCAAACCTTTTGGCTGATTTTGCCGAAAAATGTGCTGAAATTGCCGTCCTTGACAAAGAAGCAAAGCTCGAGGGGCGTAATATGTCCATGTTTTTATCCCCCAGGCAAACTAACGCTGCAAAGTAATTTCAATCACACAAAGGAGAGAACTCATTATGCCCAAGATGAAAACACACAGTGGCGCAAAGAAAAGATTTAGCGTTACCAAAAACGGTAAAATTAAGCGCTCACACGCCTATAAGTCCCATCTTCTTAACGGTCACGGGAAGACCACAAAGATTAAGAGACGCCTCCGTCAGGGAGCTTATGCCGATGCAACCAACGAATCCGCTATCAAGCGTATGATTCCCTACAAATAAGGAGGACCTTTAGATATGGCTAGAATTAAAGGCGCAACAATGACGCGCAAAAGAAGAAATAAAATCCTTGGCATGGCAAAGGGATACTGGGGAGCAAAGTCTACCCACTACAAAATGGCTAATCAGGCTGTTATGAAATCCCTGTCTTACGCTTACGTTGGACGTAAGCAGAAGAAGAGAGATTTCCGTAAACTCTGGATTACCCGTATCAGCGCAGCATGCAAGATCAACGGCATGAACTATTCAACTTTTATGCACGGTCTCAAGCTCGCCGGCATTGATATGAACCGTAAAATGCTTTCTGAAACCGCAATTCACAGTCCCGAAGCTTTCACCGCTCTAGCTGAGCAGGCAAAGGCAGCGCTCAAGGCATAGTTGCTGTTTTTATAAAACGATTTTATGGCGGGCAGCAGATTATTGCTGCCCGCCGTTTTGTTTGAGGTATTTTTATGAGAGAACTGTCAATAAATCAGTTGCCCGAAGCATCCAAAACCTTGCGCGCGGGAGAACGGGTTCTGCTCTCAGGTGTTATATACACTGCCAGAGATGCTGCCCACAAGCGCATGTTCGAACTGCTGGACAGGGGAGAGGCTCTACCCTTTGATGTTAACGGCGGGGTTATTTATTACTCCGGACCAACGCCGGCGGCTGATGGCAAGGTGGTGGGCTCTTGCGGACCCACAACCTCCAAGCGAATGGATAAATTTACGCCGCGCCTTCTTGACTTGGGCCTTGCCGCAATTATCGGTAAGGGCGAAAGAGGGCAGGCCGTATGCGCTTCACTGATGGAAAACGGTGCGGTGTATTTCAGTGCGGTCGGTGGCGCAGGCGCACTTATTGCAAGCCATATTATCTCCTGTGATGAAATTGCTTTTTCGGATCTTGGCTGCGAGTCAATAAAGCGTATGGATATCTGCAAGCTTCCTTTAACTGTTGCAATCGACTGTCACGGCGGTAACATTTTTGTTGAAGGCAGGGCCAAGTATTCTGAAGGAAAGTGATAACTATGAAAAGAATACTGATCGCGCTTGTATTAGCGGTGTTAAGCCTTTTTGCCGCAACGGGAATCGGTTTGGGGCTTATACATCTAACCGACTTTCCATACACAGCAGATATTTCCGCGTTAGACATTGAGGCTGCGTCTGGTCTGAGCCGTGAAGAGATTCTGGAAAACTACAATGCTGTAATGGACTACTTAAACCCCTTCAGCAGCGGCGAATTCCGTTTACCAGCGCTAAAATACTCCGAAGCAGGCGCACAGCATTTTGCAGACTGCCGCCCGATCTTTAACGGGATATATTTTGGCGCCGCAATATCGGTCGCAATAATGATCATGCTATTTGCGCTAAGGTGCGTAGGACGAAACACCTTGAGATATGCGGGTATCATGACTTTAGCCATTCCGCTTGCGTTGGGTGTGGCAATCGCAATAGATTTTAATGGGGCATTTACAGTATTCCATAAGCTCTTTTTTAACGGCGACACATGGATTTTCGACCCTGCGGCAGACGAAATCATCACCATCTTGCCGGAAAGCTTTTTCATGCACTGCGCGATTTTTATTGTGGCAGTTTGGGTAATTTTTGCGGCTGTGGAATTATTAGCAGGCAGATACAAAGGTGCAAAAAAGTCATAACATATTGTAGAAATTTTACGTGGACTCTCCGGAGTCCACGTTTTTTATCAATATCATGAACAATTGAGTATAATGGTTGCAGACAACTGATGTCATTTTGCATTGTAATAGGCTACTTAAATGCAAATTATTTGCGAATAATCGACAGAAATAGCAAATTTGCTTGCAAATATGAAAAATGTAGCCTATAATAATTTCAGTTTTAAGCTTTTGAGGTGTTATATATGAAAGAACTGTCAAGGATTGCAGCAGAGGTTAGAGCGTCCACCACTCTGGCGGTTGACTCGCTGGCAAAGCAGATGAAAGCGGATGGTCTGGATGTCATTGGGTTTGGCACAGGCGAGCCCGACTTTGATACCCCCGACAATATAAAAGAGGCCGGAATAAAGGCAATTAGAGACGGTAAAACCAAGTATACGCCGGCAGCGGGAATGATTGACCTGCGTAAAACAATTTCCTCACGAATGAAGCAGGATTTTGACCTTGACTACGACTTCACGCAGATAACTGTTGCCAGCGGCGCTAAGCATAACGTGTATATTGCCCTATGTGCCATTCTAAACCCCGGCGATGAGGTTATTCTGCCTGCACCTTACTGGGTGAGCTACTACGAGATGATCCGCATGGCCGGTGGCGTACCTTTTATCATTGAAGCAGGGGAAGCGCAGAATTTTAAGATCTCTCCCAAACAGCTTGATAGCGTAATTGGAAAAAAGACAAAGGCTCTCATGCTCAACAACCCCTCAAACCCCACGGGCATGCTCTATACCCGCGCTGAGCTTGAGGAGATTGCCGCAATTTGCAAAAAACATGATATCTATGTTATTTCTGATGAAATATACTATAACCTCATATACGACAACAACGAATTCGTAAGTTTCGCAACAATCTCGCAGGACGCATATGAAAGAACTATTATAATTAACGGTGTTTCCAAATCCTACGCTATGACAGGCTGGAGAATCGGGTATGCCTGCTCCAACAAGCAGATTGCAAAGGTTATGGCCAACTTCCTGAGCCATTCTACAGGGGCACCGGGAACAATGTGCCAGTGCGCTGCAACCGAAGCGCTTAAAGGGCCGCAAGAGAGTGTTGAGACCATGCGCAAGGCTTTTGAAGAGCGTCGTGACTACATTGTTGAGCGCATGAACAGCATTGAAGGCGTCAGTTGCATTAAGCCTGACGGTGCGTTCTATGTTATGATGAATCTTGAGAAGCTTATTGGAAAAACCTTAGGCGGAAGACTCATTGAGAACGATGATGACTTTGCAATTGCCTTTTTGGAACAGGCTCTTGTTGCTGTTGTGCCGTGCTCCGGTTTTGGCGCACCCGGTTTTGTCCGCTGGACATACGCAGCTTCGATGGAAAATATTAAAGAAGGTCTGGATAGGCTTGAAAAGTTTATCAAGGGATGATAAAATAATAAGCGCCGATTTTATCAGCATAGAAGAAAAGGAAAAAGAAAAACGGTATAAACGCGCGATCGGCGACACTTGTCACACCGGTCGCGCTTATTATTTTGGAGGACACCAAATGCACAATCAGTATGAAAGCCCACTTTGCTCTAGGTATGCCAGTGACGAGATGCTTTACATCTTTTCTCCGGACAAGAAGTTTACAACCTGGCACAAGCTCTGGATCGCTCTGGCGCGGGCAGAAAAGGAGCTGGGCCTTCAAATTACCGACGAGCAAATTGCTCAGATGGAGGCAAACGCAGACCTTGTGGACTACGAATATGCCGCCGAAATGGAGCAAAAATTGCGCCACGACGTTATGGCTCATGTTCACGCCTTTGGCAAACAATGTCCCAAGGCAATGCCCATTATCCATTTGGGTGCTACCAGCTGCTATGTAGGCGATAATACCGACATTATCATCATGCGGGAAGGGCTGCAGCTTGTTCGGCGAAAGCTCGCGGCTATAATCTCAACTCTTGCATCCTTTGCCGACAAATATAAAGATATGCCCACCTTGGGCTTTACTCATTTTCAGCCCGCGCAGCTTACAACTGTTGGAAAAAGAGCTTGTCTTTGGATAAATGACCTGATCATGGATTTGGAGGAGATTGACTTCAGGATCAACTCCCTGCAGCTTCTGGGCTCTAAGGGTACGACCGGAACGCAGGCAAGTTTTCTCGCCCTTTTTGAGGGCGACCACGAGAAATGCCGCAAGCTTGAAGAGCTGATAACAACAGAAATGGGTTTTGAAAGCTGTGTTTCAGTTTCCGGTCAAACCTACTCCCGCAAGGTGGATGCGGCTGTTTTGGCAACTCTTTCAGGCCTTGCACAGAGCGCCGGAAAGTTTGCAACCGATATGAGGCTTCTCTCACATCTCAAAGAGCTTGAAGAACCTTTTGAGGATAAACAGATCGGCTCATCAGCCATGCCATATAAGCGCAATCCTATGCGCTGTGAGCGCATTTGCTCTCTTGCGCGCTATGTTATTGTCGATGCGCAAAATCCGGCAATGACCGCTTACAATCAGTGGTTTGAGCGAACCCTGGACGACTCTGCAAATAAGCGTATTTCAGTTCCAGAAGCCTTCCTTGCAATTGATGCTATTTTAAACATTTATCAGAATGTTGCCGGTGGCATCCGGGTCTATGATAAGGTAATCCAGCGGCACATTTCAGAAGAATTGCCCTTTATGGCTACAGAAAACATTATGATGGACGCCGTAAAAAAGGGTGGAGACCGGCAGCAGCTTCACGAGCGCATAAGAATTCATTCCATTGAGGCCGGTCGCGTTGTGAAGGAGCTAGGTATGCCAAACGACCTTATCGCTCGAATTGCTGGCGACCCAATATTCAAGCTTACGGAAGCGGAAATTCTGGCAAGCCTTGACCCGACTGCTTATATAGGCCGCTCGGCACAACAGGTTACTGACTTTCTTAAAAATGATGTAAAGCCCATTCTGGACAAGTTTCCTGCGGGTTTTGCCTCAAACACAGATTTGAAAGTATAAACACGTCCAATTCTTGAATAGAAGCGCTCATGTAAAAATAGTATAGATGCAGAGGTGATTATCTTGACTGTATCTATAAAGCAAGCAAATTCTGTGTTTGGGTTTCTCATAGTCCTGGCTGTTATCATCGCTGCATTTTTTGCGGCATTAGAAAAAAACCACTCAACTGTCGATACCGCCGGCGAGGGCAGCTTTGTTCTTATTATTGACCCCGGTCATGGTGGAGCGGACGGCGGTGCCGTTTCAAAAAACGGTCATCCCGAGAGTGAAATCAATTTAGAGATCTCCAAAAAAATGTTTGCACTCGCCCAGTTGACTGCTACGAAATGCGTTATGACCCGTGAAAGTGAAGACATCGTCTATCCCGATGATGCTAACAGCATCAACAGGATGAAGGTTTATGACCAGAACAAACGCGTTGAGTTTATTGAGAGCATCACGGGGGGCATATTGCTTAGTGTTCATCAGAACAAATTTCCCAGTGCGCAGCCAAGGGGACCTCAAGCATTCTACGCAAAAGATGAAAGAAGTCCTATACTTGCGGCCTTGGTTCAGGAAAACATGAATAGCGCCCTGTATCCCCAAAACAGAAGAGTTGCCGCACCGATTTCCAATAACATTTATCTTTTTAAAAACATAAGCTGTCCTGCGGTTCTGGCCGAATGTGGCTTTTTGTCACATCCGGAAGAGGCAGATCTTTTGGAAACCGACAGCTACCAGCTAAAAACTGCCTTAGCTCTAATGACGGCATACTTCCGTTTTACCGGCACACAGACCAATCTATCTTAAACAAATGATAAAATGATACGAGGTAAATTATGAAGGGTAAAACCGCTTTCTTCTGTTCACAGTGCGGCTTTGAAACACCAAAATGGGCGGGACGTTGTCCTTCCTGCGGAGAGTGGAACACACTGGTTGAAGCTCCCACAGAAACTAAAATTAAGAGCGGAGCCGTATTAACAGACATACGCAGAAGACTAAACACCCCCGAGGTGCTCTCTAAGCTGAGCACTGAGGATGAGCTGCGTTTTTCAACAGGACTGGAGGAATTTGACCGTGTTCTTGGCGGCGGCGCTGTGCGCGGTTCTCTGGTGCTTGTGGGCGGTGCTCCCGGCATAGGCAAATCAACTCTGCTTTTGCAGCTGTGTGGTATCATCGGCAAGGATGAGAAAATTCTATACGTCAGCGGTGAGGAAAGTAAGCGTCAGCTCAAAATGCGTGCTGAACGTCTCGGCGTTAAGGGTGATGTAGTCTTTGTTCTGTCTGAAACCGATTTGTCCGAAATAATCCGTGCTGTTGATGAGATAAAACCCAGCGTTTTGATTATCGACTCCATTCAAACCATGTATAATCCGGAGCTTTCAGCAAGTCCGGGAAGTATAACTCAGGTAAAAGACTGCACTATGGCGTTAATGCAGCTGTCCAAAATTCAAGGGCTGACCGCCTTTGTTGTTGGGCACGTGAATAAGGAAGGCGCCATTGCCGGACCAAAGGTACTGGAGCATATGGTTGACTGCGTTCTGTATTTTGAGGGCGACCGCAACATGTCTTACCGCATTTTACGCGCGGCCAAAAACAGATTCGGCTCAACTAACGAAATCGGCGTATTTGAGATGGGAGACATTGGTCTAATCGAGGTTAAAAACCCCTCGGAAATGCTCCTGTCCGGAAGGCCCACTAATTGTCCGGGCACTTGCGTAGCCTGTGTTATGGAGGGTACTCGTCCAATCCTGGCGGAGGTTCAGGCTCTTGTCGCCGGCAGCAGCTACAACGTAGCAAGGCGCAATACAAACGGCATTGATTACAATCGCGCAACGCTTCTTATTGCCGTGCTCGAAAAGCGCGGAGGCATCGCCTTAGGCGGCAGCGACACTTACATAAATGTTATCGGCGGACTCACACTTAATGAGCCCGCGGCAGACTTGGCAACAATTCTGGCTATTGCCTCCAGCCAAAGGGACATTCCCATTGGGGACGACTTGGCGGCAGTGGGGGAGGTTGGTCTCACCGGAGAAATTCGTAGCGTCTCCGCGCTCAATCAGCGCCTTGCGGAAATATCAAGACTGGGGTTCAAACGCTGCGTTATTCCCGCCCACGTTAGGGATGATGTGACATGCCCCAAGGGACTGGAATTGCTTTCTGTAAAGAACATCCGCGGTGCAATCACCGCAGTGTTGGGAATATAGAATAAAATATAAACAGCCGCAGCAATAAATTGCTGCGGCTGTTTTGGTACGCCCGACTGGATTCGAACCAGCGACCTTCAGAGTCGGAGTCTGACACTCTATCCAACTGAGCTACGGGCGCATAT
>CAZHCB010000036.1:0-622 GCA_964530935.1 uncultured Oscillospiraceae bacterium
TCTTTCGGGTCGATGAGCCGCTTTAAGCTTTTGCGCGGTGTTACCAAAACCTTTGTCTGGATAATCCGCGGAACGCCCCTGATGCTGCAGGTAATAATCGTGTTTTTCGGTCCCGGTCTAATTTGGGGCGGGGAAGCAATGGGGCGTCTTGACGCGGCGATAATCGCCTTTGTTATTAACTATGCCTGTTATTTTTCTGAGATATTCCGTGGCGGCATCCAGTCAATACCCGTCGGACAGCAGGAAGCGGGCCAAGTTCTTGGTATGACAAAGACACAGATTTTCTTCAAGGTCACCCTGATGCAGGTAATAAAGCGCATCGTTCCTCCCATGGGCAACGAGTTTATAACGCTTGTCAAGGACACCTCGCTTGCGCGGGTTATCGCTAACAAAGAGATAATCATGATGGCTCAGGAATATACAACAAAAGGGCTGATTTGGCCCTTGTTTTCAACGGCGATATTCTTCCTCGTCTTTTGCGGGGGTCTGACCTTGCTGCTCAACTACTCTGAGCGCAAGCTCAGCTACTTTAACTAAGGAGGGAGAGAAAATGTCAGTTTTAGAAGTAAAAAACCTCGCCAAGAGCTTTGGTACGCTGGAAGTTTTAAAGGATATCGACTTC
>CAZHCB010000036.1:632-14314 GCA_964530935.1 uncultured Oscillospiraceae bacterium
TGAAAAGGGCGAGGCAATCGCGGTTATCGGTTCCTCCGGCAGCGGAAAAACTACTCTTCTGCGCTGCCTGAACTTCCTTGAGAAACCAAACAGCGGAGAGATTCTGGTTAACGGCAACGTGATTTTTGACGCGAGCGATCCTGCGACCCACAAGGAAGCTGAGATTCGCAAGAAGCGCCTGCATTTCGGTCTGGTTTTCCAGAGCTTCAATCTTTTTCCCCAGTACACCGTGCTGGAAAATGTCAGACTGGCGTCTGAGCTTCTGGCAAAGGAGAACCCCGAGTATAAGAAGAATAAAAAGCACATTCTTGAGGAGATTGATAAGAACGCCCGGAGCCTGATTGAGCAAATGGGACTCAGCGACAAGCTGGACAGCTACCCCCACCAGCTCTCCGGCGGTCAGCAGCAGCGCGTTGCCATTGCCCGCGCTCTGGCGCTGTCTCCGGACATTCTGTGCTTTGACGAACCCACAAGCGCCCTGGATCCGGAGCTGACAGGGGAGGTCTTGAAGGTGATCAAGACCCTTGCCGAGAAGAAAACCACCATGATAATCGTGACCCACGAGATGCAGTTTGCCAGAGATGTGGCGGACAGGGTTATCTTTATGGACGGGGGAGTCATTGTTGAGCAGGGACATCCGGAGGAGGTTTTCGGCAATCCCCGGGAGGAGCGTACAAAGCAGTTTCTGGCCAGATATTCAGGTGAATAATACCAAAACGCAAAATTTACAAATTAATACTTGAATTGTAAATTAAGCTATAATAATATAGAAGCGGTCAAAAAATGTCGATTATCGCGTTTTTTGACAGCTTCTTTTATTTGTGGGTATATGGCGGTGTGTTATGAGAAAATGTTCCTTAGCCTTGGCTTTGATTTTAATAATTGGGCTTTTAGTTCCCCTGGCCTCTTGCAAGGTGGGGGACAACAGTAAATACAGCGTTGTGGAGCGGCTGGAGACCCAGCAGCTGTGTGTTGCCTTCAGGCAGGAGGACAAGGCGGGAGACGCCGTTATTGCGGCCCTTGCGGAGCTTGAGGCGGAGGGCGAGGTCAATTCCCTCACACGCAAGTGGTTTGGAAGCGACCTGTCACTGCTAAAGGGTGATGAGCAGGCAATTTCAAAGCTGGACTTTGAAATTGAGCAGCGCACCTTTATTATGGGCTATGACGCCTGGCACCTGCCCTTCTCCGGCGAAGTGGACGGTGCGGCAGCAGGCTTTGACGTGGATTTGGCAAAGGCCGTGTGCTCAAAGCTGGGCTGGAGAATTAAGTTTGTTGCCGTGGACGTGTCAAACGCCTATGTGGAGCTCAACTCCGGCAATGTGGACTGCGTTTGGGGCGGCCTGCCCTATGACGAGAGCAGCACCAAAATCCGCCAGTCACCCGTATATTTCAAGAACACCGTTATTATTGCGGCTCTGGCGGGTACGGGTCGGAGCTTATCCGGAAAAACCCTTGCCATACCTGAGATGGGCTGCTTTATAGCGATTCTTGATGCACATCCGGATATGAAGAAAAAACCGGAGTTTATCGTAAAGCTCCCCGGTGGTGTTGACGCTTGTTTTGAAGCTTTGGATAAGGGCGTGTGCGACGCGATCATCACGGACCTTGCGGGCATAGACTATTACAGATAACACCGGACAGATAAAATAAGAGAACCGGAAGGAAAAATCCTTCCGGTTCTCTTTATAATTTTCAGTCTGCGTCAACAACGATCTTCTCGTCCTTAACCGAGAGGGAGACACGGGCGACCTTGCCGTGGAGCTTGTCGATAATATCCGCGGCAATGGCGTCCTCCACCTCTTTTTGAATCAGGCGGCGGAGATTACGCGCGCCGTAGGTGAGAGAGTAGCTCTTTTTAGAAAGGTAATCCAGAAGAGCGTCGTCATAGCTAAAGTCGATGTTCTTCTCAACCATAACTTCCCGCAGTTCATCCAGCATGAGAGCGGCGATCGCGCGGAAATTATCTTCACTGAGCTTGTTGAAGTATACGATTTCGTCAACACGGTTGATAAACTCGGGACGCAGGAAGTCCTTCAAAGCCTTCATGCTGCGCTCCTTGCCCTGATCGTTAACTGTTCCGCCGAAGCCCACCGTGCCGTCCTTACGGTCACTGCCGGCGTTCGTGGTCATGATGATAACGGCGTTTTCAAAGTTGACGGTTCTGCCCTGAGCATCGGTAATTCTGCCGTCGTCAAGAATTTGCAGCAGCACGTTCATTACGTCCGGATGCGCCTTTTCGATCTCATCGAACAAAATGACGGAGTAGGGCTTGCGGCGAACCTTTTCAGTCAGCTGACCGGCCTCGTCATAGCCAACGTAGCCCGGAGGTGAACCGATGATCCTTGACACGGAGTGCTTTTCCATAAACTCGGACATATCGAGACGAATCAGGGATTCGGGAGTGTTAAACAGATCTTCTGCCAGACGCTTTACCAGCTCGGTTTTACCGACGCCCGTGCTGCCCACGAAAATGAAGCTCACCGGCTTGTGCTTTGCGGCAAGACCGATCCTGCTGCGCTTGATCGCGGCGCACACAAGGTCAACGGCCTCGTCCTGACCGATAATATTCTTCTTAAGCCGCAGATGCAGCTCAGACAGGCGGTCATACTCATCCTCCCGGATGTTGCTGGCGGGGATTTTTGTCCAGAGCTCAATTACACGGGCAAGATTTTCCTCTGTGAGCTCAGGGGAGCCGAGAGCCTTTAACTGGTGGAGCTCGTCAGAAAGCTGCAGGGATATGCTGCGGATAGAAGCCAAACGCTCAAAATTGTCATTTTCGGTGTCTGTCAGAAGGAGCTCACGCTCTTTGTCAAGATCCGCGATCTCCTTGGTGATGATGTCAATGCGTTCAAAATTCGGGTTCTTCAAATTAACGTCCGAGCAGGCCTCGTCAATGAGGTCTATGGCCTTGTCAGGCAGATAGCGGTCGGTAATATAGCGCTCTGAAAGCGTAACGGCTTTTCGGCACATTTCGTCAGAAATATGAACGCCGTGGTAGTCCTCGTAATAGTGGGCAATGCCTCGGATAATGGCGATGCTCTCGTCCATTGAGGGCTCGGCAACGGTCACCGGCTGGAATCTGCGCTCCAAAGCGGCGTCTTTTTCAATGTGCTTGCGGTATTCGGAGAAGGTGGTTGCTCCGATAACCTGAATCTCACCCCGGGACAGAGCGGGCTTGAGGATGTTCGCGGCGTTCATGCTGCCCTCGGCATCGCCTGCGCCAACGATATTGTGAACCTCGTCAATAACGAGGATGATGTTGCCTTCCTTGCGGATCTCCTCGATAAGACCCTTCATACGGCTCTCAAACTGGCCGCGGAACTGCGTGCCCGCAACAAGGGCGGTCAAATCAAGAAGCATTACCTCTTTATCCCGCAGCTTGTAGGGAACGCTGCCATCGGAAATGCGCTGGGCAAGACCCTCTGCAATGGCGGTTTTACCAACGCCGGGCTCGCCGATAAGGCAGGGGTTATTCTTTTGCCTGCGGTTGAGAATCTGGATAACACGCTCCAGCTCCTCCTGCCTGCCGATCATGTTGTCAAGCTTGCCGGCAGCCGCCTTTGCGGTCAGGTCAATGCAGTAATTGTCCAAAAACTTACGCTTTCCGTTGCCTCGGGGCTGGTCCTTTCCGGCTTCCTTCTTAGAGGAACGGTTATCGCCGGGCTGCATGGGCTGGGGGAAAGAGCTGCTCAGCGGATTAAAGCTGCTGTCAGCGCTGAACAGGCGGTTGAGATACGGGAAGGTTGCGGTTTTTCCGCTGTCATCCTCATCGTTGGCGGGAACATCGTCAATACCTTCAAAGTCCCGTCCGCTCTCTAGGCCTTCCATTGCGGTAGACATTTCGGAGACGATGGAGTCCAGATCATCGTCTGTAATACCCATTTTGGACATGATTTCGTCCACGGGCTTAATATGAAGCTCCCGTGCGCATTTTAGGCACAGACCTTCATTTTTTGTTGTTCCATTTTCGTTTTTTGAGATGAATATGATAGCCATATTCTTTTTGCAGCGAGAACAGATAGTTGGTTGCATAAAGTTTGCTCCTTGGTCGAGTGAAAAATCACTATGTATTTGAGGTGACGGTAATTGAACCGGCACGGGTTCAACTAGACACTCAAGAAGACAGAAAACAGGTTCATTTTAACAAAGAGATGGGAAAAAATCCCCCAAAGTTTGTCTTCCGGCAATAGTGTACCCGTAAATCTGAGAACCCATGCTGCGAAGCAGCAAAACAGGAAGCCGACAAATAGTCCCGCACCTGCCCCGCCATAGGTGTCCAGCTTTTTCGCGTTGGGTAGTCTGAAACTGATGTTTGTTATATTGCCGATTACTATCAGCAATATAACGGTGATCGAGAAAAACAGGATAAAGCCGATGTAATATGTAAGCTTACTACACATTACATTTACGATCGAGTTTGTTATTGAGCCCGACTGTTCCGAATCCGCCAAGGCGTCTTTGGCCATGTTTTTTGCGGCAGATTTGTAAACACCGATATTGATATAGCTCTGCTCACAAAGCTCCTGTTTTAGCTCGGGGTGAAGCTCAATAGCGTCATCCGCCGAGAGAACCTCGGTTCCGTCGCCCAAAACTACGTCAAGCGCTTTGCCGATTGAACCCTCGCTGCCCTCCATATAGCCTGCAACGAAGGGGCGAATAACGGGAATTGCTTCGTGGGAAAAGGTGTCTGACATAATGTCACCGACGATCAGCGCGATTATAATCATTAATATGCTGCCAATGGTCATTACAAGACCTTTCTTATACCCGACCCAAACACTAAAAAATAAAATCGCGATGAAAATTAGTTCAACTAAAAATCTCATATCCTACCTCACAACACTCAGTATGTTAGCTGCTTTTTGTACAGCGTTTTCTTTATTTGACTGAGACTTTCTCCCCGTGATACGACGAGAGTAGTAATACATAGCCATCCGGCAAATAGACGGCTTGCCCGTAACCGACAGAGACCTCGCCCTGAGCATTGATGGACAGGTCACGGGAGAAAATGGTTGCTGTTCCGTTGCCGAGAACCATAAGCCTTTGCTTGTACTGAGACAGGGATAGCGGCGGGTAATCAAGCTCCGCTGTACCCAAGACCCTTCCGTTTGCTGAAAATCCGGTATATGTAACGGTGCTGCCTGAGATGAATTCGCTAAGAGCAACAACGCAAAGGTTTTCCGTAATGCTAAAGTCGATTAAATAGCTTTCCTCAAAATCGAAGAAGGACTCTTCCTTGCCGCTCTCGCCGAAGAAGCGAATAAAATCTTCAGATAGAGTGCAAAGACTGTTGTTGTCTGTGAAAATAACCTTGAAGGCCACTTCACCCGGGATTTGTACGGTAGCTGTTTCGTCCTCACCGGAAAGTTTGAAAAGATGAACAACGCTGCCGCCGGACTCTAAACAGAGCACCGCCAAACTGGCGCTGTTAGGTGAGATCCCGGCGTCTATAACATAGCCGGTCCCCGAATACCACTTGTAGACGGCTTCACCCTTGTCGTCATAAACCGTAACGCTGCCCTTATAACCGGCTTCCTCGGCAGTTACCACAAAGTAGCCTGCGCTGTTCATTGAAACCGAAATGATATTGCCGGTAGTGTCAAAGGAGCTGACGCTGCCGTTTGAATAAACCCTGAGAGCAGTGCCGCCCACATCATAGAAAGCGCAGTGCTTGTCTCCGGTAACAACTGCCGGGTTTTTCATGGAGAAAACCTGCCTCACAACGGAATAGCCGTTGCCGTCCAGAAGCTGCAAACCGGTGGAAGATGATATGGCAAGACTCTTTCCCATGAGAGCGAATTCCTGACTGGCGCCATTTTCATAGGTGTAGGGGTCAAGGGAGGTCATCTTCGTTTCCTCATCCTGATTTGAGCGTGAAAACAACTCGTCCCGATAGAGAAAGATAAGCACCCCGGCAATCACTATGACCAGCGTTGCCACAATGGCCACTATTTGCCGCTGGTTTTTAAATCTGGTTTTTTCTCGAACCATATGTACAAACAGTCCTCTCGCGGCGTTTTTGACGGAGGTTTTTGTTGTCTGCCCGCGACAATGCGGGCATTATACGATATTGTAGCACATCTGTAAAAAAAATAATAGATAAATTTAAAACTTTAAGGAGCCATATTCTGGGATAAGAAATGCTATTTCTCCATCATTTCACCCACGATGCCCTCATACCACACTCTGGACATATAAAGCCCCTGAGGAGGCATTGTGGGCCCTGTAAGGCGGCGGTTTCCCGCGTCAAGAAGAGAGGGTATGCTCTCCGGCTCCAGCTTGCCCAGTCCAACGTAAACAAGAGTTCCCATAATAGCCCGAACCATATTGTACAGAAAACCGTCGGCACAAATAGACATGGTTATGACGTTGCCGCTGTGCTCAATGTTGCACCAATAAACGGTTCTCACCGTGGTTTTGGTCTCCGTGCCCACGCTCCGGACAGCCTTGAAGTCGTGAGTGCCCACAAATTGCTCCGCCGCCTGCTTCATGCGTTCCACGTCCAGAGGCGAGGGATAAAAGCAGGTCCGGTTTTTTAGGAAGGGGTCACGAATACGGCAGTTGCACAGCCGATATATATATTCCTTCTTCTGACAGGACAAAATGGCGTTAAAGTCATCGGGCGCCTCCACCGCGTCAGACACGCAGATGTCATCGGGCAGCAGGGCGTTTACAGCCAGGGGGATCCTGTCCGTGGGGATGGTACCGTGGGTTTTGAAGCTGGCGCAGTAGCGCAGCGCGTGAACTCCGGCATCGGTTCTGCCGCAGCCCACCAGCTTTACACTGTGACCGCAAACCTTACTGAGAGCGGTTTCAAGGGTTTCTGCTACTGTTGCCTCGTTCTTTTGAACCTGCCAGCCGTGGTAGGCTGTGCCGTCATAGGATAGGCGAAGGGCAATATTTCTCATAGTCCAAACCTCGAAAGCGCAATTATCCCGCCGAGCATGAGCAGGGAAAAGAGCACAAGGCTGAAGTCTGCCGCTCTCATGGTGAGGGGATTCATGCGGGTCCTGCCCTCGCCTCCGTGGTAGCAGCGGGACTCCATGGCAACCGCCAGCTCGTCCGCACGGCGAAATGCGCTGACGAAAAGGGGGATCAGCAGGGGCAAAAGCGCCTTGGCACGCTCGGTGAGCTTACCGGTTTCAAAGTTTGCTCCACGGGCCTTTTGGGCGCTCATTATCTTGTCCGTCTCCTCAATGAGGGTGGGGATGAAGCGCAGGGCGATGCTCATCATCATTGACAGCTCATGAACAGGGAAATGCAGCTTTTTCAGAGGGTTCAGGAGACTTTCCATACCGTCTGTCAATGCAAGGGGCGTGGTGGTATAGGTCAGCAAAAATGTGCCCAGGATAAGCAGCATAATACGCAGCACCATATACCCCGCCCGAATAAGTCCGGCATCGGTTATATTGATTATCCAAAAACTGACCAGAGTGTTGCCTTCCTTGTTATAGAGCAGGTTTAAAACAGCCGTTATGATAATTATTACGGCCAGAGGTTTAAGACCTCTGAACAGAGTTGCAAGGGGAATGCGGGAAATAACTATGCCCGCTGCCAGAACCAGCAGCATAATACCGTAGGTCACATATGACTTAGCGGTAAAAAGGGCAATGATATAAAGCAAAACGAAAACAAGCTTCGTGCGCGGGTCAAGCCTGTGGATAGCCGTATCACCGGGGAAGTACTGGCCCAGGGTTATGTCTTTTAGCATGAGCCCGCCCCCTTTCTCAGGGAGAGGACGGCGTTTGTGAGCTGCTCGATAGTGTAGCAGCTGGCGGGGACGTCCAGCCCCTGCGCCCGAAGGCGAAGGGCAACGTCGGTTACAGCCGGAATGTCAAGCCCTATGCGGCGCAGCTCATCCACTTGGGAGAAAACCTGCGCCGGAGGGCCGTCCATGGCGACTTTGCCGCCGTCAAATACGATCAGCCTGTCTGTAACCCGGGCAACCTCTTCCATGCTGTGTGAAACCAAAATAACAGTCGCGCCGGTTGCCTGACGGTATCGGCTGATATTCTCGAGAATACTCTGGCAGCCCGCAGGGTCAAGCCCCGCTGTGGGTTCGTCCAGAATCAGAACCTCCGGACGCATTGCAATAACTCCGGCAATTGCTACCCGGCGCTTTTGTCCGCCGGAGAGCTCCAGAGGGGATTTGTCGAAAATATCTTTTTCTTTTTCCAGCCCGACAAAGCCGGCCGCCTCGTGTACACGCCGGGAGACCTCGTCCTTTGACAGCTTCATGTTCTTCGGGCCAAAGGCGATATCCCGGTAAACGGTTTCTTCGAACAGCTGGTATTCGGGGTATTGGAAAACAAGGCCCACCTTAAAACGGGCTTCAAGTCGGGCTTTTTTTGAGGAGATGTCCTGCCCGTCAAGAAACACTTTTCCGGAGCTGGCCTCCAGCAGACCGTTCAAATGCTGAACGAAGGTTGACTTTCCCGAGCCCGTGTGCCCGATAATGCCGACAGCTTCGCCCCGCTTTATCTCTATATTCACATTTTCCACGGCAACACTCTTAAACGGCGTCGATGCGCTGTAAACATGAGTGAGCCCCTGAGTTTTAATGCTTGGCATCATATTGTCCTTTTCGGGTTTTTCTTGAGACGGGCTTATTGCTTAAGTGCTTTTGCGATAGCGTCCGCACATTCGCAGGCGGACAGAGCGTCGAGTGAGAGATTCATCCCCGCCTTATTGAGACTCTCCAGCAGAAGGGTGGTATCAGGAACGGTAAGACCATAGCTTTTCAGGCGCTCACCGTCAACAAATACTTTCCGGGGAGAACCGGAAAGGGCGATTTTGCCCTCGTTCATAACATAGATCATGTCGGAAGCGGCAGCCTCCTGCATGTGGTGGGTTATGAGCACAACGGTCATGCCGTTTTCCCTGCACAGCCGGGTGACAGTCTCGATAACCTCCCGGCGGCCTTGAGGGTCGAGCATGGCTGTGGGCTCGTCCAAAACGATGCAGCGGGGGCTCATGGCAATAACTCCGGCAATCGCAACACGCTGCTTCTGTCCGCCGGAGAGCAGGTGAGGGGAGTGCAGCCGGTAGCTGTACATGTCAACAAGCTTTAGCGCATCGTCCACCCGTTTGCGAATTTCGGCGCTGGGCAGGCCGAGGTTTTCCGGAGCAAAGGCAACGTCCTCCTCAACGACGGAGGCAACGATTTGGTTGTCCGGATTTTGGAAGACCATACCCACGTTGCGACGTATTTCCAAGAGATCTTCTTCATTTTTCGTATCCATCCCCATAACGGTAACACTGCCGGAGGAGGGGGTGAAAATGCCATTGAGCATTTTCGCGAGAGTAGACTTGCCCGAGCCGTTGTGACCCAGAATAGTGACAAAGCTGCCCTCGGGAATTTCCAAAGAGACCCCGTCGAGTGCGGGACGCTTGTCCTCGTCACCCTCGTATTGGAAGAAGATGTTTTCAACTTTTATAATAGGTTTCATATACCGCACCAAATAATATCCCGCTTATTCTTGCCTCTGTACCGGAGGAATGGTTTTAATCTTTATACCTGCCAGCGACAGGTCGCGCCGCAGGGCAGAACAAGACCCTTAGATGACACCGGAATTCCCAGCTCCTCACTCCGGCTGTGACCGCCGAAGCGCGAGGAGAAAATCGTTTCGGAGATGTAAGTCAAAACAGAGGGGGAAAGCCCGGTGGTGTATGAGTTTATAATAACAAAAAGTGGTTTGTCTGAGAGTGCGCCTGAGCAAAGTAAGACAAAATCCCAGAGATTTTCTTCAAGCTTCCAGATTTCGCCCGAAGGACCTCTGCCATATGAGGGCGGGTCCATAATAATGGCGTCATATTTGTGACCGCGGCGGATCTCCCGCTCCACGAACTTGGCGCAGTCGTCCACTATCCAGCGTATGGGAGCGTTTTCAAGGCCGCTTGAGCGGGCGTTTTCCTTTGCCCAGTTGACCATGCCCTTTGCCGCGTCCACATGGCAAACGCTCGCCCCTGCTTTAGCGCAGGCGACTGTTGCGGCCCCCGTGTATGCAAAAAGGTTCAAAACGCTTATGGGTCTGTCAGCGCTTTTTATCCGATCCATGGCATAGTCCCAGTTTGCCGCCTGCTCCGGGAAGATCCCGGTGTGCTTAAAGTTCATGGGTTTTATATTGAAGGTCAGTTCACCGTATTTGATCTGCCAATTCTCGGGCAGAGAGCCCTTTTCCCAGTGCCCGCCGCCGCTTGCGCTGCGGTTATAAACAGCTGAGGGCTTACGCCAGCCCGGGTGATTCTTTTCGGTTTTCCAAATCGCCTGGGGGTCGGGACGCACGAGAATTTGCCCACCCCAACGTTCAAGCTTTTGCCCGTCGGAGCAGTCAATGAGTTCATAGTCCTTCCATTTGTCTGATAACCACATAAGAAACCGTCCTGAATCAAAAGAATTTAGCCGAAAATCGACGGATTATCCCCAAATTGCAAAAAAGCCGATTAACTAAAGTATTGTATCATAAACCCCTGACATGGTCAATTAAATAAGCGTCTAAAAGAGCGCCGGCATTGCTGCCGGCGCTCTTTTAAGGTGACGGAAGTCGAATCCGACCTGTGGAGCGGGTTTTTGGATTCACAGGCTATTTTTAGCCTTTGCTGCCGTATTTCTTTTTTATACACTCTGAGAGCAGATATTCTATCTGCCCGTTGACAGAGCGAAAATCCTCCTGCGCCCATGCCGCAAGCTTGGCATACAGCGCCGGTGACAAACGCAGGGGAACTTGCTTTTTAGTTTTATCTGCCTTATCCATAGGCCTAATAGATCGAGCCGCTGTTAACGATGGGCTGGGCTTCCTTGCTGCCGCAGAGCACAACAAGCAGGTTGCTTACCATTTGGGCGCGACGTTCATTGTCCAGATCAACAATTTCGTTTTCACTCAGCTGTGTGAGCGCCATTTGAACCATACCAACCGCACCCTCAACGATCAGCTTACGGGCATCAATAATTGCGGTTGCCTGCTGTCTTTGAAGCATTGCGGTGGCAATTTCGGGGGCGTAAGCCAGATGGGTTATGCGGGTTTCAACAATTTCAAGCCCGGCGTCTCCCACCTTGCTCTGGAGCTCATCACGAAGCTTGAGGGCAACCTCACGGCTGCTGCCCCGCAGAGACATCTCATCGCCGCCGTCAACATCGTCATTTATGTCGTAGGGATACAGACGAACAATATTGCGCAGGGAGGAATCCGCCTGAATGGAGAGGAACTCAACGTAGTTGTCAACATTAAACACGGCCATTGCCGCATTAATTACCCGCCAAATAACAACAACGCCGATTTCGATCGGGTTACCCAGCTTATCGTTGACCTTTTGCTTATCGTTGCTCAGGGTGAGAACCTTCAGAGATATCGCTTTGCCGGAGGCGTTGTCACGCTTTTTTTCACTTGAAACCTTAACCACCTTACCGGTGGTGGGGTCTGCAGGCTCGGCATTGACGATTTTCGTGGGGTTAACAGCCGTGCAGAAGGGGTTAACATAGTAAAAACCCTCTCCCTTTAGTGTGCCTATGTATTTACCAAACAGGGTCAGAACCAGCGCCTCGTTGGGCTTTATGACCTTAAGCCCGCAGTAAATAAGAGGGCAAATAAGAAAGGCCAGCAAGCTGCCCACAATAATCAGAACAACGCCAAAACCGTTGCCGGCTTCTTCAAGTATTGTGCCGAAAACGAAAATCGCGATAGCTGCCAACATAGCAACTGTGTTCAGAAGGAGAACGGCCATTCCGCCTGCTGCCTTCAGGTGGGTCTCTTCAGTAAAAACCTTATTGCTTTCCATACACACAACTCCTTATATCAATCGTTATCAACGTGATATCATAACAATATCACATTTCCGGAAATTGTCAACAAAAAATCGGCGCACAATTAAGTGCGCCGATCAGATCATTGTTTATGCATTTTTGCGATTTTCTATCTTGCGCTGGAAGAACTTTACTATTTCAACAATTGGAATTACACAAACCGCAAGGCCGAGAGCAACGATATACTCGTAAACATTGATGTGTTCAAGGGCAAAAGCATTGTTTAGGAAGGGAACGTAGAGAACGGCGGTGGTCAAAACCAGGCTTGCGATTCCCGCCCAAACCAGAGCCATGTTCTGGGTGTGCATGTTCAAAATGCTGCCCCGCTGGGAGCGCAGGTTGAAGCTGTGGAAAATTTCCGCCATAGACATGGTCAGAAACGCCATTGTCATGCCGTCCGCGCTGTTTTCAAAGGTGATAACGCCGTGCTCGATGTAGTGACCGATGAAGTACGCCAACAGAGTTAGAATGGTGACGACCAAGCCCTGATAGAAAACGTCAAAACCAACGCCGCCGGAGAAAACACCGTCAGAAGACGAGCGGGGGTTCCGGCGCATGATACCGTCCTCAGCCCTTTCGACTCCCAAAGCCAGAGCGGGGAAGCTGTCCGTCACAAGGTTTATCCAGAGCAGGTGAATGGGTTTGAGGATAATAAAGCCGAACAGGGTGGCGAAGAAGATGCTCAGAACCTCACTCATGTTGGACGAGAGTAAGAACTGAATTGCTTTGCGGATGTTATCGTAGACTCTGCGGCCCTCTTCAACCGCGTGAACTATTGTGGCAAAGTTATCGTCCGCCAAAACCATGTCGGCAACGTTCTTGGTAACATCAGTTCCTGTGATGCCCATGCCAATGCCGATATCTGCCGACTTGATGCTGGGCGCGTCGTTTACACCGTCGCCGGTCATTGCGGTGACGTAGCCTGCGTTTATCCAGGCGTTAACTATGCGCACCTTATGCTCCGGCTGAACCCGGGCATAAACGGAGATGTCACGGAAGCGCTTTTCAAACGCTTCATCGCTCATGGCAGACAGCTGAGAGCCGGTAACTGCGGCGTCGTTCTCGTCCAGAATGCCCAGCTCCCGGGCAATTGCCGTTGCGGTGTTAATATGGTCTCCCGTTATCATAATGGGTTTAATACCTGCCGTACGGCACTCCTCAATAGCGGAGAGAACTTCCGGACGGATGGGGTCTATCATTCCCACCATACCCACAAAGCACAGGTTGTGCTCCAGTGCTTTCGGAGAGACATCCTTGGGGACAGTGTCATACTCGCGCATGGCCGCTGCCAGAACGCGCAGAGCCTTGTCGGCCATATGCTGGTTTGCGGCAAGGATCTCATCATGGACCTTATCCGTCATGGGCGCGGGAACGCCGTTTTTCAGGTAGTGGGTGCACAGGTTCAAAATCTCGTCAGGCGCGCCCTTTGTGTACTGATATACAACGGATTTGCCGTCATGAACAGTACTCATCATTTTGCGGATGCTGTCAAAGGGGGCTTCACCTATGCGGGGAAGTGCTTTTTTTAGCTTGTTTTTAGGTTCACCCAGACTGTTAGCCCAGACGACCAGAGCGTTTTCGGTAGGCTCACCCGTAACTTCGCCGTTATCGTCCAGCTCCGCGTCACAGCAAAGCGCCATGGCGGTCGCCAGAAGCTTCTTATCTTCGCCGTAGTGTTCAACAACGGTCATCTTGTTTTGCGTCAGCGTACCGGTTTTATCGGAGCAGATTATCTGCGCGCAGCCGAGGGTTTCAACGGCTGTGAGCTTTCGGATGATCGCCTTGCGCTTAGACATGTTTGTAACGCCGATGGACAATACGATGGTCACGACCGCGACCAGACCTTCGGGAATAGCGGCGACTGCAAGGGAGACCGCGATCA
>CAZHCB010000037.1:0-14307 GCA_964530935.1 uncultured Oscillospiraceae bacterium
ACGGTTTCTTCTACGCACTGGAAGAGCTCTGCACTGTTCTCGGACCGGCAGCACAACCCGTATTTATAGTTGTAATCGTTGTAGCGGCGCTTTCCCTTGTTGCAAACATGGTATCCTGGACAATGGGTGCAAACGAAGTGTTTGCGGCATCAGAGCTTGATAAGCGCTCAAAGCTTCTTGGCCACCGCAACAAGAAGTATGACACGCCCGACGCTCTCTTCATCATCATGGGAATCCTCTCCACACTGCTCCTCGTTCTGAATTTTGGCCTGTCTGAAAATGCTAACGAGATTTTCTGGACCATACTGTCCTTTAGCTTTGTAATATTCATGCTGCCATATCTGTTCATGTTCCCGGCAGCAGTTATACTTCGCAAAAAGGATCCGGAAACAGAACGTGTTTATAAGGTCCCCGGTGGAAAAGCTGGCCTGATGATCTCTGCAATCCTTTGCGAAATCTGCATTTTACTCTCACTGTTCTTCCTGTTCAAGGATGCCGGCAGCGGACTTCCGCTTTGGACACTTATTATCGGAACAATAGTCACCACACTCTTAGGCTTCCTTCTCATTGGAGCAGGGAAGAAGAAAGAAATCGATTAATCCTCATTTTCTCTCAAAAATATATTCTTCGCCAACTTGATTCGCAGGCCCAAGTGAATCAAGGGGAAAGCCCCGTACAAAAAATGTACGGGGCTTTCTTCCGGTTTATTTATTCTATCAACATTATAGCTTGAAAAAAGCGGATACTACCAACTGTGACCATGTTTCCATCTCATCGCTCAGACCGGCCAATTCTGCTCTCTTGATCCATAGACCCTCGAGCTTTTCAGTTTCACGCACAGTGACCTCACCGGAAACATCCATGGTAAAGAACATTCCAAGATGAACCTTGCCCACCTCGTTTGAGTCATCATTGATCATTCCCCGGGGAATCAATTCATGCGATTGAGTTATGTCAACCTCCTCGGCAACCTCACGGCGTAAGCCGCGATAAAGCACATCAGAGCCGTCACCATCTGTTTCGGGATTGATATGTCCGCCTATTCCAAGGGAAATGAGGCCGTGCAGACGTGCCTCTCCGCCCTTTTTCAATCTCCGTGTAGCAAACACCTCGTCACCGCGGCACAAAACAACGTAGGGAATAATTTGTTTGTGACTGGGATCATTTTCAGCATCGGGGCGGGGGATGAATTCGTGATCGGAAAGGATTATGTTAACCACAGTATCAATGTTTTCCGTTGTGATTCCGGCAGCGGGAATAAATTCCTCTATGAGGTTTCTTTTTACGGTCAGTACGTTTTCCATATGGGGCAGTACCCCTTTCTTTATAGTTCTGGTGTCAATATTAGCATAAAAGCGGCGATTGGACAACAGCATTTTGTAAAGCAATGCTATTGATAATAGTTCATTCTTTTGTTAATATTAGCTTACCACATAACCGGAGGATTTTATGAAAAAAATATTTGTTCCCGGGGATATTCTCCTTCCAAAAAATGTTGATATGAGTCTTTGGAGCGTTATTGCCTGTGACCAGTACACTTCGCAGCCGGAATACTGGGATTCTCTGTCTGAGCGGGTGGGTGATAAGCCCTCAACATTGCGTTTGATTTTTCCGGAGGCATATCTGGAATCAAAGGACGGCGATGCAGAAAGCAAAAGGATAAATGCCGCCATGGACAGCTATCTTGCTGAAGATATTTTTGAAACAATTGAGAACTCTTTTATATATGTTGAGCGTGCAATGACAGTGGGGGAGACCAGACGCGGCATTCTTGGACTGATTGACCTTGAAGCGTATGATTACAGCGCTGAGTCTGAGTCGCCTGTACACTGCACCGAAGGTACGGTTGAGAGCAGACTTCCGCCAAGAGTAAAAGTTCGCGAGGGTGCGGCTCTGGAGCTGCCCCATGTTGTGGTTTTTGTAGATGATCCGGAGAACACAATGTTTAAGGGTCTGGAAAACGGTGAAACTGTCTACGACTTTGACTTGATTGACGGCGGAGGACACATTATTGGCAGGCGCATTTGCGCAGGGGCAGCCAAAGCTGTTGAAAACGCATTGGAAGCTCTGTCCGAGCCCGCAAATCTTGAAAAGCGTTATGAGCTCAACGGAAAATCGCCGGTTATTATTGCTATGGGAGACGGAAACCACAGTCTTGCAACCGCAAAAATGTGTTGGGAGAGGCTTAAGCCCACTCTCACGGAAGAGGAAAGACTAAAGCATCCGGCAAGGTTCGGTATGGCGGAGCTTGTTAACATCCACGATAAGTCGGTTGTGTTTGAGCCAATCCACCGGGTAATTTTTGAAACCAAAACAGACAACTTTTTTTCCATGGCTCAGGAATTTTTCAAATCTGTTAGCACTGATGGAAAGGGCGAGCATAAAATCCGCCTGCAGTGCGGAAATGAGACGCAGAATGCATACGTTAAGGGGCGCACAATAGGAGAAGCGATTGCTCTGGCTCAAAAGCTCTGCAATGATTATGTAAACCAATTTGGAGGAAAACTTGATTACATACACGATGATGAGACAGCGATTGATATGGCAAACAGAGATGACTGCTGCGGATTGCTCTTACCCTGCTTTGAAAAAAAGGAGCTGTTCGAATCCGTTATCAGAAGCGGAGCCTTCCCCGCAAAAAGCTTTTCTATCGGTCCGGCAAGAGATAAGAGATATTATTTAGAGTGCAGAAAGATAAAGTAAAGTAGAGGTGTGCTCATGGCGACCGGTCTTGAGTATATTCAGAAGGACAAGCACATTTGTGCTTGTCCTTTTTTATTGCCGGAATTGCTTTTCAAATTCATATTTAGCACTTGTCCTCAATAGAATGTGACAAGGAGGATGAGACTATGGTTGGTTCAATGGAGTTTTCCAGAATGACAAGGCTGCTGCCGCCCATTCTTCGGAGCATGGCAGCAGAACTGCCCGAGCACATTGTCAGCAGCGCAGAGGAGATTCGGCTTCGTGTTGGACAAGCGCCGGCGGCAGTGATCGGTGACCGTGAGGTCACCATATTACCGGAGCACATTGTCACGGCAGCAGAGCTTCAGCTTTCCCTTGAAATTGCAACTCGTGCCTCCGTGCATACATATTCCGACAGCATAAAAATGGGCTTCGTGACTGCCGAGGGCGGATGCCGTTTGGGTCTGTGCGGAACGGCAGTGACCGAAGGCGGCGAGATCAGTAATCTAAGGCGGCTTTCATCAATATGCATACGCATTCCACGAGAAAAAAAGGGCTGCGCCGACGAGGTTTTTAAGAAAGTAACTGCAGACGGTTTTAAATCAACACTGATCCTCTCTCCACCGGGAGCGGGAAAAACAACCCTGCTGAGAGATTTGGTCCGTCAGCTTTCGGAGAGTGGAAAAAGAATTTCGCTTATAGACGAGCGAAGTGAAATCGCAGGAACCTTTGACGGCATGCCCTGTTTTGAAGTTGGAAGGCGGACTGACGTACTCACCGGTGCGCCAAAAACTCAAGGTATTTATCTTGTTCTGCGTTCAATGTCACCACAGATCATTGCCTTTGACGAAATAACAGCCCCCGGGGACGTAATGGCTGCGGAGATGTCTGCAAACTGCGGTGTTGAGCTTTTGGCAACGGCCCACGGAGCAAGCCTTGAAGATCTTGCTGTGCGTCCGCTTTACAGACAGCTGCTGGAGAGAAAAATATTTAAGCGAGTAATAACAATTACCAGTGCTAACGGCAAGAGAAGCTATAAGGTGGAGGAACTGCAATGAGAATACTTGGCGCATTAACCGTAATAATAGGGTGCAGCCTGTTTGGGTTAGTCCGTGCCTTAAGTTTGAGCAAAGCGGAACGGTGCATTGGCGCCGTGATAGATTCGCTGCAATATATGAGCTCTGAGCTGAAGGCCTCTTCCATGCCGCTGCCGGAGCTTTTCAGAGAATTAACTGAGGTCGCAAGACCGGAAGTCAGAGGGTTTTATGTAAACCTAAACTCCTGCATGAGTTTATTGGGCGATGAGAGTTTTGAGAACATTTGGGCAGGCCTTGTAATGAGAGACAAAGGGCTTGTCTTGGACGAAAAGCAGCGGAAGCTGTTATGCAAAGCAGGAGCGTTTATGGGAAGGTTTTCGGTGGAGGAGCAAGCTGCGGCTCTGGAGAGCTGTGTGCAGAGGCTTGAAACGGAGTATAAGCTTGCCGCAGCTAAGGCCAGAGAAGGCAAGAAGCTCTATCCCGGGCTTGGACTTACTGCAGGCTTTATGATAGCGGCGATGTTCATTTAGTTAACCTGACCCGTCACCTTAACTCAGGCAATTATAATTCGGAGGGCCGGTCTATATATACGAAAGGAAAGACTTAGTATGCAAGTCGATTTGATATTTAAAATCGCAGCAATAGGAATTCTTGTTGCCGTTCTGAACATTATTCTGACCCGCTCCGGACGGGACGATCAAGCGCTGATGGTAACCCTTACGGCGCTTGTTGTGGTGCTCGCTCTGGTAGTGCAGGAAATAAGCAGCTTGTTTGATTTGATAAAGAACCTCTTTGGGTTATAGCTATGGAAATTGTTATTAAAGTAACTGTAATAGGTGTTGTCGGTGCAGTTCTGACCCTGTTAATTAAGCGCACAAACCCGGAAATTTCAACCGTGTTGTCACTCGCAATATGCGGGGTGATCATGCTTATGGGTCTTACCCTGTATTCATCCATTGCGGAGACTCTTGAGCTGGCAACTGTCAACACAAAGCTGTCTTCAGCCTACACCGCACCGGTGCTCAAATGCGTGGGAATAGGTATTACCGCGCGTTTGGGAAGCGAGCTGTGCAAAGATGCAGGGCAGTCGGCAGTCGCTTCAACAGTTGAAATTTCCGGTGCGCTTTGTGCGCTATATGTGTCACTACCACTGATTAAAACTCTTTTGAGGATGATAGGTGAACTAGCATGAAGAAGTTTGCGCTCACGCTGATAATAATGACCGCATTTTTAGTTTTTGCCCAGCGCGCTTATGCGGTCGAGGACGAGCAGTATGGCGCAATTACTCCGGAGATGCAGGAGCAAAGCCAGAATCTGGAATCCTCTCTGCCCGATGAGGCGCGTGATATTGTTGGCGAGATAAACCTTACAGACCTCACCAGTGGACAAAAGGGTCTGGATGCTCTGATGGATTCTATAAAAGAGAACGGTTTGGGAATCTTCAAAATATCTGTAAAATCAGGTGTGATGATTCTAACAATAGTGTTGCTCACCGCCTTGGCAACTTCCGCCATGAGCGAGGGCGGAGCGAAGGACACGGTGTCTCTCTGCGGTGTTATTGCGGTGTCTGCTGTTGCAATAGATAACATGAGCAGCTTTATTGGACTGGGTATTTCCACCCTGAACACGCTTTCAGACTTCTCAAAGGCAATTTTACCTACCCTTTGTGCAGCGGCGGTAAGTGCCGGAGCGTTTACGTCCGCCGCTGCAAAATATGCCGCGACCGCAATGTTTATGGACATTCTCATTAGCATAGGAACCAAAATTATTATGCCCCTTATAACAGGCTACATGGCGGCCATAATTTCCGGCGCTGCTCTGGGGAAAGATACACTTACCCGTGTTGCGGACATGCTCAAGTGGATTTGCACAACGGCGCTTACCTTGTTGACAATGGCCTTTACAGCATATTTAAGCATAACAGGACTAGTCAGCGGAAAGGCGGACGAAGTTACTGCCCGCATGACCAAAACCGCGCTGGGCACACTGCTTCCGGTCGTGGGAGAGACCATATCCAGCGCCGCAGAAACTTTGGTTGCCGGAGCGGGGATAGTTCGCAACACCATCGGCATAGTAGGACTCCTTGCGGTTGCGGCTGTGTGTCTTATACCCGTTCTTAAACTCGGAGCGCACTACCTTGTATATAAAGGAACGGCCGCACTGTCTGAAACACTCACGGACAAGCGTATGGCAGAATTAATAAGCGGTGTGGGAACGGCTTTTGGCATGGTGCTGGCATTGGTGGGTGTGGCAGGGGCTATGCTGTTTATATCCATTTACTCAAGCATGAAGGCGGTGGGAGCACTATGATTGAAGGTTTGGGAGACTGGATCCGGGGAATAGCGGCGGCGGCGGTAATATGCGGCGCGGCCCTTGCAATAACACCCAGCAGTAAGACAAAGAATGTATTAAAGGTATTAACCGGTGTTGTTCTGATAATTGCACTTATCGAGCCAATAATCGACAGAGACAGTGTTTGGTTGTCCATGGATATGGCACAATACCGGGCTCAAGCGGACATAGTTTCGGGAGATGCGGAAAAAAGCCAAACAAATCTTAGCCGAAGCATCATAGAAGACCAGCTCAACTCATATATATTGGACAAAGCACAAACCATAGGCATCTTTGATTTGACGGCAAAAGTGGTTATGAAGTGGGGTGATGAGGGCTTTTGGTATCCTTACGAAATACAATTGCAATCAAACGCCGGTATCGGTGAGCGAAATAAGCTTTCAGCGTTCATTGAAAGTGAGTTGGGTATTCCGATAAGCAGACAGTACTGGAACGGACTTGAAGAGGAAGAAGTACAAAATGAAAATTAAACTAGGCGGGTTGATAAAAAATAAATATGCGCTGATTGTTCTGGGCGTTGGACTGCTGATTTTGCTTTTACCCACAGGAAGCAAGAAAACCACCGAGGAGCCGGACAACACAGAAATAACCGCTCCAAGCTTTTCGGTTGAAACGGAAGAAAAGCGACTTGCACAGCAACTGACACAGATAAAGGGTGCAGGCAAAGTCAGCGTCCTACTTTCGGTTGAGGGAAGCGTTTCCAGAGAGCTGGCAGAAAATGGCGAAGAGACACTTGTGATTTCGTCAAACGGCGGACAAAAAGTAGTTGAATTATATTATGTAAACCCCATTTACACCGGCGCAGTAATAGTTTGTCAGGGCGCAGCGACTTCATCGGTGCGACTGGAAATTACACAGGCGGTTTCAGCCTTCACGGGGTTGGGGACCGATAAAATTCGAGTAATGGAGATGGCGTGAAATGGAAGAAACAAGTAACGGGAGGAAAAAAATGAACAAGGCCAAAAGAAACGTGACGATAGTTGTTGTGCTGCTTTTAGTTGCCGCTGCGGTATATCTAAACTGGTCATACAACAATCAGAATGACGAAGATGTTTTTTCAGACGCACAGCTTGCAAACGCAAAATCTGAAGAGGAAGCTCTGGCCGACGAGGACTACTATGCCGAGTATTTTGCACAGGCGCGTTTGACAAGGCAACAGTCCAGAGACGAGGCGCTGGCTCTGCTTGAGGCGGCGGCTACCGCCACCACGGCCTCTCAAGAGACGATTGACGGAGCTATGAGCGCAATCTCCGTTATGGCTACTTACTCCATGCAGGAGACACAAATTGAGAATCTTCTTCTGGCAAAGAGTTTTGCCGATTGTGTTGCGTTTATGAGTGCTGACGGTGTAACAATTGCCGTTCCGGCTCCTGCTGACGGGCTTTCTGCCACTGACGTTGCAAAGATCACCGATGCAATTTTGGCAGAAACCAGCTACACCGCAGCTCAAATTCGAGTTATTGAGGTCAAAAAGCCAATAGCGGAGTCACCGAGCGTAAGCCCCAGTATGAGTCCTGTGCCTGAAAGCACAGCCCCCACACAGGATAGTACCGCCGAGACATATGGAGGCGATCAGGCATATCTTTACGAATAAAAATTCTTTTTTGCTTTATTTTTTTGTTATGCTGTGGTAGAATAACTAATAATTGTTGATTGCAATTAATTCAGACCATAAGGAGGTAACAAAAATGGCTGATAACTATATGACCACAGAAACAGAAAAAGGAAATATTAACATATCTGAGGATGTAATTGCCTCTATGGTCAGTGCAGCAATTTCCGAAGTCGAGGGTGTTTCCGGGTTATCAAACACCGTTGGAAGCGACATTCTGGATTTTATAGGAAAGCGCACTCTTAACAAGGGCGTTAAAGTTTCATTTGACAACGATATGATAACGGTTGACGTTCTTATTGTCGTTTCTTTTGGAAGCGTTATAACGGAGGTTGCCAAGAACGTTCAGCTTGCTGTTTCAAATGCGCTGGAATCAATGGCGGGCTTTTCGCCGATTGTCAATGTCCACGTTAGCGGAGTTTCCTTTAAAGGGAACAGCGAAAAATAAGCATTTTTATTGAAAGCGGAGACCACACTCTCCGCTTTCAATTTGCGTTTTTTAAAGACTTTTATTCGATTATTCTTGGAGGATGGATCATGACCAGAACGGTGGCGCGCGAGATAGCAATCCAACTTGGATTCAGTGCTGCTCAAAGCGAAGAGGACATCAACGACGTGCTGGACGCCTTTTTTGACAAGGAATATTATGCCACGCTCGCGCCGGAGGACGAGCTGTTTGCAGAGTATCCGTCAAAAAAACAGCTGGAGTATATAAAAACCGTTGTTATTGGCGTTAACGAGCATAAGAATGAGCTTGATGCCCACATCGAAAAATATTCTAAGGGCTGGAAGCTTTCTCGAATTTCCCGCATTGCCGCCGCCATACTTCGCAATGCCATGTATGAGGTGCTCTACGTTGAGGATATCCCGGCCAGTGTTTCAATTAACGAGGCTGTAGAGCTTGCTAAAGGATACGAAGAACCGGAGACGGTTGCCTTTATTAACGGTATTCTTGGCAGCTTCATGCGTGAAGAAATGGGCGTAGAAGTCCAGCTTGCAGAGGAAGTCTCAGCAGAAGTTGAGGAGTAAGATACTCAGAGGGAAAATGATGGACAACGCAGTGCTGTCGGTAACGGAGCTTAACAACAGAATAAAGCTGCTGCTGGACAGCGATGTGGTGCTTAATGGTCTGGCAATTAAAGGTGAGCTGTCGAATTATAAGGTTTATCCTTCCGGACATCACTATTTCACCCTGAAAGATCAGGAGAGCCAGCTGCGGTGCGTAATGTTCAAAACGTCCGCGGCTAAGCTTCGCTTTAAGCCCGAAAGCGGTATGGGCGTTACAGCCATAGGCAGGGTCAGCGTATACCCCCGTGATGGAGCGTATCAGCTATACTGCACCGACATTTTGCCTGAGGGCATGGGTGACTTGCATTTGGCTTTCGAGCAGCTAAAAGAAAAGCTTTCAAAAGAGGGGCTTTTTGATTCAAAACATAAAAAGCCCATTCCGAGATATCCTGAGCGAATTGCGGTTATAACATCCTCAGCGGGTGCTGCTGTTCAGGATATTATTCGTGTTCTGGGAAAACGCTGGCCAATGTCAAAAGTAATAGTGTTACCCGTGAGGGTACAGGGGGAGGAAGCTCCGCCTGAAATTGTTGGTGCAATCCGATACGCCAACAAGCACAAGGTAGCAAATCTTATCATCACAGGCCGTGGCGGCGGTTCAATTGAAGATTTATGGGCGTTTAACGACGAGGGGGTTGCCCGGGCAATTTTCGAGTCTGAAATCCCGGTTATCTCCGCTGTGGGACATGAGCCTGATGTGACCATCGCAGACTATGTGGCCGATCTTAGAGCGGCAACACCGTCAAACGCCGCGGAGCTTGCGGTGCCGGATGAAGAGGAACTGCGCGACTCTCTTGCCTCCATAGAAATCAGGCTCTCTCAGGGAATGAATAAACAGCTTTCTGACAGAAAGCGAAGAATTGACGATTTGGCATCGCGCAGTGTGATGAAATATCCGAGTGCGTATATTGACCAAAAGCGACAAGAGCTTGATAGCCTGTATGAACAATTAGGCTTTAGATTTGAAAATAAGCTGAGCAAGTTAAAGCACGAGTATGTTCGTCTGGCGTCTGCTCTGGACGCACTGAGCCCGCTGAAGGTGCTTGCCCGGGGATACTCAATTGCAACCGACAGTGAAGGTAATGCGATTACTTCCATAAATAGCGTTGAAGTGGGTGACCGGCTGAAGCTAAGCCTCAGCGAGGGTGAGCTCAAATGTACGATAAACGAGAAAGCTCTTGAAGAATGAGGGGGAGGACACCATGGCAGATAAAAAACAGAATTTTGAACAGTCAATTGCAAGGCTGGACGCAATAGTAAAGCTGTTGGAAAAGGGTGAAGCACCCCTTGCGGAATCCCTTGCGCTCTTTGAAGAGGGGACGGCGCTGATTACCACCTGCACGAAGATGCTGGATGATGCTCAGCAAAAAGTCTTTAAGCTTAAAAAAGGTACTGACGGTGAGCCTGAGGAGCACCCCTTTACGGAGGAATAAATGGATTACAACACTCGTGTAGCAGAGTATAAAAGAGTAATTGAAGAGGCCTTGTCTGAAAGTGTTAAGCCCTGCGGTATATCCTTTGACGGGCTTTTAGAAGCCATGCAGTATAGCCTTATGGCAGGGGGAAAGCGTATTCGGCCCGTGTTGGTTTTGGAATTCTGCCGTGCCTGTGGAGGCAGAGTGGAGGATGCCTTGCCGGCAGCCTGCGCCATCGAAATGCTGCACACATATTCACTCATCCATGATGATTTGCCATGCATGGATGATGACGGGCTGCGCAGGGGTCGCCCCACCTGCCATGTAGTATATGGCGAGTGTACGGCGACTTTAGCCGGAGATGCTCTGCAGGCAGAAGCTTTTGGGACAATTCTGCGCAGTGATTTGCCTGCCGAAGTCAAGTGTGACTGCACAGAGGTTTTGGCAATGGCTGCCGGTGTTGACGGTATGTGCGGTGGTCAGTTTTTAGATATGATAGGTGAGGGAAAGCCTCTCAATGAGGGCGAAATAACCGACATACACTCAAGGAAAACCGGAGCGCTTCTTATTGCGGCCTGTCAAATGGGCGTTATTGTTGCCGGTGCGACTGAAGAGCGACTTGACTGCGCGGCAAGATTCGGCGCGGCTTTGGGACTTGCCTTCCAAATTCGTGACGATATGCTGGACGTTACAAGCACAAGCGAAGAATTGGGGAAACCTATTGGCTCAGATAAAAGTGAGCAAAAAACAACCTATGTTGATATTTACGGTTTGGAAAAGTGTGAACAGATGATAGAACGCTTAACTTTTGCCGCAAAGGAAGCGGTAAGGGAGTCCATATCGGACACCGTGTTTTTGTGTGAGCTTGCCGATAATTTGGCCCAAAGGAAAAACTAGACAATTCTTAATATTCATTTTCTATGAATAAAACTGATAAAACTGCCTGTTTTCTCTTGCTAAAGCGGGCGGTTTTTGCTATTATATTTGAATATCGGTATTATTTAAGAGAGGCACTGTTTTGGAAATTTTAAATTCAATTAATTCACCGGACGATGTTAAGCGGCTCGATAAGGTGCAGCTTGATAGCCTATGTGCGGAGATCCGTGAATTTCTCATATCAAACGTATCAAAAACCGGGGGGCATCTGGCGTCCAATTTGGGCGTGGTTGAGCTGACGGTTGCTTTGCATCGCGTGTACAACACGGCGCAGGACAGACTTGTGTTTGACGTAGGTCACCAGACCTATGTCCACAAGCTGCTAACGGGACGCAGAGATGTTTTTTCAACCCTGCGTTGTTTTGACGGCTTATCGGGTTTCCCCAAGCCTAAGGAAAGCGTTCACGATGCGGCCATTACCGGGCACGCATCAACATCAGTTTCAACGGCAATCGGAATGGCGAGAGCCCGAACCCTTATGGGAGAAGACTATAATGTTGCCGCTGTGATTGGCGATGGCGCGCTTACCGGAGGTTTGGCATTTGAAGGGCTTTCCAATGCTGGATATTCGGGCGCACACAGTAAACCCGGGGAGCCTATCGTAATTATAATCAATGACAACGGAATGTCTATCGACGCCAATGTGGGCGGAGTATCCGAGGTTTTGTCGGCTTTGCGCTTAAAGCCGGGATATATTCGATTCAAACGCAGATACCGCGCCATATTCAAAAAAGTTCCGGTGCTATATAATTTCAACCACAAAACTAAAGAGTGGCTGAAAAGACGGCTATTGCCCCATAATATGTTCTATGATTTGGGCTTCCAATATCTCGGTCCTGTGGACGGTCATGATCTTGACCAACTGGTGTCGATACTTGAATGGGCAAAGGAGCTGAGAGCGCCTGTAGTCGTCCATGTAAAAACTCAAAAGGGAAGAGGGTACTCCTTTGCTGAGAGTAACCCCGAGGCATATCACGGAGTGGGCTCTTTTGATACAGAAAACGGAGTAAACGGTGATGGCAAGCAATGCTTTTCCGAGGTGTTCGGCAAGGAGCTGACCCAGCTTGCCGATATAGATAAGAATATTGTCGCCCTTACAGCCTCAATGACTGCCGGAACAGGTTTAAGCGCTTTCGCAGAACGATTTAACGACCGCTTCTTCGATGTAGGTATTGCCGAGGGCCATGCTGTAACAATGGCCGCAGGTATGGCAAAGCAAGGTCTGACACCGGTATTTGCAGTGTATTCCACTTTTTTGCAACGCAGTTATGATATGTTGATACACGATGTTTCACTATCAAATCTCCATGTTGTTTTTGCGGTCGACAGAGCCGGAATAGTTGGACAGGACGGGGAGACGCACCAAGGTAGTTTTGATGTTTCCTACCTCAGCACCGTGCCACACATGGCTGTGCTTTGCCCGTCAAACTATGCTGAGCTGCGCTCAATGCTCTCTTTGGCGATATATCGAGTTAAGGGACCGGTTGCCCTTCGTTTTCCCCGGGGGGGCGAGGGCGGCTTTACTCAGGACACAGGAACTGTCCCTGCGGTTGTTTTGCGTGAGGGTGAAGATATTACCCTTGTAACTTACGGCGTGATGATAAACGCAGCGCTGGCTGCCGCAGAAATGATGAACGCCCGTGGAGTATCCGCAGAGGTTGTTAAACTGAATTTGATAAACCCTCTGGATACAAGAACTGTTTTAAAATCACTTTCAAAGACGAAAACAATAATTGTTGCCGAAGATGTCTGTGAACATGGAAGTGTGGGTGAGCGTTTACTTGCCGGCTGCGCTCAGAATAAGATAGAACTTCGTGGTTCAAAGCTGCTAAACCTTGGAACCGGAATTGTTCAGCAGGGGACGCCTGAAGAGCTGTATGCCGAATATGGTTTGGATGCCGCCGGTATAGCGAAAGCTGCTGGTTTGCTTCTTTCTCAGCTGGGCGGGGACGTACAATGAAAAAAGTTCGTCTCGATCAACTGGTTTTTGAAAGAGGGCTCACCCCCAGCCGGGAAAGGGCAAAAACCTCGATAATGTCCGGTCAGGTTTTTGTAAACGGCCAAAGAATGGATAAAGCAGGCATGTCAGTTCCGGAGGATGCTGAGCTTGAGCTTCGGGGCGACACCTTGCCCTATGTCAGCCGCGGTGGTTTAAAGCTGGAAAAGGCGCTCAATGCTTTTAAGGTTGATCCCACAGGATTGGTGTGCATCGACTGCGGCGCTTCCACCGGTGGATTTACCGATGTGCTCCTTCAAAACGGAGCAAGGAAGGTATACGCTGTCGATGTGGGTTACGGACAGTTAGCATGGAGTCTGCGCAGTGATGAGCGGGTAGTTTCCATGGAACGCACAAACATTCGTTTTGTGACTCCCGAGCAGCTGCCGGATACCCCGGAGTTGGCTGTAATGGATTTATCGTTTATATCAATAAAGCTTGTTTTGCCTGTGGTTTGCGGCTTGCTTGAAGACAACTCATACCTTATTTGCCTGATTAAGCCCCAGTTTGAAGCCGGGCGGGAAAAGGTCGGCAAAAAAGGCGTCGTGAGAGAAAAATCAACCCACCTCGAAGTTGTAAACGACATTCTGGAATTTGCACCCTCCGCGGGATTTACGCCCATTGCTCTGGATTTTTCGCCGGTTCGCGGGCCGGAGGGAAATATTGAATATCTCGCTCTTATGCGTAAGGGTGAGCACGATAAAGGCGCAATAAACTCGAATGAAGTGGTTGAGGCGTCCCACGCCAGTCTGGATAAGTAGAATTAGAAAGGAAAAGCCATGTCTGAAAAGAACAGCAACATTGTTCTGTGCATAAATCCCCATTGTGACGAGGACTTTTCCGTTACCCTCGACGCGAAAAGAACCTTGGAACAGGCGGGGTATAAAACAACCCTCACCCTTGTAAAAACGAAGGAAGACGAGTGTGATATTCCGCAGGGAATAAGGGTTGTGCCACTTGAAGAAGCGGTGAAGAATGCGACCCTGCTAATCTCCTTTGGCGGAGACGGGACAATAATCAAAATTGCCCGTGCAGTTATGACTTCGCCTGTCCCGCTCTTGGGAGTCAATCTGGGTCACAAAGGTTTTATGGCGGAGCTCGAGCCGGGAGATAAAGAATATATGCTCCGTGCCGCCGCCGGGGACTTTACACCCATTAAGCGCACAATGCTGGATGTGGAGCTGATTCGAAACGGCGAGTGCGTGTTTA
>CAZHCB010000038.1:0-14282 GCA_964530935.1 uncultured Oscillospiraceae bacterium
TTTTTCGGTTTTTGACCAAGTCATCGCCGCGATTACAAAAGCGATTATTATTGCGGCAATAAGTACCCACCATTTGGTAAAGGCGTTTGTAAGATCAATTAGAAACTGGGTTGGCCAAGGCAGCTCCATTTCCATATCCTGAAACATACCAAGGAAAACCGGCATTGCCACCAGCATAACGATTGCTATTACTACAACAGCCATACCCGAGAGAAAAATCGGATACATCATGGCGCTTTTGACCTGCGCCTTCATCTTGGCGCTCTTGTCGTAGTAATTGTGCAGCTTTGCGAAGGAGGTTTCCAAAGTACCGGACTGCTCACCTGCGCGGATGGTTTCAATGAAGGTCGTGGGCAGAGTGTTTGCGCCCTTGTTTTCGAAGCTCTGTGCCAGACCGTAGCCAGTGGCAACGTCTTCGGCGACCTTGCTAAGCAGCTCGCGCAGGGGCTTGTCGGCGGTTTGGGTGGCAATAAGCTCCACAGAGCGGACAATTGGCATTCCCGCTTTAAGGACGATGGAAAACTGGGAGCACATGAGAGCGAGAACCTTTTCCTTGATTTTCGGGTTGCCGATGGTCATGTTAAGAGAGAATTGCTTTTTCCCGTCAACTTCCTTAATGGAGGTTACAACGTGGCCTGTTTGCTTTACGAAATTGACGGCTTCGAACTCGTCATAGGCCGTAATAACACCGGATACCTTTGCCCCATCCAATGATATGGCTTTGTACTTAAAGTTTGGCATTGTTTCTCCGCCCTCCGCTACCTGGTGCCGGTCAGGCACTTTTTAACGTATTCTCCGTCGTGAGCGTTTTCAAATGCAGTTGCGGCGGTGATTCTGCGCTCACGGGCAAGCTTGATAAGAGCATTGTCCATAGAAATGGCGCCCTCGCTGGCTGTGGTTGAAATGGCGTTTTGGATCATGGGGGTTTTGCCCTCGCGGATGAGGTTTCGCACAGCGGGGGTAACTATCATAATTTCACAGGCAGGCACACGGCCCTTGCCGTCCGCCGTGGGCAGAAGCTGCTGGGAAACGACAGACTGCAGAGTCATGGAAAGCTGCATTCTGATTTGGTGATGCCTGTCCTGAGGAAAAACGTCCACTATGCGGTCAATTGAGTCCGCGGCGGAAACCGTGTGCAGCGTTGCGAAAACCAAGTGCCCGGTTTCGGCGGCGGTGAGGGCTGTTTCGATGGTCGCCAGATCACGCATTTCGCCGATGAGCACAACGTCCGGATCCTCACGCAGGGCGGCGCGCAGGCCGTCTGCAAAGCTGCCGGTGTCCTTGCCCACCTCCCGCTGGTTAACAATACACTTGTCGGGGGTGTAGATATATTCTATAGGGTCTTCGAGAGTTAAAATGTGCTCTGTTCTCTCGTGGTTTATTGTGTCAAGCAAGGCTGCCAGAGTGGTTGACTTTCCGCTTCCCGTTTCGCCGGTCACCAGAACGATACCCCGGCGCAGCTGGGCAAAGCCGGTTACCACCGGCGGCAGACCCAAACTTTCCAGCTCCGGAATATTGTCGGATAAAATACGAATTGCTGCGGAGATGTGCCCCTGCTGCCGGTAGAGGTTAATACGAACGCGAGTGCCGCCGATGGAGCGGGCCAAGTCCAGCTCGCCGCCGTTATCGATTGCTTTGATAGTTTCACCGGCCAGCTCTCCGGCGTAAACCTCGCAATGCTCGTGGCTGAGGATATTATCGGAGTAGTCACGCAGCGAACCGTGAATACGAAAACGGATCGGCAAACCGCAAACAAGGTGAATGTCGGACGCGCCCATTTGCGCAGCGGCAGCGATAATCTGTTCCATATGTTCCCCCAATCTTTCTTAAACTCAGTTAAAGCTCTACAGAGTTTATGGTTCTGAAAGCCTCTTGCGCGGTGGTCACACCTTCCAGCACTAACCTGCGGCAATTGTCCGCAAAGGAGGTGAACCCGGTTCTGGCAATTATATCGATTAGTTCCTCCCGGCTCAATCCGGCGGAAATGCCCCGGCGCAGCTCAGAATTGATAAGCAGAACCTCGAAAACACCGGTTCTGCCGCGGAAGCCCGTGTTAAAGCACATCGGGCAGCCGACGCCGCGATGGAACTTGTGCCCGGAGTCGGGCTTAAGTCCGATTGTCGAGAGCTCCTCCGCTGAGGGAGTGTATTCCTCACGGCAGTTGGGACAGATCTTACGCACCAAACGCTGGGAGATAACGCCCCGCAGGGCGGCGGAGATCAGGTATGGTTCAACGCCGATGTCCATCAAGCGGTCAATTGCGGCAAGGGAGTTGTTTGTGTGCAGGGTAGAGAGAACCAGGTGACCCGTGATTGCGGAGCGCATAGCTATTTGAGCCGTTTCACCGTCGCGTATCTCACCCACAGCTATAATATCCGGGTCTTGGCGAAGGATGGAGCGCAAACCACCGGCGAAGGTCATACCGGTTTTTTCGTTGATCTGCACTTGGTTTATGCCGTCGATGTTGTATTCAACAGGGTCTTCCAAAGTCACCAGGTTAACCTGCTCGGTATTCAGATCCCGAATCATGGTGTACATAGTGGAGGACTTACCGCTTCCCGTTGGGCCGACGATGAGGATAACACCGCTCTGACAGCTGACAAGGGAGTCGTATTTTTCTAAATCTTCACCGACAAGGCCGATTGCTTCTTTGTCCAGAAGCTGATTGTTTTTGTCCAGAAGTCTGATAACGAACTTTTCCCCATAAATGGTCGGCAGGGTAGACATTCGCAGGTCAACGTCGGACTTGCGCACTTTTACGTTAGCGCGACCGTCCTGCGGGATTCTGCGCTCGGTAATGTCCATGCTGCCCATGATCTTCATACGGGAAATAACTGAGGCCTGCAGATCCTTGGGTACGGTGAGGATGTTGCGCAGCAAGCCGTCTATCCTCATGCGCACACAAAGCTCATCCTCGTGGGGCTCAAGGTGGATATCACTGGCGCGCTCAACAATGGCGCGCTCGATGATGGAGTTTACAAGGCGAACGGTTGGCGCGGAGTGAGCTTCGTCTTCTACAACGGTTGTGTTGTATGTAGAGGAAACGGTTTCCCTCCCAACCTCTTTGCGCATTTCGTCAATTGCCTTTGCGGCGCCTTCGTTGCCATAAAGGGTCATAATTGCCCGCTCAACTGCTTGCTCGGTCGCAATGATGGGGACTACCTTTTTGCGGGTTGCCCGCTTGACATCTTCAACTGCTACAAAGTTGAGAGGGTCGCTCATGGCCAAAAATATTGTGTCCTTAGTATCGCGAATAGGGATCACGTTGTACTTTTTCGCTATGTTTTGTGAAAGTACTTGTGCCATTTCCGGGGGGATAATCGTGCTTGACAAATCAACAAAATCTATTCCCAGCTGGAGCTGAAGCGCTTCGATGACCTGACGCTCGGTAACATAGCCCAATTCGATAAGAACTGCGCCCAAGCGTCTGCCCAAGCGTTTGGTGCTATTTTTTTGTTGCCTGAGGGCGTCCTCCAGCTGTTCCTGGGTAATTAACCCGCTTCTCAGCAGTAGGTCGCCAAGTCTAACATTAGCCATCAGTGTTAGCCCCCCTATATTTTTTTGAACCAATTCACACTGTTTAAAAAGCGCATGGCAAACTGCGCGCACAATAACCAGTCTATATACGAATGTAAGTTTATCATGTTCATAGTAATTTTACAAGTGTTTTGCTGGTAAGTGCTGTAAAAAATTATCGTTTTATGTCAACTCTGGTTACAAATGGGTTTTACGCGGTACTATATGTATTATACAATTATAAAAATAAAAAAAATTGTGCCCAAATGGTGTTTTCCATCAATATATCCGCTAAAGCCGGAATGTTATGAAAACGAACAGCAAATACGTCAGCAGATGAAATGCACCCCCTTTGTCAGACAGTATGATATACTGAAAAACAAACGGGGTGCATTGTTCCGTAGCGGCTTATTTTTATTTTACGAGCATTTCAAGAATCTTGTTATACGTTTCGTCCGCTAAGTCCGAGTGTTTTTTGATCAAGCCGTCAGTCTGACTGCGCAGTTTTTGGGCGTATGAACGATCTTGCATAAGACCCATGTTAATATATATATTGAGGCTGGCGCCCAACAAAGCTGTTTTGCAGCAGAGCACACCCACGCCCACGTCCGAGAGCATGAGGCTGCTGCCCTTAACGGCGAGCTCAGAGTGCAGTTCAATAGCCCTGCCGGCAAGCTCCATAATGTGCAGGGGAGCAGTGCAGGCCAAACGAAGAGCCTCCTCCATTAGCTTCTCCCGATTAGGGTCGTCCTTTGGAATGCCGTATGCCTTTGATAAGGGCTCAAAGCAGGCTGCGTCTTCGGCTATGCAATCCAATAGAGAGAGCCGGAGTCCCTCCGCCTCATTTAAAATGCGCCGGATGTCCTCTTCATACCGGGCGTATTTCTTTTTTCCGGTGGTCAAATTACCCACCATAGACGCAATGGCGGCGCCCAGCGCGCCAACCATGGCGGATGCCCCACCACCGCCGGGGGCGGGCGAATTTGATGCCAAATCAGCAGCAAATTGAGACAGACTTTGGTCGCTTAATGACATAGGGACACCTCCGGATGAAGCTTTTTCTCAGGCTAAACTAAGAGTAACACAAATCCCCTTGCAATACAACAGTACACCCCCGTATTTCCAATGACTATTGTTTATTTAGATATTTGCAGAAATTAGCCCTAAAAAGTACAAAAAAATGAGAAAATTAAAATTGCTTGTTGTCGGCGGAAGTTTGGAAAAGGCATAGAATTGCTAAAATCACGCCTTATTAAGCAAAAATAGTTCTGAATTGTGCATTTTATCCCGTTATGAGTGTATATTTTGTGGTTTTGGACAATTGACACATTTATGCAGCCGTGATACCCTTTAAGCAGTCGAGTGAATACTCCCGACAAAGGTCGGTATATAATACCGACACGTCAGCAAGTCCGCAGCCATATTAGCGAAAGCAGTGATCCTGACGGCGCTTTTTCTTTTAGGGTGAGTGATTTGCGACGTAATAAAATTTTGGAGGTCATTATTATGGCATTTAGCATGGATACAGTCGTAGGCGACATCCTCGCCAATCCCGAAGCAGTAGCAATCATGGACGAAATCATTCCTGGAACTTCCAAGAACCCCATGATGAAGATGGCTAAGGGCTTCACCCTCGGCAAGATTGCTAAGACCCCTGCTGCTAAGATTCCTGAAGCAAAGATCCAGGAGTTCATCGACGCTGCAAACGCAAGACTTGGCTAAGTCTTAAAAGGCGTTATAAGCTATCGAATCCTGAGTTCTCACCGTCAGGGGAATCTATAGGACAAGTCGAGAGCTATAAGCGTAAATTTGGCAGTGCGCCGGTTTTTCCGGCGCACTGTTTTTTTCATGTTAATGCATAAAAAAGTAGACATGCAAAAAGCATGTCTACCTCTATTTTACTATTGAATGTTGTGCACATGCGCTTTTGGGGCCGCTCCTAATTAGAATGCCTGTGGCTTACCTTATCAGCATCAGTGCGGGGGCGGCTGTCTTCAGACTGGGACTTGCCACCCCGGCTTTCACTATTGTCCATATCACTGCCTGCGCGTTTTACCTTTGTTATCTTAACCGAGAGAAAAATAAACAAGGTCAGGCCGCAAACACATAAAATTAACAGATAATCGTAAACAGTCAGTCCGTTCTTCGGGGTGACTGTTTCTGCGCGTTCAGGGGAACTGGGATTATTATCCGGAGAGGGTGTTTTGACGTATACGGGAACGATTCCCATAACAAAGCCGGCAAGCTCTGCTGCCTCCGCTCTGGTAATATTGTCAAGGGGACGGAAAATCTCCCGGTCATTCAAGGAAACAAAGCCCAGCTCACGAAGAAGAGAAACACTGGTTTGTGCCCACAAGTCAATGTATGAATCATCCGGATACGCCGCCGGGGTGAAACTTCTGTCTAAAACCGGCAGTTCGCTGGCATACAGACGGGCAACAAGAGAGTAGAACTCTTCCTTTGTCAAACAACCGCCGGGGTTAAAGGAAGTTTCGGTTGCTCCGACAAGTAATGAGTTTTCGCAGGACCAGGCAACGGCCTGAGAATACCAGGCGTCAGACGGAATATCTGCAAAGGCCGTTATATCGTCTGCGTCCGTGTGAGAGGCGAGCAGCAGATCCTTACCGTTTAACTGTGCCATTTTGTAGAGCATGAACGCCGCGTCAGCCCGGCTGAGATATTGGTTCGGGCCAAAACCCGTAGAGGAGTTGCCCATAATGCCGTTATTAAGTACATATTGAATGGAGCTGTACGCCCAGTGGTTAGCAAGGTTTGCTTCGTCAAAGGCGGTTTCGGCTTCACTGACAGGTACGCTGTAATATACACTCCCCGCCACCGGCTGAACACCGCGCAGGCGGAAAAGCTCATTTAGAGTAACAAACTGGTATCCCTGGGCCTTAAGCGTATCAATTGCGCGAACTGCCACGTTTAGATTTTTTTCGTTCGTATCATGAAGGAGAATAATAGAGCCGTCTTTTGTGTTGGTTATTATATTCTCATACATTTCTTCCTCAGGCTTGCTGGCATATCCGCTTGTGGGATCGACAGACCATTGAATCAAGGGGACACCGGAATACGCCTTTGCATTTGCGGTTAAGTCGCCGTAGGGTACGCGGAGAAAGGCGTTTGGAGTGCCTGTGATCTCCTGAATAAGCGCGTCGTTTGAGGCAATTTGACCTTGCATTTCCGCAACTGTCAGTTTTGAAAACCAAGCGTGATTATAGGTGTGGTTGCAAAGCTGATGCCCCTCGTCGAAGGCGCGCTGCGCAATTTCCTTATAAGCGGAAAGATTATACCCGACTAAGAAAAAAGTGACGCGAACTTCTCGCGCCGCAAGAGCGTCTAAGAGGACAGGCGTGAATGTGCTTGATGGGCCGTCGTCAAAAGTCAGTGCCACAATCTTGGTATTATTTGCCAGAGCGGGTGTTACAAGCGCAAAACTGAGAAAGACCGCAAGAAGCACCATTACTGTGCGCTTTATCATTGCTATAACACCCCCCAAAATACTGTCGAAATCAATATTTCCATTATATAACTTGTCGAAAAATAGGTCAATGTTAATTTGCTGATTGAAACAATGTGTAATCAATGTAATTATTATGTAAACTTCAGCTAACATAATGTAACAATTGCTCTTCGAGATTGTTTTTTGAGAAAAAATGAAAAAACTATTGACAGAGGAAAAACTGTGTTGTACTATATGGCTAGTGTATTAGTGAAATAGTACAAAGCATAATGAAATAAGACAGAAAGGCAGTGATAGCTTGGAATGGCAATTTACCAGTGACAGACCCATATATATCCAGCTTTCGGATCAAATTGTATCCGGCATTCTAACCGGCAAATACAAAATGGGCGAAAAGCTGCCCAGCGTGCGGGAGTTTGCCGAGATCGCAGCGGTTAATCCTAACACGGTGCAAAGGGCGCTTTCGGAACTGGAAGCGGTTGGACTTATTGATAATCAAAGGACGACCGGTAAATTTGTAACGCAAGATGAGGCGAGGATTGCTATGGCAAAAACAAACAAGGGTGAGATTCTGACTATTGATTTTCTGAAGAATATGGCGGGACTCGGCTATTCTAAGAAACAGTCGGCCGAAATCGCAACCGATGTTGCGTCAAAGGAGGAAGAGAATGGATAACGCAGTTATTGAATGTGTTGGGTTGAGCAAAAAATACGGCAATGTAAATGCGCTCAACGCCCTAAACCTCTCTTTGCCGGCCGGGAAAATCATTGGTTTGCTGGGGCCAAACGGCAGTGGTAAAACAACACTGATCAAGCTTGCTTGCGGTTTGCTTACCCCCACCGAAGGTGAAATACGCGTGTGCGGGCTTAAGCCCGGAACGGAGAGCAAGGCGCTTGTTTCCTATCTGCCGGAACGCACCTATCTTCCCGATTGGATGACAGTTTTGCAGTGTCTTGACTATTTCCGGGATTTCTACGAGGATTTCGACTATGACCGGGCGATCTCAATGCTTGAGAGCCTCCATGTTCCGGCCGAGGCCCGTATGAAAACCCTTTCAAAGGGCACAAGAGAAAAAGTCCAGCTGGTTCTTGTCATGTCTCGCCGGGCAAGAGTATATCTCCTTGATGAGCCTATCGGCGGCGTTGACCCCGCGGCCAGAGACTACATTCTGGGGACGATTTTGAAAAACTACAGTGAAGATTCAACAGTTATTATTTCCACACACCTGATTTCAGATATAGAAAAGATCCTAGATGAGTTTGTGTTCATTCAGGAGGGTCAAGTGGTGTCATATGCGTCAACGGATAGCCTGCGCGCAGATTTGGGCAAGTCTATTGACGAGTACTTTAGGGAGGTGTTCAGATGCTAGGCAAGCTGATTAAACATGATTTTAAGGCGCTTTCCAGAATTCTTATCCCTACAAGTATTGCGATTATCGGTGCAACAATTCTGGCGACTCTGGGCATCCGCTTTACCGCCACCAGTTACGCCTCGTATGAAGATAATTTCATTGTCGGGCTCATGAAGACTGCAACGGTAGCACTAAGCGCTATTCTTATCATAGCCATTTGCGCAGCATTTTTCTTCATAGCTTTTGTCGTTTTCCAAAGGTTTTATAAAAACTTTATGACCAATGAGGGTTATCTCACTTTTACCCTGCCTGTTTCAACAAGTAATCTCTTGTGGTCAAAGGTTATTACAGCTTATATCTGGCTGGTCATCAGCGCAGTTGTAGGTCTGCTCTCCCTGTTTATCTTCTTGCTTTTCGGAACGACCACAAGCGGGTTTGCAAACCCTGAGATCTTCCGGGGCATAGGGCAGTTCTTTAGAATGTTATCGGCCAACTATTCCAGCGGAATAACGGTTCTTATTATTGAAATGATTTTCTTGATCATTATTTCCGTTGGCGTCAGTGTTCTTCAGATTTACCTCGCTCTGGTAATCGGCGGCGTTGTTTCCCAGAAGCACAAGCTGGCCGCAGGTATCGGCTTCTACTTTGTTATTAATATGGTCATGGGCGTCTTCACATCCATCATACAGACCGCTTTCCTCACGGGCCTTTATACAGGAACCAATATAGGAAGCTTTGGGTTGAACGGATCAAGCTCTGTTCCGGAAACTATAAACAATATCGTAGCAGCCATCCAGCCATATTACTGGAGCTTGACAGGATTAATGATAGTGTTTGCGGTGGGCTTCTTTATCCTCACCCACTACCTGCTTAAAAACAAGCTGAATATTCAGTAAATAACTCACGGATGACACAAACAGTAACACCCTCCCGATTATGGGGCTATCCATAATCGGGAGGGTGTTACTGTTTTATTTCTGCCGGTATGTGGTCAGGAACTCACCGAGCTTGTCGGTGGACTGCTTCAGTACGTCCACACCGGGCAGATACACAATTCTGAAGTGGTCGGGACTGTCCCAATGGAAGCCGCCGCCGTGAACCAGAAGAACCTTCTTTTCCCTGAGGAAGTCCAGAACAAACTGCTCGTCGTTTGTTATGTTAAACTTCTTAATATCGATCTTCGGAAAAACATAGAACGCGGCTTTTGGTTTAACAACGCTTATGCCGTCGATGGCGCTGAGCGCATCACAGATCAGATTACGCTGTTCGTAGATCCTTCCGCCGGGCTTTAGCAGATAATCACTGGAGTCAAGGTTTTCCAGAGCCGGTTTGATCGCCTGCTGCGCAGGTACGTTTGAGCAAAGACGCATGGAAGAGAGCATGTTAAGCCCCTCAATGTAGCTCTTAGCGCGTTTTTTATCTCCCGAGAGAGTCATCCAACCAATACGGTAACCGGCAATAAGGTGGGATTTTGAAAGCCCGTTGAGAGTAACGCAAAACAGGTCGGGGGCAAGGGCGGCGATAGAAGAGTGGGTCGCTCCGTCCATAAGAAGCCTGTCATAAATCTCATCGGCAAAGATGATTAAACCGTTCTCTCTTGCTATCCGGGCGATCTCCAGCAAACAATCGTCACTGTAAATCGCACCGGTGGGGTTGTTGGGGTTAATGATAACAATAGCCTTTGTGCGGGGAGTGACCTTTTTGCGGATGTCCGCAATGTCGGGCATCCAGTCACTTTGCTCGTCGCACACGTAGTGAACGACAGTTCCGCCCGCCAGAGTGGCCGCCGCGGTCCAGAGAGGATAGTCGGGAGAGGGGATGAGGATCTCGTCCCCGGTGTCCAAAAGCGCCTGCATGCACATGGAGATCAGCTCGGAAAGCCCGTTGCCGGTGTAGACGTCGTTAACCGTGACACCCTCATGACCCTTTTTCTTGGCATAGGCGGCAATCGCTTCCCGGGCAACCATAATGCCCTTGGAATCGGAGTAGCCCTCGGAGACCGTCAGTGTGTTTGTCATGGTGCTGATTATGCATTCAGGAGCTTCAAATTGGAATGCGGCAGGGTTTCCGATGTTGAGCTTAAGTATTTTATGTCCGGCTGCCTCCATCGCCATGGCTTCATCCAGAACCGGACCGCGAACATCATACGCAACGTTGTCCAGCTTGCATGATTTTTTAAATTCCTTCATAATATTTACCTCCCGTTTCTTTTCACTTTAACAAAAAAACGCCCTAAGCTTATCTAAAAGATATGCTTAGGGCGAACAATGTTGTCCGTGTTACCACCTAAATTCGGAGAAAACTCCGCTCTCACACGGCGCACGACGGTCGGTCGTATGCCGAACTCCCTGTAACGGTGGAGCTCCGTTGGAGCGTACTAACAAAAAAGAATGCTTTCCGTCCACAGCTCAAAGGCGGCTTCGGCGTTTCGCTGATAGAGCCTTTCACCAAACGGCTCCTCTCTAAAATCGCTGGACGCTTACTATTCCTCATCATGGCCTTTAAAATATTATTTGCTTGTTGCTATTATAAGCACGGTTTTTTCTGCCTGTCAACTAAAACTTCAAAACTAATCGCCGCTTGGGGGCTCAAGACCCATCATTTTGTAGGGGTTAATTATGCGGCGCTCATGTGTGCCGTGGCCGATTTCGCCGCTTTCATCACCGGCGGTTACTTTGAAGCTGACCTTGCGTCCCTCGACTGCGGTTATTTCTCCCTGCGCCCAAACTGTTTGCCCCACCATTGCCGAGGCATCGTGATAAATGTCCACATGAACGCCCACGCTGGCACAGCCCCGGTCAAGCTGGGGCTGCATGCACTGGTTGCAAGCCTGTTCCATCAGCATTATCATGCTGGGTGTTGACAGTACGGCAAAATCATCAAGCCCGGGCATACAGACGCTATGCTGCTTTTCAACGACCATTTCGCACTTGAATATCTGCCCAATTTCCAAAGCCATTTTTTCTTTCTCCTTTCATTCTTTTGCGTCACCTTAAACTCCGCTTAAATCAAAATCCGGTATCATCTCATCACAGGCAGCGGAAAGCTCCTGCACATAGCCGCATTCAATGCCGGCAAGCTTCAAATATTTCCGGGCTTTTTGGTACTCGCTCTCGGTTATTGTCCGCTCCAGAGCCGGAGACTCGGGACAGCGCGCCATTGGCGTGAACTGGCTCATGAGGCTGAACATAACGGCGTTTTTGGGAAAGGCTCCCGACACCCAGTCGATAACATCCAGAGTATCCTCCAGCCCGCCGGGGAGCATCAGGTGGCGGATAAGCACACCGCTTCTCATAAGCCCGTCCTCATCCAGCCGGAAGCTTCCGACTTGACGGTACATCTCAAGTATGGCGGCCTTTGCCGTTTCTGGGTAATCTTCCGCGCCGGAAAACTGTTTTCCGCTTGCGGAAAGAGAGTACTTATAGTCCGGCATGTAAATCGACACCAGACCCTCAAGCTTCTTAAGTGTTTCCACACTCTCGTAGCCGGAGCTGTTCCAAACAACCGGAATGCCCGGCTTGGCAATTTTCAGAGAGTCAATAACAGCCGGGGTAAAATGTGTCGGGGTTACCAGATTGATATTGTGTACACCCAAGGCTTCCAGCTCCTTGAAAATATCCGCCAGACGCATCACTGAAACTGCCCGGCCGACACCGCCAAAACTGATTTCACGGTTCTGGCAGAACAGGCACTGCAAATTACAGCCGGAGAAGAAAACCGTACCGCTGCCGCGAGTTCCGCTGATGCAGGGTTCTTCACCGAAGTGAGGGGCGGCTCTGGCAATAACAGGCAGCTCACCCTGACGGCAAAAGCCCATTTCACCGGCGGTCCGGTCAACTGAGCAGTTTCTTGGACACAGCTTGCAAACACTCATTGCGAGTCTCCGGGCAGCTTGCATACATCCACCCATTCCCGGGCGTCTGAAACGTCAAAAATTTCATCTATCGTAAGCTCAATCGTGGTGCTGGCGCTGCCCACGGCGGGGAAGACCGACTCAAAACGCTTGAGCGACTCGTCAATATAAACGGGGATTTCCGGGGGAATACCAAAGGGGCAGACCCCGCCCACAGCGTGACCCACAAGACGGAGAACATCGTCTGCGCCCAGCATAGTGGGCTTCATGGAAAACCTATCCTTAAATTTGCGGTTGTCTATTTTTGCATCTCCTGCGGCAACAATCAAAATGCAGCTGCCGCCGTCTTTCAAACAAATGGATTTGGCGATTCTCGCCGGAATAACGCCGACTGCCTGCGCTGCCAAATCAACAGTCGCGGTGGATACAGTGTATTCACGGATACGTTCGCCGAAGCCACGTTTTATCAAATGTTCGTGTGCGCTCTCTCTTGACATCCCAACAGTCCCTTTTCTCTTGTGTACGAATTGTTCTATAATTTTATCATATCCTCGGACTGTTTTCAATCTATTCACAATATTCATCATTATTGTGTGTTACTGCATAAATCACAACAAATATTCAAGAATTAGCAAATATTTTTGCATTATCACTATTGCAATATGCAAAACCGGGTGATATAATCCGTTTATATTTATTACTTGAGTGATTACTTGGAGGAAATACAATGAGCGATATTAAAAAGTGCGTTTTAGCATATTCCGGCGGTCTTGACACATCTATCATCATCCCATGGCTTAAGGAGAACTACGGCTGCGAGGTTATTGCAGTCTCCGGAAACGTGGGTCAGGCAGACGAGCTTGAAGGTCTTGAAGAGAAGGCTCTGAAAACGGGCGCTTCCAAGCTCTATGTTTTGGATTTGGTGGATGACTACGCCGATAATTACATAGTGCCCACCATAAAAGCCGGTGCAAAGTATGAACAGTATCTGCTGGGAACATCCACAGCCAGACCCTGCATTGCAAAGGGTCTTGTGGATATTGCCCTCAAAGAGGGCGCTGACGCAATCTGTCACGGCTGCACAGGCAAGGGCAACGATCAGGTGCGTTTTGAGCTGACCATCAAGGCTCTGGCTCCCACGATGAAGATCATAGCCCCTTGGAGAGAGTGGGACATTAAGAGCCGTGACGAAGAGATCGAGTACGCGGAAGCCCACAACATTCCTCTCAAGATCAACCGTGAAACCAACTACTCAAAGGACAAGAATATCTGGCATCTGAGCCATGAGGGGCTTGACCTTGAAGATCCCAAAAACGAGCCCACATACAACAAGGCGGGTTTCCTTGAGATGGGCGTTTCTCCGGAAATGGCGCCTGACAAGCCGACTTACGTTGAAATAGAGTTTGACAAGGGGACTCCCGTTGCGGTTGACGGTGAAAAGATGAAAGTCTCGGACATCATCTGGAAACTCAACAAGCTGGGCGGCGAAAACGGCATAGGCATCCTCGACATCGTTGAAAACCGTCTTGTGGGCATGAAATGCCGCGGCGTTTACGAAACTCCGGGCGGTACGATTTTGTACTATGCGCACCAGGTGCTGGAAACCCTCTGCCTTGACAAGCAGACCGCTCACCTTAAAGAGCAGCTGGCCGTCACTTATGCGGAGCTGGTTTACAACGGACAGTGGTTTACACCCCTGCGTGAGGCTCTGGACGCCTTTGTCGATTCCACTCAGCAAAACGTCAGCGGTACTGTTAAGCTTAAGCTCTACAAGGGCAATATGATAAACGCCTCAGTCTCCTCCCCCTATTCTCTGTATTCCGAAGACATTGCCACCTTCGGCCAGAGCGATTATAACCAGAAGGATGCCGAGGGCTTCATTAACCTCTATGGTTTGCCTATCAAGGTTAAGGCTCTTATGGAGCAGGGACTTCTTAAATAACACCAACATCGTCCATTCCCCTCCTCGGAGGGGTGTCCCGCAGGGACGGGGTGGTCTCCCCCGTGACTCATCGTCCGAAGGGCATCTCCGTCGAGATGCCCTTTTTATTCCTTCAATAAAAAAGCCTCCCAAAAGGGAGGCTTAAATGCTGTT
>CAZHCB010000039.1:0-13427 GCA_964530935.1 uncultured Oscillospiraceae bacterium
TATTATTCAACAATCTTTTCGATAAAATACGCCGGACGCCTCTTGGTTTCAAGATAAATCTTTCCGGCATACTCACCAACAATGCCGATGCCGGTCAAAACAAGTCCGCCCATTAAAATGACCACAAGGAGGATAGTTTGGGAAATGCTGAAGTCCGCCCCGCAAATGGCCTGAACAATGAATAAGAGCAACAGGATAAAATCAAGGGCCAGAGAGGCAAGCCCCGTCCAAAGGACGGCGCGGATCGGTTTTATACTCAGAGAAGTGATACCCTCGGAAGCCAAGGAAAGCATTTTTTTAAGGGGATACTTGCTCTCTCCCGCAATACGCTCTCCTCTGGAGTACTCAACAGTGGCGGTCTTATAGCCCAGCATGGGGACAATCCCGCGGAGGAAAAGATTAACCTCTGCATACTGGGAGAGGGCGCGTAAGGCGGTTTTACTCATCAAACGGTAGTCGGCATGGTTGAAAACAACCTCGCCACCCAGTCCGGCAAGCAGTTTATAATAACCCTCGGCGGTGCACCGCTTAAGGAAACTGTCTTTCTCGCGGCTGGAGCGCACACCGTAAACTATTTCGCAACCGTCATAATAGTGTTCGAGCATTTCGTCAACAGCGTTAATGTCGTCCTGCAGGTCGGCATCCATGGATATAGTAACATCCGCCCTGTCCATGGCGGTCATCAGGCCGGCCAGCAGGGCATTCTGGTGACCTCTGTTACGGCTGAGTGAAACGCCGCAAAAGAGCTTGTCGGCCCGATTAAGGGCGCAAATCAGTTCCCAGGTACGGTCAGTTGAGCCGTCGTTAACCAGCATTATACGGCTATCGTCCCGGATCGATCCGGCTTCCATAAGGGAGCGCATCTTCTCACGAAGACGTCTTGTTGTTTCCGGAAGAGCTTCCTCCTCGTTAAAGCATGGGATAACGATGAACAAAGTGCTTGGAGAAATTGCATTTTTGTTTTCAGCCACGACGATCTCCTTTTAATATATGGAACAAACTTGTTCGGTCATTTCAGACAAACCGTACAGGGGTTAATTTGGTTGATTTGAACATATATTATTATAATACCCGGAAAAACAAAAAGCAAGTAGGATAAAGTCAATATTATGTAAACTAAAAGACAAAAAGTTTTTGCAGGGAAAACTGCAAAGAAAAGAAAATCTCTCAATAAAAAGTACGGAAACTTCCAAAAAACAGTTGATTTATTAAACATTTTCGACTATAATTAACTTGTACGAACGACTCGTACAAAAAGAGGAGCAAGGTAACAAATATTTTATCTAATCCCACAAAAAACCGAGGAAAACCATGATCGATATTATTCTGGTAGAGCCGGAGATTCCGGCAAATACGGGGAATATTTCCCGTACCTGTGCGGTAACCGGTGCAAGGCTGCATCTGATTGAACCCCTCGGCTTCGATATTTCGGACAAGTATCTGAAAAGGGCGGGCTTGGATTATTGGGATAAACTGAGTGTTTTTGTTTATAAAAACCTTGATGAGTATTTTGAAAAAAACGGAGACGACAACCTGTTTTTAGCTACCACAAAAGCACCACAAAGTTATCATCAAGCAGATTTTTCCGGCGAGGTCAAGCTAATGTTCGGCAAGGAGACAGCCGGGCTGCCTATGGAGCTGCTGGAAAAATATAAGGATCGGTGCATTAGAATTCCTATGAGGGACACTCTCCGAAGTCTTAACCTTTCAAACAGCGTTGCAGTTATCTGCTACGAGGCATTAAGGCAGCAAGGCTTTCCGGGACTGATCGATGCCGGCTTAATGAAAGAACAATAAATAAAGGATAAATTGGAGGAATTATTATGAACTACAGTAAGAAGTCGGTTACAGACGTTGACGTCTGCGGGAAAAGGGTACTGCTCCGCTGTGATTTTAACGTACCCCAGGACAAGCAGACCGGAGAGATCACCAGTGATAAACGTATTGTAGCCTCACTTCCGACTATAAAATATCTCTTGGAGCAAGGCGCAAGAGTGGTGGCCTGCTCTCATCTTGGAAAACCTAAGGGCGAGGTCGTAGAACGCCTGACTCTGGCTCCGGTGGCCAAGCGGCTCTCCGAGCTTCTGGGAATGCCCGTGCCCTTCGCTGCAGACGTAGCGGGAGAGGACTCTCAGAAAAAGGCAAACTCACTGAAAAACGGCGAAATTATGCTCATTGAAAATGTCCGCTTCGATAAGGGAGAAACAAAGAACGAGCCTGAGTTTTCTAAAAAACTGGCAGCTCTTGGTGAGATATACGTTTCCGATGCCTTCGGCAGTGTTCACAGAGCCCACTGCTCAACCACCGGTGTTGCAGACTATCTGCCCGCATATGCAGGATTCTTGGTTGAAAAGGAGCTGTCTATTATGGGCAGCGCCCTGTCTGCCCCCAAGCGCCCCTTCGTTGCAATCTTGGGCGGAGCAAAGGTCTCGGACAAAATAGGCGTTATTAAAAATCTAATCGATAAGGCTGATACAATTATAATAGGCGGCGGAATGGCCTACACCTTCCTTAAAGCGATGGGCAAGGAAGTTGGCAAGTCCCTGCTGGAAGAGGATAAGATAGAGCTTGCAAAGGAACTGATGGATAAAGCCCTCGCAAAAGACGTTATGTTTCTTCTTCCTGTTGATGTCGCGGCAGGCAGCCACTTTGCAGCCGATTGCGACAAGCTTATTGTTGACACCGACCACATCCCATCTGAATGGATGGGTCTGGATATCGGCCCTGCAACTATCGAGCTTTTCAAAGCAGCCGTAAAAAACGCAGGCACTGTTGTTTGGAACGGGCCTATGGGTGTTTTTGAATTCCCGGCCTTTGCAGAGGGCACAAAAGCCATTGCTCAGGCGCTTGCCGACTCCGGCGCAGTTACAATAGTCGGCGGCGGTGACAGCGCGGCTGCCGTTGAACAAATGGGCTTTGGCGATAAGATAACCCACATTTCCACCGGCGGCGGAGCATCTCTGGAATTTCTCGAGGGAATCGAGCTTCCCGGAGTTGCATGTCTACTAGATAAATAGGAGGATATTAAGATGAACAAAAAGTACCGTAAAGCGATTATCGCAGGAAACTGGAAGATGAACCTTCTCCCCTCGGAGGTTAAGCCCTTTGTTGAACTGGTTCGGTCATCCCTGCCCAACAGCAAGAGCTGCGAAACAGTTCTTTGCGTTCCCTTAACGCATATTTCTTCTCTTCGCCGCTCCTTGAAGGACAGCCGCCTGTCAGTTGGAACACAGGATGTCAGCGAACACGGCTTCGGTGCTTATACGGGCGAAGTTGCGGCAGAAATGCTCACAGACCTTGGTGTTAAGTACGTTATTGTCGGGCACAGCGAGCGCCGTGAATATCACGGTGAGAGCGATTTTACTGTGGGACAGAAGGCTGCAAACGTAATTGAAAACGGCATGATCCCCATCATCTGTGTAGGCGAGAGCTTAGAGCAGCGTGAGCGTGGCGTTACCATGCAGCACGTTGCCTGTCAGCTGATAGCGGCGCTATCCTTTATTCCCAATGACAAGGTTAAGCATTGCGTTATCGCCTATGAGCCTATTTGGGCAATCGGTACAGGAAAAACCGCTTCGCCTGAGGAGGCGCAGGAGGTCTGTGAATACATTCGCCGTGTCATCCGCGAAAAGTACGGCGCAAGATTTGCCAGAGGCATCAGTGTGCTCTATGGCGGCTCTATGAAGGGCTCCAATGCAGAGGAACTTTTGTCAATGCCCGATATCGACGGCGGCCTTATCGGCGGAGCATCCATCAAGCCCGCGGAATTCCTCCAAATAATCAACGCAGTTTCAAAGGTTGAATCAGGCAAGGGAAACGGAAAGGACTAACTAATGAAGAAAATCCCGACAGCCCTCGTAATAATGGATGGCTTCGGTTTGGCGCAGGACAGTGAATGCAACGCGATCTCAAAAGCGTATACTCCGGTTTTGGACGAGCTTTTTGCAAACTGTCCCAACACGACCCTGTCCGCCTCCGGACGTGACGTCGGTCTGCCGGACGGTCAAATCGGTAACAGCGAAGTTGGGCACACAAACATCGGTGCAGGCAGAATGGTTTTTCAAATGCTTCCCCGCATTTCTAACGCAATTGAGGACGGAAGCTTTTTTGAAAACTCCGCTTTTGCCGACGCCATGGATGATTGCCGCAGAAATGGCAGCAGCCTGCATTTAATGGGACTGCTTTCCGACGGCGGAGTCCACAGCCACATAACTCATCTCTATGCCTTGCTCCAAATGGCAAAACGCAGGGGACTTACCCAAGTATATATCCATGCCTTTTTGGACGGCCGCGATGTTGGCCCATCTTCCGCGGCAGGATTCATGCGCGACTTGGTACGAACCATAGCGGAATATGACATCGGTTCGGTTGCAACCGTTCAGGGCAGATTTTATGCCATGGACAGAGACAAGCGTTGGGACAGGCTGGAGAAGGCGTATAACACCTTGGTATTCGGCGAAGCACCCGTAAATGCCGACCCCGTTGCTGCAATTGAAGCAAGCTACGCGGCCGGTGTAACAGATGAATTCATGGAGCCGGTTGTCTGCGATGAGGCGGGCCTGATTAAGCCCGGTGACAGTCTTATTTTCTTTAACTTCCGCCCTGACAGGGCAAGAGAGATCACCTATGCTCTCACGCTGGAGGATTTTGACGGTTTTCCCAGAAAGAACGGCTGTTTTCCACTGCACTACGTTTGCACCACGCGCTACGACGAGGCGCTTACAAAGCTCCCCGTCGCGTTTCCGCCGGAATCTCTTGAGGATACCTTCGGCGAGTATGTGAGCCAGCTTGGGCTGACCCAGCTCAGAATTGCGGAAACGGAAAAATACGCCCACGTCACCTTCTTCTTCAACGGAGGTGTTGAGAAGGTCTTCCCCGGAGAAAGCAGAATTCTGGTGCCCTCCTCCAAGGAATTTCCCACTTACGATTTGATACCGGAAATGAGCGCATATGAGGTGACGGAAAAGTGTGTTGCCGCCATTCTTAGCGGCGAGTACGACGTTATCATCTGCAACCTTGCAAACTGTGACATGGTCGGGCACACGGGCGTTATGTCCGCTGCAATAAAGGCGGTTGAAACCGTTGACACCTGCGTTGGGCGTATTGCAGAAGCTGTTTCAGAGATGGGCGGAGTGACTCTGGTAACTGCTGACCACGGCAATGCCGATTGCATGGCAGAGCCGGACGGCGAACCGAATACTGCCCACACAACAAACGCCGTGCCGCTTATTGTTTGCGGTGCGGATATAAAACTGCGCACAGGTCGCCTTGCAGACATTACACCCACCATGCTCACCCTTATGGGTATTGAGAAACCTCAGCTTATGACAGGCGAGAGCCTGATAGTTCAGTAAAAAGCAGAACAATACAAAATGAGAACAAAAAACAACTAGGTATAAAGGAGAAAGACTATGCTAGTAAACACTTATCTTGAAATCGTTGATGTCCGCGCCCGTGAGATCCTGGATTCCAGAGGGAACCCCACACTTGAAGTTGAGGTGACCTTGGACGACGGTACTGTGGGACGCGCAGCGGTTCCCTCCGGCGCATCCACCGGAATTTTTGAAGCCTGCGAGCTTCGTGACGGGGATAAGACCCGCTATATGGGCAAGGGTGTCCTTCAGGCTGTAAACAATGTTAATGAAGAAATCTGCGAAGTGCTTATGGGACTCAACGCCCTGGATCAGGCTTCTATTGATAAGCTCCTCATCGAGCTGGACGGCACTGCCAACAAAACACGTTTAGGTGCTAACGCGATTCTGGGTGTTTCTCTTGCCTGCGCAAGAGCCTCTGCCGAAGCTCTGGGAATGACGCTTTATTCCTACATCGGCGGCGTTAACGCAAAAACCCTGCCCGTACCCATGATGAACGTTCTTAACGGCGGAGCTCACGCTTCAAACAGTGTTGACATCCAGGAATTCATGGTAATGCCCGTTTCCGCTCCCGACTTCAAGGAAGCACTGCGTATGTGCGCTGAAGTTTTCCACACACTTAAAAAGGTCGTCTCCTCCGCCGGTGTCGGTGATGAGGGCGGTTACGCACCTGACCTTGCCTCCGATGAAGACGCGCTCAAGGCTCTTGTTGAAGCTATTAAGCTTGCCGGTTATGAACCCGGCGTTGATTTTAAAATTGCTATGGACCCCGCAGTTTCCGAGTGGTTTGACGAGAAGGACGGTTGCTACCATCTGCCTAAGCGCGGCATAGTAATGACAAGACAAGACATGGTTGACATGTGGGTCGGCTTCTGTGAGAAGTACCCCATTATCTCCATTGAAGACGGTATGGCAGAAGAGGACTGGGAGGGCTGGAAGATGCTCACCGACGCTCTTGGCAGCAAGATTCAGCTGGTTGGAGACGACTTGTTCGTTACAAACTCCACACGCCTTAAGAAGGGCATTGAGCTGGGCGTTGCAAACTCCATTCTAATCAAGGTAAACCAGATCGGTACTCTGACTGAAACTCTGGATGCTATCCAGATGGCACACAGAGCGGGATACACAACGGTTATCTCCCACCGTTCCGGTGAAACTGAGGACACGACCATCGCCGACATTTCCGTTGCCGTTAATGCGGGGCAGATCAAGACCGGTGCACCCAGCCGTGTTGATCGCGTTGCAAAGTACAACCAGCTTCTGCGCATTGAGGAGGAGCTTTTTGACGTTGCGCAGTATCCTGGAAATGCTACTTTTACCAGTATTAAGTAAAAAACGGCATAAATTACAAAATAAACCTCCAAAAAGGGTATAAATGGTGTTTCCTTAGGCAAAACTAGCCATGGAAACACCATTTTTCTATTTAAGGAGGTTAACATGAGCGAGAAAAAGAGCTTCAACCAAAAGCTTGACAAATTCTTTGCCGGAAAGGGCTTCTACATAGTCCTTGTCCTGTGCATTGCGGTGATAGGTGTATCCACTTATTACCTGCTTTCGGACAGGCTGGCTGATGTAGACGAATACACCAACGAGGTTCTGGCAAGTCAGGACAACAATAATGACAGCAATATGTCTGTTGTTCCCCCTGACATTGACGAGAGCACTTTGGAGCAGTATCCTGAAGAACCTGCAAGTCTTGACGATGATGCAAAGGTAGAAGATACCGATGTTTGGAACGAGCAGTCTGCAGAAGATGCAGCAGCGGCCCAAATGATTTGGCCCCTGGAAGGCGAAATTGATTTGCCCTATTCAGTTGCGGCCCTCATCTTCAATGAAAAGCTGGGTGACTGGCGAATTCATGACGGCATTGATATTGCTGCAACTCTGGGAACTCAGGTGCTTGCAATCAGCGCCGGTGTAGTTGAAAGCGTTGAGATGGACGACATGGGCGGCATGACAGTTGTCATTGAGCACGCCGGCGGCCTGCGCAGTATCTATTCCAACTTGGCTGCAGTTCCCACCGTCTATGTGGGCGATAATGTATCAACAGGCGAAGTTATCGGTTCTGTGGGTACAACCGCGCCCGGAGAGACTGCGGAAAACCCCCATCTTTGTCTTAAGATGACCCTAGACGGACAATCCGTTGATCCCACCACCTATCTTCCCCAAAGATAAAACGGTTAAGCTTCGAAGCTAAAAATTTAAATGGGCACGCAAAAGATGAATGAATTGCGTGCCCATTTTTTTCTTTCCAATTGACAACAATAGTGGTAGAATGTAGCGGATGCAATGCAGATACCCGGTCAGAGAGGAAAGCAAGACATGGAAGAGTTAAAACGTATAGCGGCAATACATGATATTTCCGGTTTGGGAAAATGCTCCCTAACCGTTGCGCTGCCCATAATATCCGCAAGCGGTGTGGAATGCGCCTGCTTGCCCACAGCACTGCTGTCTACCCACACAGGAGAGTTTTCGGGCTTCACTTTTCGGGATTTGTCTGATGATTTGAGGCCCATCGCATCTCACTGGAGGGCAACGGGCGCGGAGTTTGACGGCATTTACTCCGGATACCTTGCTTCTGCGGAGCAGGCGGAAACCCTCTCAAAGGTAATAGATATTTTAGCCGGCGAAAAAACAAAGATAATTGTTGATCCTGTTATGGCAGATAACGGCGTTTATTATAGCAATCATGATGAGCAGATGTGTCTTGCCTTTCGTGACCTTTGCAAGCGTGCGGACATCATCACACCCAACATTACGGAAGCGGCCCTGTTGACCGGAATGCCGTATATGGCAGGCCCTCATGAGGAGGAATATATTTCCAGACTCTTTGCGGGGCTGGGTGAACTTTGTCATGGCATCGTCGCCATAACCGGAGTTTGCCCCAACGCGGAGACGGTGGGCGTTGAAACCTGCAACATGAAAACAGGGGAGAGATGTCTTGCCGTTCGTCCTAATGCGCCGGGTGTTTTCTACGGTACGGGAGATATTTTCGCATCCGCATTCTCAGCGCTGACGATCCGCGGGGCGAGCCTTCAAAATGCAACAGAGGCTGCAATTGCCCTTGTAGGCGATTGTATAGCCAGAACTGTGAAACGTGGCACTCCAAGGCGTTTTGGTGTGGACTTTGAGGGGGCGCTTCCAAGTTATATTCTGCAGGTTGCGGATTTATTTGAATGAAAAAGAGGGTATCGCGTTTGCGATACCCTCTGTAATTTGTTTGCCTACAACCCGAAGCCACCATCGACCCCGATTATTTGACCGGTGATAAAGCGAGACTTGTCTGAAACGAGAAATGCAGCCAAGTCAGCAACGTCCTCAGGCGTTCCGAGACGCATCAAGGGCGTCTGTTGGCACAGCTCGTTCTTGTCCCAGTCAGAGAGGTTTGAGAGCATGTCCGTATCAATTACACCCGGAGCAATACAGTTGACCCGTATTTTTGAAGGGCCGAGCTCCTTGGCAAGAGATTTTGTAAGGCCTATCAGGGCGGCCTTTGAGGAAGAATAGGCTGCCTCGCAAGATGCGCCGCACACACCCCAAATAGAAGAAACAGTAATAATAACACCGTCCTTTTTATGGATCATCTGGGGTAATGCGGCCTGAATGCAGTTATAAGCCCCATCAACATTTACAGCAAAAAGTCTGCGCCAAGAATCGTAATCAGTCTCTGCAAAAAGGCCATAATCGGCTATACCGGCGTTGCAAATGAGAACATCTGCGCCGCCAATTTCGTCATACATGCGGCAGACCTGATCCATATCAGAGACATCCGCACGAATAGCGACCCCGCCGCAGGCGAAAGCAACCCGCTTTGCGGCATCCTCGCTTTTTTCATAGTTAACAACAACGCGATAGCCGTCGTTGGCAAGAGCAAAGGCAATTGCTGCGCCAATGCCACGGGAACCGCCGGTTATGAGTGCTGTTTTCATAGCCCAACCTCCTGTGGAAATCGTATCATGGTATAATGATTGCCCTGCAATCATTATACATGATTTAAACACATATACCACAACGGCGCTTTGCGCCTGTGGTATAATGTCGGCATCATTTTCGGTTACCCCGCAAAGCGGGGAGAGAAAATGGCCGATTTCAAGTATAATAGCCGCCTTGCGGCTATTATACCACAGTTTAAGGGCTTGTGAACAAATTTATATGCGTTGTTAATTTATTGAAAACCCTTGCAATATGTGTTAAAATACAGTAATGGTTTGTCGGGTGCAATAAAGTATCCGAGCATATAAAACCTATTTGGAGGAATTCCCATGAAAACACTCGTTTGCAAAAAATGTGGAACGACCATGACCGTTGATTTCGGAGAATGCGAATGTCCGGTCTGTGGTGCGGTCTACTACATACTTCCGGACGAAACTCCGACTAAAACTGAAACTCCGCCGACAAAAGATGCTTTTGCCGGTATGGAGGGTTTTACGCCTATTACCCAAATTACCTCAGCTCAGGATTTTATTGAGAAGGCCCCTGAGTTGGATATATCCAAGGCGGGTGATGACGATATTTTCCGCACAAGTACGTGGAAAACGGTGTCATACCCTGACGAAACACAGGCGTTTAAACCGGTTGAGAAGCAGCCGGTCAGCAGCGAACCGGCACCAATGCCCGTTCGTAGAACTCCACCTGTCCAGAATCGGGATAGAGAGGCATCCAGACCGTCGCCAAAACAAAGGCAGAAGAATACCAAAAGAATGTTTATTGTTAGCGCAGTAGCCCTTTTGGCGGTTTTAACTCTTGTTCTGGCGATTATGAGCGGGGCTTTTGATTTCAGCAAAGACGGCGAAAAGAAAACCATGCCCTCTGTCATTAACCTTACTGAGGAACATGCAACAACCCTCCTTACGGAGATGGGACTCAAGGTTACCAGACAGGAAGACTTTAGCGACACCGTTGTTGAAGGTTCTGTAATACAGCAGAGCGTTAAGGAAGGCAAGATAGTTAAAGACGGAGACACCGTTATGCTCACTATCTCCAAAGGCAGAGACGAGAGCCAACCCACATCCGATAAAGAAGCAAAGGTTCCATACATTGTTGGTAAGACCTATGATCAGGCCAACCGTGAGCTAAGTATCGTAGGTCTGCTCATTGCAAGGGCGGCCGACCAATACAGCGATAAACCTGAGGGCCAGATTATTTCTCAGACGCCGGAGAACGGAACAGTCTTAAAGGAAGGCGACATAGTCACCGTTATTGTTTCCAAGGGTGCAGAACCCTCGCCGAGCCCCACGGGATATAGTATTACAGTAACCAGTGGAGCAGGCGGAACTGTCAGTCCGAAGGGCCTTGTTACTGTTCCTGAAAATGAGAGCAAAACCTTTGCTATAACACCCAATGAGGGTTATGAAGTGCGTGAAGTCAAGGTAGACGGAACGAGTGTTGGGGCAGTTAACAGCTACACATTTTCCAATGTGACCGGGGACCATACTCTGTATGTGGTGTTCCAGGTTAAGGTCACACCTACGCCAACGCCAACACCGGCAACGCCAACGCCAACGCCGGCAACACCAACGCCGTCTCCTACAGAATAATACATGAATCGAGTGATTGAATGGACGCAAGAAGAGAAAGGTCATTCAAAGCGGTCATTATCGTTTATGCAGCAATACGTCTTATTGTAATTGGCTTTTTGATATATGGCATTGTTAACAAGGATTGGGATTATGTGCTCTACAGCGTAATGACCCTTGCGTTTCTCATGCTGCCGTCTGTTATTGAAAAGCGATTGAAGATTGAACTGCCTACCGCCTTGGAGATAGTGGTGGTGCTCTTTATTTTCTCAGGATACATCCTCGGAAAGCTTTCCCAGTTTTATTATTATATCCCGTCCTGGGATTTGATTCTCCACACGATTACCGGATTTTTAATGGCAGCAATAGGTATTGCACTCATTGACGTTCTTAATAAGAGCCCTAGAATAAACCTGAGTATGTCACCCATTTTTGTGGCGTTCGTTGCATTTTGTTTTTCAATGACCATAGGCGTTTGCTGGGAATTTACAGAGTATACATTGGACAACACGATTGGATCAGACGGGCAGAAGGGCACTATCCTTAGCACCATGATTTCCGAGCAGCTGGATGAAACGGGCAGAAATAAAGCCGTCCGGGTGGATGATATCACCAGAACGGTCATTTACGGGACTATCAACGGGGAAGAAGCGGAGCTGGAAATTTCCGGATATTTAGATAACGGTCTTGTCGACACAATGGAAGATTTGTTCGTCAACCTCATTGGAGCTGTGATTTTCTCGGTGATTGGCGCGGTTTACATTAAATCCAGAGGTCAGGGGCATGTTGCGGAGGCCTTCATTCCAAAGCTGATGTCTGATGAGCAGGCGCAGGAACGCCAGAAAGAAAGGCGCAGCTACCGCAGGAGATGGAGACGGCGCATTCGCAAGAAATCACAGCTTGACGATTCTGCAGGAAATGGCTCCACTGTCATCGATGACAACCAAGGCGAAGGAGGCTGACGCTCCGCTGCCGCAAGAACCGGGGTTTAATACCTGCATGTTGCCCGCCAAATCGTGTTTTGCTATGTGAGTATGCCCGTACAGAACCAAATCCGCACCGGCAAAATGCCCGGCGTTCAGCAGAGAAGATAGATCGGGTTTTACCCTGTAAATATGGCCATGGGTGCAAAAAAGCTTTGCACCACCGCAATCGAATATTACCCGTTCCGGCAAGTTGGAACTTAAATCGCAGTTTCCGCAGACCGCTTTTAGCGGTATTTGGGGGAACTGCGATTCTATTTTTTTCAAATCCCGTCCGTTGTTCCCATCACCGAGATGGATAATTTGATCTGGACGGTTTTCGGCAATTGCCCTGAGCATCGGGTCGGTATGGCCGTGAGAATCGGAAAAAACGCATATTTTCATGTTGTCTCCTTGTAACCAAGAAAAAATGTATGAATATACTGAGATGAAAGCACTAATAGGAGGATTGTATTATGAGTGAGCTTGATAAACTCCAAAAAGAATTAATGTCATCAGGCAAGGCGGGGCAACTGCAAAATATTGCAAAGTCACCTGAGGTTGCGAATCTGGGAAAGATGATAGATACCCAAGCGCTGAAAAAGGCGGCTGCCAGCGGAGATCAGGCGGCCCTAAGCGACATACTTAGAAAGGTGCTCTCAACAGAGGACGGTAAAGCGCTGATGAAAAAGGTTGGAGACAACTTCGGAGAGTAGGCGCGGGTTCGATCCCCGTTGCCTTAAATAATTAAGGGAGGCGGCAAACTTGAGCGAACTTGAAGGAATGTTAAACAGCGTTCTCTCTAACCCCGAGGAAATGAAAAAAATAATGGAGATGGCAAACTCCATCATGTCAAGTAATGCCGCGGAAAGTGTTGAGAAACCGGCGCCACCATCTCCGGAGCAAAGTCATGACAACGTCCAGGGTATGCCGGATCTGTCGGCTCTTGGAAACTTAGCAGGTTCCGGTGGCGGGGATCTTACGGGTATGCTAAAAGGCTTATCTTCACTGCCACCGGGCCTGTTTTCTGCGGCACAGAAATTCATGGGTGGCGGAAAGAATGATAAGGAAAAACTGTTTAAAGCCATAGGGCAATATCTGTCCCCGGCAAGAAGAGAAAAGCTTGAAAAGGCGGTAAGCATGTCAAGAATGATGGGAATAGGTCTAAGTCTTTTCGGAGAAAAGGGGGGCTTATTATGAACCGATATGTTGGCAACAGCGGGATCGTAGAGCGCATACCGGAACCCCCAAGACCCAGAGTTGCGCCTCAAAGGCCGGAGCTGACCCAAGCATTGCCCGACTTGGGGAATATATTTGCAGAGAAAAAACCGCTGGGGCAGTCGGCACTTGGCGACGGGCTCGGCGGTTTACTCTCAAAGCTTGGCTTGGGAAAGGCGGTGTCCGGCGAGGGACTCGGTGGCTTGCTATCCAAGCTTGGCTTAGGAAAGTCGTCACCGGAGCTGGAGGACTTTCTGCTAATAGCTTTTCTGTACTTATTATATCGCGAAACAAAAGACGTCGAGTTTTTACTAATCGCAGGAGCCTTGCTGCTAATGTAGCAGTTGTCTCAGTTTTTG
>CAZHCB010000040.1:0-13338 GCA_964530935.1 uncultured Oscillospiraceae bacterium
GCTTTGAGTTTCATCAACAATATGCAGTTATCAGAGCGGGACGAAATGATAGCCAGCACGATCTTAAAGGAAATCCGTGAACGGCTGGGTTTTCTGCGGAGCGTGGGCTTGCAGTATCTAACTCTTTCCCGTGCGGCGGGAACACTTTCCGGAGGCGAAAGCCAGCGCATCCGTCTTGCTACGCAAATCGGATCTTCCCTCATGGGGGTTCTGTATATTCTGGACGAACCCAGCATCGGCTTGCACCAGCGTGATAACGAAAAACTCCTACAGTCACTAAAGGAGCTCCGTGATCTTGGTAATACCCTTATTGTGGTTGAACACGATGAGGAAACAATGCAAGAGGCCGACTATATAGTTGACATTGGTCCCGGAGCGGGCATGCACGGTGGAGAAGTGATCTGCGCCGGCACCATTGAAGATATTTGCGCCTGTGAGGAGTCAATCACGGGACAGTACCTGAGCAAAAAAAAGGTTATTCCCGTTCCCAAAACTCGTAGGAGTGGTAGTGGCAAGTTCCTCAGAATTGTTGGAGCGCGGGAGAACAATCTGAAGAATCTGACAGTTGACATTCCTTTGGGAGTTGTTACCAGCGTAACCGGCGTCTCAGGCAGCGGCAAATCTTCCCTCATTAATGAGATTTTATACAAAACTTTGGCGGCGGAGCTAAACCGCGCAAAAACCCATCCCGGCAAGCACGACAGGATCGAAGGGCTTGAGTACGTTGACAAGGTAATTGCCATTGACCAGAGCCCAATCGGCAGAACACCCCGTTCCAACCCCGCAACATACACAGGCGTGTTTAATGATATTCGCGAACTCTTCGCCAAAACTCAAGACGCTAAAATGCGCGGATACAGTGCAAGCCGGTTTTCATTTAATGTCCGTGGAGGGCGTTGTGAGGCCTGTTCGGGAGACGGTTTGCTCAAGATAGAAATGCACTTCTTGCCGGATATTTACGTTCCATGTGAAGTTTGCAAGGGCAAACGTTATAACAGAGAGACTTTAGAGGTAAAGTATAAAGGCAAGAACATCGCGGAAATTCTGGAAATGACCATTGAGGAAGCTGCAGGATTCTTCGAGAATATACCAAAAATTAAAGCCCAGCTTGATACACTAAATGATGTGGGCTTGGGATATGTCCGACTGGGACAACCTTCAACAACCCTCTCCGGCGGTGAGGCCCAGCGTATTAAACTGGCATCGGAGCTATGTAAACGCAGCACCGGTTCAACGGTATATATTTTGGATGAACCCACAACGGGGCTTCATGTTGCGGACGTCCACAAGCTGGTTCAGGTGATCGACAGACTCGTTGAGGGCGGAAATACCGCTGTAATAATTGAGCACAATCTCGACGTAATAAAAACAGCGGACCATATCATTGACCTTGGACCCGAAGGCGGGGATATGGGCGGTGAAGTGCTGTTTGAGGGTTCACCTGAAGAGTGTGCCAACTGCAAGCAGAGTTTTACCGGAGCATTTTTACAAAAGGTTTTATAGAAGAGCAAATTATTGGAGGATGAATATTGGAATTTATTGAATCATTAGGCGGCACGGAATTAGGCAGGATAATTGTCACTATGCTTGTATCAATGGTCCCGGTGGCTGAATTGCGCGTTGGAATCCCGGTCGGCGTTTCACTGGGAATGAACCACTGGTTTGCAATGCTGGTCAGTGTTATTGGCAATTTAATCCCGGTGCCGTTTATAATTCTGTTTATCAGAGCGATTTTTGATTGGATAAAAAATAGAATTCCAAAGTTCAAAAACTTTGTTGAGCACCTTGAAACTAAAGCAAAAAAAAAATGGGCCCAGTACAGAAAGTCGAAGGATGAAGATCCAACTCCTAAAACAGATATTGAGCGCAAGTGGGACAAGCTAAAAAAATATGAGGCAGTTGCCCTCTTTATCTTTGTTGCGATACCACTTCCGGGAACAGGTGCATGGACAGGCGCACTAATTGCAGCTTTAATGGACATTCGTATGAAAACAGCACTCCCGGCGATTCTGGGCGGCGTAATTGTTGCAGGATTTTTGATCACGGGACTGACATATGGATTTACGTTAGCAATTAGTTAAGGCAGCGGCAGGCGTTCGATTTTCCTTGCTTTGATTAACAGTTTTCTCCCTTTCACCGTAATATAAGGTAAAAAGGGAGGGAGCATAATGACTTTTATCCAGATATCAATAATAGTTTTGCTTTTTGCTTTACTTATGTTAGCTCTGTGGGAGATGAAATTCTGGCTGTTGAGGGGTCGTATCGGCGGCAAGAGAACCGGCGTAACAGTTATTGTCACAGCAGATGGAAGTCCGGCGGAGTTAGAGCAGAGTGTAAAAGGAATTCTTTGGATGATTGACAACAAGCAACTCGACCCCAAAACAAGAATAGTTATCAGAGGCTCGGAAGCAAACAGTGAAACAGCAGAAATGGCAAGAATTCTTGAGCGGGAAAATGGCGCGGTAAGGGTTGAGAACTAATCATAAGACGGAGCTGAAAATGGACAGGGACGACAGATACATAGAAATCGCAGGCACTGTCAAGGCGATTCTGTTTCAAAACGAAGAGAATGGTTACTCGGTTGTAAAGCTGGAAACCACAGACGGTGAAAGTATAACCGCTGTGGGCTGTCTGCCCTGTGTTAATGTGGGTGAGCAGCTCATAATCAGCGGTGAGTTTGGACAGCATGCCTCCCACGGTGAGCAGTTCAAGGTTCAGTGGGCAGAGCGATATCTGCCCACCGGTACTGACGCTATCTTCGATTTTCTGTCCTCCCGTGCAATTAAGGGCGTCGGGCCGGCAACCGCAACTTTGCTGGTCACAAGATTTGGAGAAAAGACCCTTGAGGTAATTGAGAACGAACCCGAAAAGCTGGCGGAAATCCGCGGTATAAGCCTAAAAAAGGCTATGGAGATCTCCCAGATTTTCAAGAAGCAAATCATCATCCGCAGACTCATGGAATACCTTAGCAACTACGGTATCAAACCCGTAATTGCCATTCGTCTGTATAAAATATATGGCGATGAAGCGATGGATCAGGTGCAGAATAATCCTTACATAATAACCAAAGAGGCGGTGGGCGCAAGCTTTGCCGAGGCAGACCGGTTTGCCCTTAATCTTGGATTTGAAGGGGATGCTCCTGAGCGCATTGCTGCCGCTGCCATGTTTGAGCTGAAACACAACACAAGAAATGGTCACAGCTTCATTCCTGTTGAAATACTTATCAACATCACCTCTCAGCTCATAGATGTTTCTGCCGAATCAATTGAAGAGTCGATTGAAATGTTGGTTGATGGCGGAGAGCTGGTGCTCTCAACTGTTGCCGGTCGTCAGGCCTGTTATTTGGCATCTCTTTATGAGGCCGAGTGCTTTGTTGCCGAAAAGCTGAGATCCATGGTTGCAGACAAACCACAGCCACCCAAAAACCTTGACAAACTGGTAGAAGAAATACAAAATGAACAAGCCGTAACCTATGCGGATTTACAGAGATACTCTCTGAGAATAGCAGCTGCAAACAGAGTTATGGTGCTGACCGGCGGCCCGGGAACAGGAAAAACCACAACTGTGCGTGCTATAGTCTCTCTGTTTGAAAAAATGGGACTTGAGACCCATCTCACTGCGCCCACAGGGCGGGCGTCCAAGAGAATGAGCGAACTCTCGGGAAAAAACGCCGTCACGGTGCATCGCCTGCTGGAAGCGGGATTCCCTCTAGAAGGCGACGAGCTGGTATTTAGAAAAAATGAAAACGAACGTCTGAAGTGCGACGCGATTATTTTAGACGAATGTTCGATGGTTGACATAACATTAATCAGAGCGCTGCTCTGCGCGCTGCCGGATGAGTGCCGGATAGTTCTGGTGGGGGATGCCGACCAGCTGCCAAGTATAGGCCCGGGCAATGTTTTTAATGATATTATTCGTAGTGATGTTGTTCCCACAGTGTGCCTGACGGAAATATTCAGGCAAACGGCTCAGAGCCGCATCGTCGCCAACGCTCATATGATAAACAGGGGAGACTATCCCGAATTAAGCGCTAATGGCAATAACTCTGATTTCTTTTTCCTCAGACGTGGAAATCCCCGTCAGGTCATTGATACGGTCCTCGAGCTGTGTACTCGCAGACTGCCAGACAAAATGGGTATTCCCAGCTACGACATTCAAGTGCTATCACCCACGCGCAGAGGTGAGGCGGGCACAAAAAATGTTAACTCTGTACTGCAAGCGGTCCTGAATCCGCCATCTAAAGAGAAAAAAGAAAAAATATTTGGCGATAATGTGTTCCGTCAGGGCGACAGAGTGATGCAAATAAGAAATAATTATGATATAATATGGAAAAAACCCAGAATAATTGCTTTCCCGGAGAACATTTCGGGCTGTCCTGTGCCTGAAATCACCTTGGATACCAAATCTGAAAGCGGAACAGGGATCTACAACGGCGACGTGGGTATTGTTATTGACATTAGCTTCGAAAACGAAGTGATGACCGTTCTGTTCGATGACAGGCTGGCGTATTACGGCTTTGATTTGCTCTCCGAGCTGGAGCATGCATATGCAATAACCGTTCATAAGTCCCAAGGCAGCGAATATCGGGCGGTCATCCTGTTGGCGATAGACGGAAGTCCGCAGTTATTAAGCCGGAAAGTCCTTTACACAGCGGTCACAAGGGCCAAGGAATTGCTGATAATTGTCGGCAGCGATGGAACGGTATACAACATGATAGACAACCACAAGGTAACACGAAGATTTAGCGGTCTTCGTGCCAGACTGACTGAATGAAAAAGTGTAGTTATTCTGCAATTATTGATTGATTCCGGCTGAAAGGGAGGTTTGGTCATGGGTTTATTAAGCGTATTTTTAGACTTGCTGTTCCCGCCACGCTGCACGTTTTGCAGAAGAGTGTTGAAGACTCGTGAAAAAGGCATATGCTCATCCTGCGAAGAAAGTTTAGGACGAACAAAAGGCGGCGGACTGCAAAGTGGCGATTTCTACTCAGCCTGCGTGTCTCCGCTGTACTATGAAGGTGTAGTCAGGGAATCAATTCTGCGGTTCAAGTTCCATGAAGCAAGTTACTACACTCAGACCTATAGCGCGCTGATGGCAGACTGCATCAGGGAAAATCTCTCCGGACGCTATGACATGATAACTTGGGTTCCTCTAAGTGAAAAGCGATTGAAAAAGCGTGGCTACGACCAGGCAATGCTTTTGGCAATGGCAACAGCCCTGTTGCTGGACGATGTTGCAATTGAGCTGTTAATAAAGCAGGAGGACGTTCCTGCTCAATCCGGCATGGGTAGCGCTGAGAAACGTCGGGCAAATATCAGCGGCGTTTACACTGCGGCAGATGAAGACCTGATCAGAGGCAAGCGGATTTTGCTCATTGACGATATTGTCACAACAGGCTCAACTCTGTCTGAATGTGCGAAAACTCTCAGATTTTTCGGTGCAACGGACGTAGTTTGCGCAACACTTGCCCGAGTGAAAGATTAAAACCCCTATAATCAGCGGAAAACCTGGTATATAATTACTTGTAACTATACATAAATGTTCAAAGACAAATTTCCAGTTCATGAGGTGGATTTAATGGATTTTTTCGAAAGAGATATTGCAATTGACCTTGGCTCTTCCAACGTAATAGTCTACGTCAGCGGCAAGGGGATAACCTTGCGTGAGCCCACCGTTGTCGCAATAGACAAGCAAACAGGCAAGCTGCTTAAGGTCGGTGATGACGCACAGAAAATGCTGGGGCGTACACCCGCAAACATCGTTGCAATACACCCCATCAGTGCGGGTGTTGTATCCGACTATGATATTACCGTGCGAATGCTCAAGGAGCTTATCCAGCGAGTTACCTCATTCAGCCTGTTTAAACCCCGCATCATCATAACGATCCCGGGAAGTATTTCGGGAGTTGAAGAGCGCGCAACAATTGACGCCGGCATTGAAGCGGGCGCCCGAAAGGTTTATTTGCTTGAGGCTTCAATCGCTTCTGCTATAGGCAGCGGCGCAGATATCTCAAAGCCGGACGGCCATCTTGTAGTAGATATTGGCGGCGGTACAACAGAGATCGGCGTTGTTTCCATCAACGGCGTTGTTGAGAGTGAATCCATTAAAATTGCAGGCGCTGCCTTTGACGATGCCATAGTAAAGTATGTACGCCGCAAGCACAACCTCTTTATCGGGCTGAAAACAGCTGAGGAGCTTAAGGCCAGTATTGGCAGCGCCCTGCCAACAGAAGAGCCGGAGAGCGAAGAAGTTAAAGGCCGCTGCCTTATGACGGGGCTTCCAAGGAGTGTTAAGGTCACAACAACAGACATAGCCGAGGCGCTGCTCGAGCCCATGGAGCAGGTGCTTGATGCGGTTCAAATCGTTTTGGAGCGCACCCCACCGGAGCTGGTTGCCGACATTTCGAAAAACGGTATTATCCTTACCGGTGGCGGCAGTCTGGTGCCCGGTATTGACAGAATCATTTTTGCAAAGACCGGGATTCGCGTGCGCCGTGTTGACGACCCGCTTACCTGTACTGCCTATGGAGCAGGTAAGATGCTGGCAAATCTGGGCAGCATGCCCGAGGGTATGATCAACCTGGCAAGACGCCGTCAGATGAATTAAGTAATAAACAAAAAAGGGACAGTGGTTTACATAATACCACTGTCCCTTTTTTGTTTATTATTTCCTAAGATTCTTGTTTCAGCCGTTTCTGTACCCAGTCAAACACATCGTCATAGACCTCTTTTTTGCAGAAGTCAGACACAATTTCGTGTCGTCCGCCATTATACAGCTTGAGAGCTACGTCGCTGATTCCGGCATCTAAATAGCCTTTGTAAGCTTTCATAACACCCTTGCCGTAGTCGCCAACGGGGTCGGCGGTTCCGGAGATGAGGAAAATTGGCAGGTCTTTGTTAACACGGGCGATATTTCTGGAGGATGAGATATATTTTATTCCCGTGAACATATCGCGGAACAAGCCGCTGGTGGGCACAAATCCGCACAAGGGGTCGGCGATATATTTCTGTACATGCTCTTCGTCGGTTGAAAGCCAATCCCAGTCTGTTGTGCTATTACGGATTTTCTTGTTGTATGAGCCAAATGCAATTTTGTTTACAAACTCACTGGCAAGACCGGCCCCGTTTTTGCGTATCTGCGACTTTGAAAGGGCAATACCCGCAGAAACCATAATGGGGGGCTGCTGACCGGTTCCGCTTAGAATAACGCCATCGAGACCGTCGTGATAGCGAATGATATATGTTCTTGCAATAAAGCTTCCCATGGAATGTCCGAACAGGAAGTGGGGCAGGCGGGGATAGCGCTCGTGCAAGCGCTCATAGAGCTTTCTAACGTCGCCCACTACCAGCTCCCAGCCGCCATTTTCGCCGAAAAACCCAAGTTCTTTATCATTAGCAACGCTTTTGCCGTGCCCTAGGTGGTCGTTACCCGCAACGACGAAGCCTTTTCCGGCCAGGAACTTTGCAAAATCGTCATATCTGTTTATGTACTCCGCAACACCATGGCAAATCTGGATAACTCCAACCGGAGTGATGTCCGGAAGCCACTCTCTAACGTAAATGTCATTCTTACCATTGCTGGATTTGAAGCTGTATTCATTCATTATTGGCATTTAATCAACCTCCGATAATAGAAGTACTTTTTTCCATTCTATTACCCAAGATTGGTTTCGTCAAGACTTGCCGGACTTATTCAATGCCGATTTCGATTATTTCAAGGCCTTGCCTCATGGCATACAGGAGCGTGCTCATAGTACCTCCGGGCATGCCACTGTAGGCGACAATAATCATTGATGCGCTGTCAACCATGTAGTGGTTGCGCTTCATTAAGCAGTCCGGTGTGAAATCAGTCTGAACCAAGGTGAGATAGTCGCAGTCTTCAACAAGTCTGGCATGGCGTTGCTTGAGCGCATTTGTCCATGAGGAGGCCTGTCCCTCCCAGGGGATAGCGGCTTCAAGAGTAACTTCATCGTGCTCGGAACGCAGCGCAATGACACTCTCGCAAAAATACATGTCGCAGCCGGTAGCCATGCCGCAGATAAAGTGGCGAATCCCGGATCGATAAGCTGCCTCAACGGCGGCAAAAATTTTTTCTTTTAGGGTAATACACCCGGGGGCATTTTCATTTCCTCGCCATGGAAGCTTTTCAAGGCGATGTCCGGTAAAACAGCAATTAATGTTTTTGTTCATTTGAACCTCCGTGTATTTGCCATGGTGGTAAAATATGGTGACTTGCCACCATTTGCAGTTTACACTTATCATGCCTCTATGTCAAAGCGACATTTGTCGAATCATGTCAATAAAAAGGATTTTTTGAAAAAGTATTGCAATTTTGTTTTTAAATGCTATAATGCAGGAGACAAGTGAATAGAGAACTTCAGGGCGGGGTGTGATTCCCCACCGGCGGTTATAGTCCGCGAACAACGAAAGTTGCCGAATCGGTGTAATTCCGATACCGACAGTATAGTCTGGATGGGAGAAGTTTTTAGTTTGGGATTTTTTCGTCCCGAGCTTCGTTTGCATATGCGAGCAATGTTTTTCATGCCTGAGGTTTATCTTCAGGCATGTTTTATTTTTAGGAGGATGAGAAAATGACAAACACAAGAAAATTAACAACAATGGCAATGCTGATCGCTGTGGCCGTGGTACTGGTGATGACAGTCCACATAATGATTATTAACCCTCTCGAGTACGATCCGGGAGATATTCCTATTCTTATCAGTGGCTTCCTCTTTGGACCTATTGCGGGCTTAGCCGTCACAGCAATTACCTGTGTTATTCAGGGACTGACTGTCAGCGCAGCCAGTGGCCCTTGGGGAATCCTCATGCATTTTGTGGCAACAGGAAGCTTTGTGCTGATTGCATCCCTGATCTACCATCGCAATAAAACGCTCAAAAACGCGGTTATTGGTTTGGTCTGCGGGGGTATTATTTCTACCGCGCTTATGATCCCTATGAACATTCTCGTTCAGCCCCTGTGGAACGGCGTGCCGGTAGAGGCCGTCAAGCAGATGATTATCCCTGTTCTGCTTCCTTTTAACGCAATTAAGGTTGTTATTAACGGCGCCCTGACCTTCCTGCTCTATAAGCCCATTTCAAAGCTTATTAAGGGCGAATTTACGAAGAAAAGCAAGAAAGAGGCCAATTCAGAAGAATAAAAAACAGCTTAATCGCATATGTTTTCCCATGATTATTAGAATGCAGAACTGCATCTTAAAATAGTCATTTTGGGAAAGGAGAGCGAAAAATGGCTGAGGATAACAGGAAACTGACAAGCTCGAACGCGGCGCCGGTTGCGGACTCAACGGACAGTTTGACTGCCGGCTCACGCGGACCAATTGTTATGCAAGATATTTGGCTGCTGGAAAAAATGGGCCACTTCGACAGGGAGGTTATTCCCGAGCGTCGCATGCATGCAAAAGGCAGCGGAGCTTTTGGCAAGTTTACTACAACCCACAATATAACGCAGTACACAAATGCAGATTTGTTTTCTGAGATTGGAAAAGAAACAGAAGTATTCGTGCGCTTTTCAACTGTGGCAGGGGAGAGAGGCGCGGCGGATGCAGAGCGCGATATCAGAGGCTTTGCCATGCGGTATTACACAAATCAGGGCAACTGGGATTTAGTTGGAAACAACACACCCGTCTTCTTCATTCGCGACCCGCTTCAGTTTCCAGACCTCAACCACGCTGTTAAGCGCGACCCGAAAACCAATATGCGTTCTCCCCAAAACAACTGGGATTTTTGGACTATGCTTCCGGAGGCGCTGCACCAGGTGACTATCGTAATGTCAGACAGAGGCATTCCGGACGGCTACAGGCATATGCACGGCTTTGGCAGCCATACCTACAGCTTCTATAACAAAAACAACGAACGTAACTGGGTCAAGTTCCATTTTTCAACCCAACAGGGCATTAAGAATTTGACCGATCAAGAAGCTGAAAAGATTGTTGCTGTTGACAGGGAAAGCAGCCAGCGGGATCTGTTTACCGCGATTGAGCGCGGGGATTATCCCCGGTGGACAATGTACGTTCAGATAATGACTCCCGAGCAGGCTAAAACCCACCGAGACAATCCATTTGACATCACAAAAGTTTGGTGTCACAAAGATTACCCATTAATAGAAGTGGGTGTTTTAGAGCTAAATCGCAACCCCGAAAACTACTTTTCCGATGTTGAGCAGGCGGCATTTAACCCGGCAAGCGTTGTTCCCGGGATCGGACATTCGCCGGATAAGCTGCTTCAAGGACGGCTCTTCTCTTATGGTGACGCCCAACGATATCGGTTGGGAGTTAACCACCGGCAAATTCCTGTCAATAAGCCGAAAATCCCCGTTCATGATTACCATCGTGACGGGAGAATGCGGGTAGACGGCAATTTTGGGGATACTATTTCATATAAACCTAACAGCTACGGAGAATGGATGCAGCAGCCTGAATACCGTCAGCCGCCGCTGCCCTTAGCCGGAGCAATGGACAGATACAGTCAATATCCCAATAGTGATGACTATTATCAGCCGGGCAATCTATATCGTCTGATGACCGAAGATAAACGACAGCTGCTTATTGAAAACACGGCCCGCAGCATTGATGCAGTCACAAAAAACATAAAGTATCGTCATGCTTCCCAGTGCTATTTAGCAGACAAAGAATACGGAGAGCGAATTGCCAAAATCCTGGGCCTGAATATGGATACGGTAGTAGATCTATCAGCGATGGGGCGTATGGAGCGACAGGCAGCAACCAGTCAAAAAGCATGGAATAATAACATTATGTAAACTAAAAGCCGACACATAACATGTGTCGGCTTTTTATAAGTTTTGTATTAGTAGTTTGTTTTTCTCAGCTCAAAGTAGGATTGGGGATGAGCACAAACCGGGCATACTTCGGGTGCGGCGTCGCCAATGTGGAGGTGTCCGCAGTTTCTGCAGAACCAAACTCTTTGACCGTCGCGCGTAAATACAAGACCCTTTTCAATATTTTCGATGAGCTGGCGATAACGTTCCTCGTGAGTTTTTTCGATAGCTGCAACACCTTCCATCTTTTCTGCGATTTCGATGAAGCCTTCAGCTCTTGCAACCTCAGCAAACTCTTTGTACATGCTTGTCCACTCTTCGTTTTCACCGTCTGCTGCAGAGTGCAGGTTTGTCATTGTGTCGGAAACGCTTCCGCCATTGACGTACTTGTACCAAAGCTTTGCGTGCTCTTTTTCGTTATTCGCAGTTTCGGAAAAGATTTCTGCGATTTGCTCATAACCGTCTTTCTTTGCCTTACTGGCAAACCAATCATATTTGTTGCGAGCCATACTTTCGCCTGCGATTGCTGCCATTAAATTATCAAAAGTTTTGCTGCCTTTTAATTCTGCCATAATATATGCCTCCTAAAAATTGTAAACTGTACCTGTATTATACTAATTAATTGTGAATAAATCAACCGATTTATTATATTACGCATGTGTAATATTTTCGTAACAACCTGTCAATAATACTATCGAATCTAATATTGGAGGTTTCAAATGAAAAAGTTAACTGCAATTGTTTGCCTTATGCTGATTTGCGCTCTGCTGTTCTGCGGATGCACTAATAACAAGGTAACACCCACACCCACACCAATGGTTACGAATTCTCCTGAAGTTGTATCTCCCGCTCCTACTGATGAAGATGCGGATATTCTTCCTAACAGAGATAAAGGCGTTATTGATGAGAACGAAAGTCCCAACAATGAGAATATTCCTGAAGAATCACCCGCAGTATCTCCTGTAGCATAACAAAAAAACGAACGTCTTATGACGTTCGTTTTTTTGCTTTAATCTGATGCAAGATTTTCAGCATAGGTTTCATACTTACTTATCTTTTTGCAGCAGTCATCGTGACTGCTGCCCTTCACGAGAATATATATCTTTATCTTTGGTTCTGTCCCGGAGGGGCGTACTATAAAGGAACTATCATCTTCAAGTTCAAAATAGAGCACATTTGAGCCTAAAATATTTGTTTTACCCACAACCCCGATGCCGGGAACACTGGTTGTTCCACTCAAATAGTCCCTTTGGCGAAGAACTTTTGTGTTGGAGATTTCCGTAGGCATATGCTCGCGGAGACCAACCATCAAAGCCTTCATCTTCTTAAGACCACCTATGCCGGGCATAACCAGATTCAAGGTCTTTTCGCTGTAGTATCCGTATTTTTCAAAAAGTGATTCCAGCGCCTGCAGCAGCGTTTGGCCCTGCTTGTGATAATGGGCCGCCATCTCTGCGATCATCATTGAGGCAGTAACCGCATCTTTGTCCCGAACATAGTTGCCGAGCATGTAGCCATAACTCTCTTCGTATGCTAGCAGGTATTCGTACTTGTTATCTTCCTGCTCATACTCTGCAAGCTTTTCAGCCATAAACTTAAAGCCTGTAAAGGTATCTTCAATATGAATGCCGTTTTGAATGGCAACCTCTCTGGCCATCTCGCTTGTAACGATGGTTTTCAGTGCAGCGGCATTTTCAGGAAGAGTTCCGGCTGCTTTCTTGGCATTTATAATATAGTCCAGCAACAACACGCCCATTTGGTTTCCGGTAATAGTGTGAAACTGATTGTCTTGGCCACGTACCATAACACCCACGCGATCGCTGTCGGGGTCTGTGCCGATTATAAGGTCGCTGTTTTCCTTCTTTGCCAAATCAACTGCCAGATAAAAGCCTTCAGGATTTTCCGGGTTGGGGCTTGCAACGGTGGGGAAGCTGCCGTCAACAACCATTTGTTCGGGAACCGGGAAGATGTGTTTAATCCCTAAACGGCGAAGTGCTTCCGGCACGAGCTTGTAGCCTGCACCATGAAAAGGAGTGTAAACGATCTTGAAGTCATTTGCAACTTCTTTTACAACGTCGGCATTTATTGCCTGAGACAGCACATTTTCTAAAAAGAGCTCATCAGTTTCGCTGCCGATTATTTCTATAAGCCCCGCCTGCTTGGCGTCCTTGCTTGACATACGTTTAACGCCATTGAAAATGTCGATTTCACTCATCTTTTTGGCTATTGCTTCAGCATGATGCGGAGGAAGTTGCGCGCCGTCCGACCAATAGACCTTAAAGCCGTTATACTCTTTCGGGTTGTGGCTGGCAGTGACGTTTATTCCCGCAATTGCACCGTATTGCCGAATAGCAAAGCTCAGTTCTGGGGTTGGGCGCAAGCCGTCAAACAGCTTCACAGGTATACCGTTAGCGGCCATTACACATGCAGCGTCAACGGCAAAGTTATCGCTGTCCGTGCGGCAGTCATAGCAAATAATAATGCCGCGTTTTGCGGCGTCTTCACCTTCTTCAAGAATAACGCTGGCAAAAGCTTGGCTTGCGT
>CAZHCB010000041.1:0-8158 GCA_964530935.1 uncultured Oscillospiraceae bacterium
GTTGCAAGAATAAAATCATCAGTATTCAAGTTCATGTTAGCGCCCCCCCTTTTCCAAGTTTGATACGGGGGTCGATTACAGTATATAAAACGTCAACTAAAAAGTTCATAAGAATAATAAATGCGGCAAGAAATATGACTGTACCCATTATTAAAGGATAGTCCCTGCTCTGTATACTCTGTATAAAATAGCGGCCAAGCCCCGGTACTGAAAATACGGTTTCAACCACAAAACCGCCACAGAAAACGAAGGCAATTTCCGGGCCTAAGAAGGTCACGACCGGAATTAAAGCGTTTCTTAGGGCGTGTTTAAAAACCACTTTTCGATTACTGAGCCCCCTTGCCCTCGCCGCACGAACATAATCTTGATCCAATACATCAAGCATAGATGCTCGTGTTTGCCTGGCAATATAGCACATAGGATACAAGCCTAGAGTAAAGCAGGGCAAAATATAGCTTCTGGCGCCAAGTGAGGCATTAAAAATGGTTGGGAAAATACGCAATGCTTCATTACTACCGGCAAATGTAGACAGCAGCAACGAAGCAATTATAAAACTGGGCATCGCAATACCGAGAGTGCATATTATGCGAAATAAGCTGTCAACCCACCTGCCCCGCTTAACGGCAGCAAGGCAACCCATGGGTATTCCAACGATTATTGCCCATAGGATTGAAAAAAAGCCTATTTTTGCGGAGACCGGGAACATTTCAAAGATAATATCAAGAACGGGACGACTTTGCTGCATTTTAAGTGAAGTGCCCCAATCGCCATGAAACAGGTTCACAAAGTATTTTCCCAACTGCACAATCAGGGGTTTGTCCAAACCATATTTTGCGTTCAAGGCATCAATAATGGATTGGGCAGGCATTTTTTCACTGGTCCATGGAGTGCCCGGAACACAATTAATAAGTAAGAATGTAATGCAGGCGACAAATAACAAGGTAATAAACGCCCGTATAAAACGTCTGACAGTATATTTAGCCGTAAGCCCCACATCCCCTCTATTTTTTATCCCTAGCTGAAGCATAACAGTGCCGCTACTAACTGATAATACTATCTTTTATGACTAATTTTGTCAAGAAGCCCATTCTAAAAAACTAATTATATAATACATGGGAATACAGCCGGTAAAACCTGAATAGTCTATGGTATCAGCAAATGACTACCAAACGATTTTACTGGAGGTACATATGGACAGGCTAAATGTGACAAATTCCGTTACCCTCTGCGGAACGGTTTCAGACAGACCCAGCTACTCCCACACAATAAAAGGTGTAAGGCACTATACATTCCATTTGACAGTGTTACGTCTGTCAGGTAATGAAGACAGAATCAATATCACCTGTACTGAGGATCTTTTAATGCAGGCAATAACCGGCGAAGAGACTACGGTGATGGTTTGCGGCGAATTACGCTCCCACAACAATAAGAGCGGGGTGGGCAACAAACTGCAAATTTATGTGTTTGCTAAAGAAATTGTATTTTGCGATAAAGAGCCAGACAACCAAGTATATCTTTCTGGAACACTGTGCAAAGAGCCTAAGCTACGTGTTACGCCACTGGGGCGGGAGATTTGCGATCTTCTTATTGCCGTTAACAGACCCCTTGGCAGGTCAGACTATCTGCCGTGCATTTGTTGGGGTCAAAGCGCCAGAGAGGCATCGCAGTTTACGGTTGGCCAGACTTTGGAGGTTGAAGGCAGAATACAGAGTCGTGAATACATAAAAGTCGTTGACGGGCAACAGCAAACGAAGGTTGCCTTTGAAGTGTCGGCTATGACTGTAAGCGCAAATTAAAAAAACACCCGATGCGTTATGCATCGGGTGTAAAAATCAGAAGTCCAGTGTTACAAAGTAATCTTCCGGAGTTTCTTCACGGCGAATCATTTTTGCGCTGCCGTCCTCTGTCATGAGGATCTCAGCGCTGCGAAGCTTGCCGTTGTAGTTATATCCCATGGAGTGACCGTGCGCCCCTGTGTCGTGGATAACAAGGAAGTCTCCGATATCAACTCTGGGAAGCCAGCGGTCAATTGCAAACTTGTCGTTGTTTTCGCATAGGCCGCCAACCACGTCGTAGAGGTGATCTGCCGGGGCATTCTCCTTGCCCATGACGGTTATATGGTGATAAGAACCATACATAGCAGGCCGCATGAGGTTGCAGGCGCAAGCGTCAACACCAATGTAGCTCTTGTGGATGTTCTTCTGGTGCATCGAAGTTGTTACAAGGCAACCATAGGGAGCGAGCATATAGCGACCAAGCTCTGTATAGATTGCAATATCACCCATTCCTGCCGGGCCAAGGATTTGGTTGTATACGCGTTCAACCATTTCGCCAATCTCCATAATATCAGCAGCTTGCTGGTCGGGACGATACGGAACACCAACGCCTCCGGAGAGGTTGATAAAAGTGATTTTGATATCAAGCTCATTCTTCAGCTCAACTGCCAAGCGGAACAAAATTGTTGCAAGTGTGGGATAGTAGTCATTAGTAACAGTGTTACTTGCAAGAAAAGAGTGAATTCCGAATTCCTTAACGCCCTTTTCCTTGAGAAGACGGAAAGCTTGGAACATCTGGGGCTTTGTGAGTCCGTACTTAGCGTCTCCCGGGGTGTCCATAATGGTGTTTGATATCTCGAAATTTCCGCCGGGATTATAGCGGCAGCAAATTTTTTCAGGGATGCCGCCCAGTGTCTTCTCCAGGAAATCAATATGTGTAATATCGTCAAGGTTAATTATTCCGCCTAGCTTTGAGCAAAGAACAAAGTCTTCCGCCGGAGTGTCGTTGGACGAAAACATAATGTCGTCTCCGGAAATGCCTATGCGTTCACTGAGCATAAGCTCTGTAAGGGATGAGCAGTCCATGCCGCAGCCTTCTTCGTGTAGGATCTTCATAATTGTGGGGTTGGGGGTGGCCTTTACGGCAAAGTATTCCTTAAAACCTTTGTTCCATGAAAAGGCCTTGTAAAGCTTTCGGGCATTGTCCCTGATGCCCTTTTCATCGTAAAGGTGATAGGGGGTTGGAAATTGTTCCGAGAACTTATTTAGCTGCTCGAGCGTTACAAACGGCGTTTTCATTTTACGGTCTCCTTATTTCATAATTTGTGCAAGAATAAATAATGCACTTTTCAAATATATCAGATAGCATGTCTTATTTCAACAAGGCAATAGCACCCAAATATTTGATATTTACCCATGGTTTAATGGTGTTTTTACATGAATTGGAACAATGCCGGCGTATCTAAGCCCAGATACGCCGGCATTGTGTTATCATCTCGTACAGTATTTTAGTTTTTTGTTATATTCCCGAAAAAGAAAAATCCAATTGGTGTGTAATACGCGCCGGTATATCCTTCCGCCAGCATATATCTCTGTGTATCGAAGAAAATCGGAGCAACGACCCAGTCTTCACCGATAAGTATATCCTCGGCCTTATGAAACTGCGTCATACGTTCATTAAGATCAGAGGTTTTTGCCGCAGCTTCAATGGCAGCATCAAATTCGGCGCTGGAATAATATGCAAGGTTGTTGCCATTTTCTGTGTGCCATATTTCTAAGAATGAACTGGGGTCGTTGTAGTCCCCTACCCAAGAGCTGCTGGCAATGTTAAAGTTGCCTTCTATGATGGATGAAAAGAACACGGCCCAATCCTGGTTGACCAAAGTGACGTCAACACCAAGTTCGGTTTTCCACATATTCTGGAGCGCCTCTCCAACAGCCTGTTGGAAGCCGCTGGTGTAGAAGCAATACTCAACCTTTGGCAAACCTTTTCCTTCAGGATATCCCGCGGCAGCAAGCAGCTCCCGGGCACGGGTGCAGTTTGCCTCGTAATCTTCACTTGCCACAGAATAGTAATCGCCGCCAACAGTACGGAAGTCATCGCCCTTTGAGCCTGCCGTGTCAAATATTCCTGAAGGGACAAGTCCGGTTGCAGGGGCCTCCCCTATCTGAGAAATCATCTCAATTATATAGTTTCGGTCTATCACCAGTGAGAACGCTTCGCGGATGCGTGCATCATCAAAGGGCGCTTGCTGTGTTTGGAAGAATGTGAAATATGTACCGATGAAATCGACCACATTAAGCTTGCCGGAAGCAATCAGACTCATTGTTTCTTCCTGAGGCACACTGGAAATGAATTGCAAACTATCACTTGAAAACGCGTTATAAATTGCGCCCTGATCATCCATAAGCTGGAATGTGATAGAGTCAGTCATAATGCCGTCGGCCCCGTAATACTCGGGGTTGGCTACGCACTTAATATAGGAATTATGTGTCCATTCACTAAGAGTGAAAGCACCGTTTGAAACGTAGGTTGACGCATCATATGTCCACTGGTCGCCCTTAGCTTCAATGATATCCTGACGGACAGGGAAAGTGGATGGAAATGCACATATCTCCTCAAAATACGGGCAGTCGTAAGTGAGGGTTACAACAAAGGTTTTATCGTCAGGAGCTTCAACAGCAAGAGTTGAGGCATCTGCCAGGTCCATGACGGGGACCTCCTGTGTTTCTCCTGTTTCCTCGTCAATTATTTTTTCTGTTTCCCCGGTCGGAACACCGTAAACAATTTCCTCAAAGCCCTTTACCATACTAATCATAGAACTGTATCTTGAGCCCGTTTCGGGATTTGCAAGACGCTGCCAAGAGTAAACAAAATCACTGGCAGTGACGGGCTTGCCATCACTCCATTTAATGTCATCTCTGAGTGTGAAAGTGTAAGTTACAGTGCCGTTGGAGTTCTCCTGCTTTTCCCATGACTCGGCCTGGCCGGGCGCGAGACTTGCCCCGTTCATGTTATCGTAAATTGCAGTGTCATTATCTGCCCATTTTATCAGGCCCTCAAATAAGTGTGAGAGCATGATCCCGCCGTCTAGGGTAACATTTAGCGCAGGATCTATTGATTCGGGCTCAGATGCCAGACAGACCGCCAGGTCTACGCCTTCATCTTCTTTATTGTCAGCACCGCAGGCAGAAAAAATGCCGAGAAGCATAACAAACAGCAGAAGCATTGCAATGGTTTTTCTCGTTTTCATAACTTACCCCCTAAGCAAATAAAACATGTTGTAATATTTAAATCTAAATATTTGTATCACAATGAAAAACACATGTAAAGTTTTTTCGACTGTTTTCGACATTGGAATCATAAAACGGCAGGATGTGTAACATCCTCTCCGTTTCGCTATTGCTTGTTAGCCTTGATTACCTTAAGCCTCACAAATTCTTCCCTATCCTTCTCCTCTAAGCTATCGCCTATTCGAATGATAGTTGCGTCTAAGCCCGGCAAGACAATGTTTTTTAAAGCATTGGAACGTTTTTGTGTTTTTCTGATTGAATATGCCAATCTAAAGATAGCATTTTCTGTTTCTGATAAATCCCTCAAAAGAATTTTTGCGCGGTTGAATTTGATATACGCCTCATCTAATGCGGAAGTCGTATCAACCAAACCATATGGCAGTTCATCGGTTTTTGTAGGTTCAGACAGTACTGTCGGTATCTCAACCCCCATAACGCTGCGGTAGAGCAAGTTGACACTGTTGTCGATGCTTATTGCTCCGGCGATATTATCACAACTGCCCAGAGAAATATTGGCGAGCTTCAAAGCGGCATAAGCGTCAGCAAAAACGCTGTCTATCCTCTCTTGAATGTCCTTTGCCTGATCAATTAGCGCCACAAGCTCCCGGACAAGGATATTTCGCTTCTTATCCATTAGCTCATATCCGTCCATCGCGAGGCCTCTGGAGCGCTTTACAGCGAGGAGGTTACCTTTGGTGGGTGCAAGTTCAGCCATATAATCACCTCACTAAGCTTTTTCGGTGTAGTATTTGTCCAAAAACTTCTCCGAAACCCGGCTTAACTCGCTCTTTGGCAACATTGACAGCAATTCCCATCCGAGATCAAGTGTTTCGTTAAGGCTTCTGTCATCGTTCTCACCCTGACTAATAAAGGACTGCTCAAACTGCTTGCCGAAATCCAGGTATTTCTTGTCAATATAGGATAGCTCCTCTTCGCCAATAACCGAGGCAAGGCTGCGGGCATCGGCCACTGCGGAGTAAGACGCAAAAAGTTGATTTGACAAGTCAGGATGGTCTTCTCTGGTAAAGCCCTCCCCGATTCCGTCTTTCATAAGTCGGGAGAGTGACGGCAAAACCGCAATCGGAGGGTATATGCCTTTTTGGTCAAGTTCCCGGGAGAGAACAATTTGTCCTTCAGTGATATAGCCGGTTAGGTCCGGTATGGGGTGGCTAATGTCATCGTTGGGCATGGTTAAAATGGGCACCTGAGTAACGCTGCCGGTTAAGCCCCTGATCATACCTGCACGCTCATAAAGTGAGGCAAGGTCGGAGTACATGTAGCTTGGGAAGCCTTTTCGAGACGGGATTTCTCCCTTTGAGGATGAAAATTCACGCAGCGCCTCACAGTAAGACGTCATGTCGGTCATTATAACAAGAACATGGTAGCCGTGCTTAAAAGCTAAAAACTCGGCGGCGGTAAGTGCGCACCTTGGGGCAAGAATTCTCTCGATAATCGGGTCTGATGCCATGTTTAAGAACATTGCAACGCGCCCGATTGCTCCGGACTCCTCAAAGCTGCGGATAAAGTACTCCGCCGTATCGTTTTTTACACCCATGGCACAGAAAACGATAGCAAAATCTTCATTTTCGCCTATGACCTTTGCCTGATGCACGATCTGCGCCGCAAGCTCATTGTGACTCATACCTGCACCGGAGAAAATAGGCAGCTTCTGACCGCGAATCAGAGTTGATGTGGCATCAATTGCACTTATTCCTGTTAAAATGCAGCTGTTGGGATACTGGCGGGAAACAGGGTTAATTGCAGAGCCGTTAATATCTTTGCTCTCCTCGGTAAAAACCTCACCGAGCCCGTCAATTGGCTTGCCTGAGCCGTTAAAAACACGTCCCAATACTTCTCTGGATAGCGGCATAAGAATGGGGTGTCCCGTAAAACTTGTGTTCACGTTTTCCATGTCGATACCGGAAGTACCTTCAAAAACCTGCAGAACGACCCGTTCGCCGTCGATCTGTATTACTCTTCCATAACGGCGGCTGCCGTCAGCAAGGCTTATTTCGGCAAGTTCATCATATGCGACATTGCGAACTCCGTCAAGAACTATTAGAGAACCCTGCATTTCAGAAAGACCTGTATATTCAATTCTCAAATCAAAGCCCTCCCCTACTTATATTCTTCTTCTATCTCGTCAATAGCTTTGTCGATCATTTCAATGAACTTAGAAATAGGCGCCCCATCACCCAATTCAAATTTCATTCGCGACAGGGTTGAAAACAGCCCGGTTTGAATTAGTTTGTTCACTGGGATATTACTTTTTACAATTTCCTTTGACCGGTCATACATATGCAGAATGACCTGCATCATTCCAACCTGATTCTCCGGTGATGAGTAAGTGTCCGATTTTACAAAAGCGTTTTGCTGCAGGAAACCTTCTCTTAGAACTTTTGCAGTCTCAATAGTGAGTTTTTGGTCGTCGGGCAAAACATCTGAACCGATGAGCTTTACAATTTCCATAAGCGATGCTTCTTCAAGAAGAATTACCATAAGCCGCTTGCGCATTTGTGTAAAGCCTCTGCCAAAGTACTCCTCATACCACGGGGACAGATCTGTAAAATATTCCGAGTATGACGTTGTCCAGTTGACCGACGGGAAGTGCCTGGCATATGCCAGAGCCCTGTCAAGAGCCCAGAAACAGCGTATAAACCGCTTCGTGTTCTGAGTTACCGGTTCTGAGAAGTCGCCGCCCTGAGGCGATACAGCGCCGATGACGGTTATTGAGCCCTCTTTGTCGGACAGAGTGCTCATATATCCGGCGCGTTCGTAAAAACCTGCCAATCGTGAGGGCAGGTACGCGGGAAAACTCTCCTCTGCGGGCATCTCTTCAAGTCGTCCGGAAATCTCCCGCAGTGCCTCTGCCCAGCGAGATGTGGAGTCGGCCATAAGGGCAACGTGGTAGCCCATGTCCCGATAATACTCCGCAATGGTCATGCCGGTGTAAACAGAGGCTTCTCTGGCAGCAACGGGCATATTTGAAGTGTTGGCAATCAGTATTGTGCGCTCCATAAGCGGTTGGCCCGTTCTCGGGTCTTTAAGCCCCACGGGCTTTAACGGCCCGTACCTTAACGTATCCCTGC
>CAZHCB010000041.1:8168-12987 GCA_964530935.1 uncultured Oscillospiraceae bacterium
TTCGCTGAACTCCTGCAAGGCCTGGGTCATTTCGTTGCCGCGTTCGCCGCAGCCCAAATATACGATTACATCGGCGTCTGACCATTTTGCAAGCTGATGCTGGACCATAGTTTTCCCCGCGCCAAAAGGACCCGGTATTGCTGCACAGCCGCCTTTTCCTATAGGAAAAAAGGTGTCAATCACTCTTTGCCCGGTTACAAGTGGGCGAGTTATGGGAAGTCTTTTTGCGGCGGGTCTGGCCTTGCGGACAGGCCAACGCTGAGACATGGTCAGCTCGTGCTTTTTCCCTCGCTCATCCTCAATAACTGCGAGAGTTTCAACAACGCTGTAGCTTCCGGAGATTTTTGCCTCCAGAACGCGACCGGTCAAGGTGGGCGGGACAAGACATCTATGCTCAATAGAGTTGGTTTCTCTGCAACGGGCGAATACCTGACCGCCGTGAACCGTATCGCCTTGAGCGATGTCTATGCTGACATCCCAAAGCTTTTCGGTATCCAGCGATGGGAGGGATATTCCTTTTTTTATAAAAGAACCTGATTGCGCTTCAATTGCCCTGAGTGGTCTTGCAATACCGTCATAAATATTCCCGAGCATGCCCGGTCCAAGCATTACTGAGAGCGGGGTACCGCTTGAGAAAACAGGCTCACCGGCTTTGAGGCCGGCGCTATCTTCATATATTTGAACGGTTGTTTCCTCGCCCTTTGCGCCAACAACTTCACCGGGGATTCGGGTGTTGCCAACATAGACATAGCTCATCATTGGCATGCTGCGCCCGCCGGCTACCTTAATTACAGGCCCGTTAATGCTTTTAATGTAATACTGTGTTTCCATATTAGCGCACCTCCTGTATGTCGGACAGGACATATAAGCTCTTTTTCATGTCGTGCACAGTACTGTCATAACTTAAGTCAATTCGTTGCTTTTTAGCAGGACAAATTACAGATAGACCGCCCATAAAAAAGTTAGCCTCAACAAACGTCAAATCATTTCTGTTTGCCGATTCTCGCAGATAATCTGCAAGGTACATATCTTCCGCACGAAGATGCACGTCACAAGGCGAGTTAGTGTTCAGACAGTCCAGCGCTTTCTTTAGCAGCATTTTGAGGTTTTCAGTATATTCACTTGATTGGGTAAACTTTGATATGCGCTCACTGAGTATCTGCTGAATCTCTTCAGAGCTTTTTTCACGGGAAATAAGCTGCTTCTGCCGACACTTGGCGTGATGCGTGCTTACACGTTTATGCTCACGGGCATCGATAGCTGCAAGTCTCGAGACCTTATATCTTTCAACCTCAGCTTTTGCTTGCTCTTTATACTGTTTCAAAGTCTTTTCGGTGCTTGCCTTAAGTTCATCAGTTATGCGGCCAACTTCTTCTGAGGAATCCCCCAAAACCGTTTCCTTAAATACTTCAAGTTTATTTTTTAAATCGGGCACTAAAACACCCCCTGCCCTTAACTAAATCTTGATGCCGATTGCATCCCTTATGAGTTCGGTAATTGAGCCGGCTTCTCCCTTATATCCGGAGCTGCCGGGTATAACCGCGACCAATGGCCTTTTTGCGCTGAGCTTGATTTTGTTTATTCGCTCCGAGTCCATTGCAGCGCAATTTTCCGATAGAAGAAGTACTGCAATCCCCGTATCTTCAATAGCCTTTTCAAACTCTACGTCAAGTTCTTGCCTGTTTTTTACAAGAACACCCTCAATACCGGCCAAACGTAATCCTGTGAGAGTATCTTCTTCGTCACAGATTAAAAAGTATCTCATGGCCCTTTACAGTCCTGAGATGATCATGAATGCAATAAGCAAGCCGTACAGAGCAACGCCCTCTGCCATTCCAACGAAAATCAAGGCTTTACCGAACACGCCGTCATTTTCTGAGATCGCGCCCAGAGCGGCAGAGGCGGAGGAGGCAACGGCAATACCGCCGCCGATACCGGAAAGGCCAACGGCCAGAGCGGCTGCAAGATATCCCATGCCGGTAACAAAACCGTCCTGAGTAACAAGACCGCCAGCTTCACTGGCTGCGTCCGCAGACTGGGAGAAGAAAAATATAGAACCAATTACTACAAAAGCAAAAAAACCTCCAATTTGGCTTATCAAGGGTGCTTTGCCCTTATTTCCCTTTTTTGCCCGCAGGTAAACTGCGCCAAGAGTTGCGCCGATTAATAGGAGCACAAGAGCTGCTGCTAGATATACCATAAAATTATCCTCCAAATTTATTTCTCAAGCATACTGTAATTTACGGTTTTGGATACAAAGGCGCGCCCGCCGCCTGAATAGAAACGACCAAAAAGTTCATAGAATTCAAGTCTCATTACCTGAATGCAAACAAGGGTTGCTTCAATGCCCATTACAAGCAGGTTGCCGATAATTACGCCGAAAATGCTTTTGCCGTCCGAGCTCAGGAGGAAAACAACCATCATCATTCCCGCATGGCTGATAACAAAAGCGCCGATTCGCAGGAAGGAAACCGTGTTCGACACAAAAGAGAGCACCGTTTCAAACAGCTCGAAAAAGCCCTCCACGAAAAAGCTGGACATTGATTTTGGCAGCCAGTTCTTTTCTCCGGTCACCAGCTTAGTGAGTGGTTCTGCCGACATCATCAGCAGCAGCGGCAAAACTACCAAACCTAAAATATATGCGGTAGAAAACAGCTTTATTCCTAAAACAGCCTGTACAACAACCGCAACGGCAATACTCATATACATGATAAATCCGGCAAGTCCGTTTGGGGAAAAGAATATTTTCTTTACGTCATGCTGGCGAATGCCGTTTATCATATTTATCACCATGCAAATCAGGAGCATAACAACACCAATAGCTACGGAAATGTAAAGCATGGTCATCGTGTTGCCGTCCTCAAGCACTTTGAACCCCGGCAAAATATGCTCATATCCGAAGATACTACCGTAGACAAAGCCAAAAACAACTGAGGACATGCCAACAATACAAAGAATTCGCCCCAGCCACATTTTCCGCTTTTTCCACAAAACAAAACCCAACAATGAGAGCAACGCGCCCTGCCCTACGTCTCCGAACATTATGCCGAATATTAGGGTGTAGCTAATGGCCAAGAACAAGCTTGGGTCAGATTCATCACTGGCGGGCAATCCATACATTTCAATAAAGGGTTGGAAAATCCGCGTTAATAAGTTGGTTTTGAGCTTTACAGGCGGCTTTGACTGATGAACATCCTGTTCTCTGGTTCTGATACAGCTAAAACCTACGATCTTTTCGCATTTGAGAGCATATTCCTCGGCGGTTACGGTGGGAATCCAGCCGATAATATAAAACTTATCGGATACGTACCCTGCGTAGCTGCGCATCTCATAACACTCATTCATAAACTTGAGGTATGAATATCGGGACAAGAGCTCTTCTGCCTGGGCGGTCTTTATCTCCGAGAGCTGCTCCTCAACGGTTTTCAATTTTTGTGATAATTTCACTATCTGCTGCCGAATTTCCGTTGCAGCTTCTGCGGCATCGCCCTTCAGTTCAAAATCTGTGGGTATTCTAATTCTCTCAAATCCCATTGTTGCAAAAACCGAGTCAATCTGGTCTTCCATTCTGGGTAAAACAAAATACACGCAGTAGACCCACTCGTTTTCAGTGCCGGTATCAATCAGAAATACATCGTCGCGGGTGTCTGCCATTTCGTGTAGTTCATCATAGTTCTTTTTTCTGGTTCGTCCGAAGCGCGCCTTGAGATATTTCATCGCCAGAATATCGTTTACCTGTTCGTCTAAGCCCTTAAAGTGACGCAGTTGGGATTCGATAGCACTTCCGCTTTGTATTGTTTTTATAAGCTCCTTCTGCTGCTTGTTGAGATCAGAAATCCTTTTTGAAAGCTCGTCAAAGTACTCTTCAATCACTTCAGGAGTATAGTTTTTCTCTTCAAACGGAGCATAGTCAGCGGTAACTCCCAGCTCGGCAGCCAAATCACAGGATTTACTCAGTAAAGCTGAATAAGGGTTTGGGGAATCAAAGGTACTCAGGCGCTTAACACCCCGCAGAGCCTGAACCGTGTTTTCCGGATGGAAATCCTGGTCGAGAACACAGCTGCCAATAGCAACGTCAACCATATCCTTTGGACCGGAGAGCGTTACCAAGGTCATTTTTTCAATTGACATTCAACCACCTCCTGATCAAAGTACAATAGCCGGGTTAACATCATAATGAATCGCTTCTATAACCCGGATTAGGCGCTCGCATTCAATACGTTTAAGAGTCAGATAGGCTTGGGCAACACCAATTGTCGGCTGTCCTGTACCGATAAGTTTTCTGCAAAAGGCCGTCATGGCAGCTTCATACCGCTTTTCCAGATCAGCTTTATCAAAAGCTGAGAAGTACTTACCTATTGAAGTTGCTTTTATGATCGCAATTGCAGCCTCTTCGGAAGACGCATTGACTATTTCGGCAATTGTTTTTTTGCTCAAATGCCGGCTAACGGGAATAATCAGGTCATTAACCGCCGGGATTGAGGACGGAAAATACCGGCGGATTCGGAGTATATGGATAGCATTTAATATATCCGCTTCTGTTCCCAGACTGTTTATCAGAATATTCTTCCCCAAACCGGAGAAATCCTTGTTGAGATATTTATAAAACTCCGCATAGTATTTGTTTTCAAGCAAAACACTGATACTTGTATACTTGGGAAGTCCTGTGTCAGGATTGATCTCAATTCCGGAAAGTGTGTTGTAATAAATTGTGCCTTTTGAAGCATCGATAATGTCTTTATATGTTTTAGCTGTATTAAGAGCGGAAAAATCCAGTTTGCTTCGTTTTAATATTTCGGCGGGTATTTCTTCTGCTTTA
>CAZHCB010000042.1:0-9801 GCA_964530935.1 uncultured Oscillospiraceae bacterium
GACCGCCTTGGGGATCGACAGCGGTGTAGCGCCAGAGGGCTATGACGCGAACAGTCTGGACAACCCCTATGGAAAGAACACCATTGAGCTTGCTCCCGTCTATGAGCTTTACAAGGTGGGACTACAAAACAAAGTTTCATACCCGGCGTCGTACGATACGCAAAACTCCGCGTTGCAGAGCGGCAACAATACAGAAAAGCATGATGTATCAGCGACAAACGCCCTGCAGGCCTCCCTATTCGGAAACGCCGCCTGGAGCCAAACGACGGTTTCCGGCATTATGGGAAGCGGTGCAACGTCGACTGTAAAAAGCGGCACCACGGTCGCCTCGGGTGACTACACGCTCATCACCGATGGCACTAAAGGAAATGTCGATAGTACAAAATCACCTTTTGCCACAAAAGGCTATCTGAAAGACGTGACAAGCGCGTCGACCGATCTGGGCGGCAACTTTAAGTATGCCCTGTCCTCGGTGGCCTCTGGCAATTTTGACGGCAACACCGGCGGGCTCTCGGCGCAGACCGCCATGGTCTACGCCGCCGACTACAGCACGAATGGCGGCCTGTATCTGCGCTTCGGCAGCGCGACGGGCGGTACCTACGGCAGCGACGCGAAAACCCTGCTCGGTACAGACAAAATCATCGGCAACCCAACACTTTCAGATAATAATAAGCTGGTCGAAGATTTTTCGCAAAATCCCTACCAGCTTCAAAACTATCTGCAGGTGGCCACCGGAGACTGGAATAACGACGGTCTGGACGAAGTCGCCGTCTACATCCCCGAAAGCGGCAACTCCCGCATTGTGGTCTACGCCCTGCAGCTTAACACCTCCGACGATAAAGCGACGGCTTACCTCAACCCGGCCAAATGGCAGGTGGTCTGGACCTATTCGCTTAAAGAGGGCGCTGTTGTGTCCAACATGGTCTCGCTCGTCAGCGGCGATGTGAACCTCGACGGTACGGACGATCTGGCCGCCACCTGGGGCTACTATTACGGCCCAACTCAAAATATTGGCTCCACCGCGGTCGTCATGTTCGGCGCGAAGGGAACAGAACTCCTGAAAAATTCGCAGCAGTTCAACCTGACCTACGGCACTTCGAATATTGTCCGCGCATCCTTCGAATTCGGCGATATGGCCGGCAGCGATTCGGACGTTTTGATTCTCTGCGGCCAGTCGGATGCCGACCTCAAGGCAGGGAATACCAAAACCCGCTATGTCGCCCTCTACGACTGGAACGGCACAAGTTTTGTCTCAAATGTCTATCAGAATTTCAATCTGTTTGAAAAAGATGATAAAGGAAATCCCGTATGGCCTCAAATGTTTGTGCTTCCCCATAACGACAAATTCTACTCCCTGCCCCTCTGCACGGCCAACACCGCGCTCATAGCGCAGGGCCTCGGCGGCGGAAGCGACCTGCTCTATTTCGACAGCCTCATTATAGAATACACCGACAAAGGGCTGAGCATCAAAGAGGCTTGGGACAACACCACTGCCATGCAGAACACAGGCAGCCTTGTCGACTACGTCGAATATGGCGCGGTCGCCGGCGATTTTACCGGGCAGACCGGAGCCGGCGCGCTTGTCACGATGACGCAGACCCTCAGCTCCGTTGCGAAGAGTGAAGCGTCCTATACCGTCATGGGCTCCCATCAGGAACCTGTACCTGTCTGGGATTATTATTACAGAAACTGGTTTTACAGGCTTTTCAGCATCGAAACCTGGTATATTGCCTCCATAAGCTGGGTTACCGTTTCAGATACTTCCACAGTAAAAGCCCCTTATGAACAGCTGACGATGGGTAAAGCCTACATGGTCACGGTGGATCAAGCTCCAGAAAATGATTACATCAATCGCACAGAAACGGATTTCTCCGCGTCCATCTGCCTTGCCAACACCGATAACGACTCCAGCTATATGAACTATTCGGGCACGCACTACTACACCTATACCGATCCGCAGGTGCTTGCGGTGCTCGCCTCCCCGCCGTATTTTTCCGATCTCATGAACCGCACAGACCTCTCCGGTGGTTACGCGCAATCGGCCACCACCTATTCCAAAACGACAGGTTCAGGAGACGGGACAACCGTATCCTCCACCATTACACTGGGTGCTTACGTCTCTTTCGAGCATGATTTTGAAGTGCTCGGGGTGAAAATAGCCTCCATTGAGGCCGAGGCTCAGGTCACGGCGAACTTCACCTTTGATTGGGAGAAGGAGTCCACGCTGGAGCAAACCATCACTTATAGCGCCACCGCTGGCGAGGATATGGTTTCCTTCTATTCCATTCCGATGGAGATTTACGAGTATACCTCCAATGTGCCGGACGGCAAGGGGGGCTACACGAAGGTCCTGACGACCGTCAATATCCCGCACGAGGCAGCGGTGCGGCTGCTCTCTCTGGCGGAGTATGAGTCCATCCAAAAAGATTACAATGTGCTTCCTCCGATTGCGGATAACGTCCTGACACACACCCTCGGAGACCCCGCCACATATCCCACGTCAAGTGCAGGATATAACGTTATTGCCGAATATAAGGGAGACCCCGCCTCAGTCGGCTTTAGCAGCGCGGCGAGCGGCTCCAGCATCAGCCAGGAAATTGCGATGTCTGAGTCAAAAAGCACGGCTTTCTCCGCCTCGGTTGCGGTTGAGGCAAAAGCCGGCGCGGGAGCGGGAGACATCAAGTTCGGCGTCATAGCGGGCGCGGAGGTCGGCGCCGGCTTTGTAAAGATATCCACAAGCGGAAGCTCCTTCTCAGGCGATATGCAGAACATGCCAATCGAAGCACAGTCCTATGGTTATGGCATGAACTGGCGGATATTCTGCTACAAATACAGTGACGGCGGCACGGCCTTCCCTGTGGTCAACTATATCGTGAGCGAACCGAGCAGTCCGCCGCCGCTTCCTGCTGATTTCACACAGGATATGGCCCAAACAACCTCCAATTCCGTAACCCTAACCTGGAGCTATGACAAAACTGTGGCCGGCTTCAGGATCTACCGTTATTATGAATTCCCGGAGGGTTCTGGAAGCTATGAGGTCAAATTCGTCCCGTTTAGTGCGGCCGTCAGATTTGATGAGCTCAGCAAAACCTACTATTTCAGCTATAAGGACGAAAATCTCAGCCCTTACACCGAATATAAATACCAGATCAAGACGGTGCGTGCCGATAACCCGAAGGAGAGCATCTACAGCGAGCCGATGAGTTGCCGCACCAAGACGGCCGTCGGTTATCCGACCATCACGCTTGACGGTCTTGTAGACGGCAAACTCCCGATCTACCCCGATGACAACGGCGTTGTAACCCTGTCCATTGCGGACGCCGCCAGCTATACGGGCATCAGCTATCAGTGGCAGAAACTGGTAGACGGCGCTTGGACCGATATGTCCGGCCGTGTCGACAAGACGCTGACTATTGCGAATGCGGGCACTGCGGATAAGGGCACGTATCGCTGCCGCATCAACTGTATTTATTATGATACGGCCGCCGCTCAAAACTACTACATATCCGCCTATTCGCAAGAGTTTGCAACCGCTTATGCCAAGCGCACGCCAACGGCGAGCATTTTCACGGCGGAAGAATATTTTACGCCGGTTGAAGGCGGCAACCCGCTTGACGGGCTGTTAGCGAATATCGAGCTGCATTCGGCCAACTTAAACCATGCAGCGGCGCCGACCGGCAATGTCACCTTTACGGTCACGGGAACGGATTACGAATACAGCAAAACCGTGGCGCTGGCTGTTTCTTCAAACACGAAGACTCTTGACGACATGGAAAGGAAATATTCCACAGCCTCCCTGTCCATCGCCAGTCTTCCTGTGGGTGTCTACGCCGTCACCGCTTACTACGGCGGCAGCAGGGTGTTTAAGGACATGGAGACGACGGAGAAAGTACTCGTAGTCATCGGCAACGGCTCCGCTGACAGATTGGATCTTGCCGCCGCAAGCGCAGGGAGCGCCGTCACGAAATTTGTATACGGTGGGCAAATTTTCCCGTCGCTGTTCACGATCACCAAGGCGTCTGACAAAACAATCACGGAAACGCTCGTCACAAATGCCACATATAAGTACTACAGCAACAATCCTGCCGACTGGGATAACCCTGCAACAACAACTGTGGTAGAAGACCAGCCTGTTCGGTCTGACTTCACAGCCGGTAGTCGCACACCGAATGTCGGAAGTTATACCCTAGAGGCTTACGTGAACGACGGTACCAATGATGTTCTAAAAGCCACTCAAACCTTCACTGTCGGCCAGAAGCCGATCACCGTATCTGTTACGAGTCAAACGAATGTGGACGCGGGTGCCGTTACAGCACATCCGCCCCAACTTACGTGCACCGAGCTAACGACCACTGCGCTTGCTGAGCTGAATCTCACCTATTCGACGACAAACTCCGCGGGCAATGTGATTACGCTGAATAACAGCACCGAGCCGGGCAACTATACGGTCACGGCCTGCACCAGCCAAACAACAGACGCAAAAGTCTATAACAACTACAGTGTCACTTATGTTTCCGGCACCTATACCATCATCGGCGCGACCTTTAGGCTCACCACCGTAGCCGCTTCTTACACCGATAAGGCCGGCACCAGACCCGTCGGCACGGTCGGCATCAGCAATAAGACGCAAACCTTTGCAGATTATGCTGCGAAGACTTCGGTCATGCTGTATGCGCTCCCACAGGCCGGCTACGAGGTCGATACTTGGACAGCGACCTTTGCAGACAACACCAGCAAGACACAGGAGGGAAAAAACACCTATACGCTGACGACGGAAGCGCAGACCTGTACCGTCACGGTCACTTTCAAACCTGCTACAATAACGCTGGAAGCCATCGCACAGCCTGTTGTGGGCGGCACGGTCAGCTGCTCTGATGAGTATTTCTCATCCCCCGCTTATGTGAGCAACGGCGCGGAATATACCTTCACAGCCACGCCGAAAGCAGGCTATCACTTCAATAAGTGGCAGATCCTTGCCAGCGGCACGACGTCATCGCCGGCAGGGACTGCCGCTGTGGATGGCTCCAATACGCTAAGTGTCACCGTCGGCACGGCCTCCATGACCGTGTACGCCTACTTCACGCGGGATTCCTATACGCTCACGCTTGACGGCGACATTACCGCAACCTACATGTACTATGACGACACCGGTGATAAGCCGCAGTATGTACCGAGGCTCATACCAAGTGGCACTGCGGTTCCAGGCGATACCGAGATAACCATCCTGCCCAAAACAGGGTATCAGGCCGCCGAGGGCGCGGTTTTCATAGTCAACGGTACGGAGACTACGGATTCTGCCAGCCACGTGTTCAACATCACGCAGAACTCCACGGTTTCGCTTGATACGGTACGCAACAACTACGCCGTCACGGTGAGCGCCGTCAACGGCGCCGTCGTGACCAAAGTAAACGGGGTGACCGCGTCAGCGCAGGCGCTTGCCGCTGTTGAGGGCGGCTCGGTGCTGACTTTCACAGCCCACGCCGATCGCGGCTATGTTTTCGACCATTGGATGCTCAATGATGCAGCTATTCCGAACAGCACGGAAACACTGACGATCGCGGAGCTCGGTGCCACGACGGCCGTTGCCGCCGTGTTCAAGGCGAACACCCCCTATCCCGCAACAGCGGTAGTCAACACCGCCTCCCGCGGCACGATGAAATACACGCTGTACGATATTTACGGGGACCTTGTTGGCGCAGCTTTAACGGATATGCCCGTCGGCACCCCATTAACCGTCTATAAGGGCGAAAAGCTCGTATTGACCGTCGCCGTCATCAGTGGCAATATGATCGAACAGTGGGAAGTAAACGGCACAAACAGCTACACCTCACAAAAGACCTACACCGTCGATACGATCGGTGCTGCCATAAACGCCAAGGCCTATCTGAAGGCGGCCAGCAGCTACTCGGTTAATTTCCTTGTTATGGGAGCGGGCGGCACGCTAACAGCCAAAGCGGATGACGCCGCAATCACCACCGGTTCCCTGCAATACGGCGGCAGCAGCCTTGCGTTCAGCGCGGCTCCGGCAAGTGGCTATATGCTTGATCACTGGACGGTAACGGCGGGCGGAACGACCGTAGCCGAGGACAGCACAGCGCTGGATTCGGACGGAAAAACAATGATAGCACCTGTCTACCTCATTGATCCGCTCAAGCAGAATCTGACGGTAAGGGCATACTTCACAACGCTCGTTACAAATACCGTCACGCTTCCGAGCACCACCATGGGCGTTTCCGCTATCACTTACGTCACGCCGATAGAACCCACCGATGACGGCACACGCAATGTCGTAACGGAGAATGTCCGCACAGGCGGCACGGTCATAATGACCTTCACCCCGGCGGAGCACTACGGTACGAGCACGGCAAAAATCAAAACCGCTATCGAGAAGAAAGTTAACGCCGATGCGCTTGTAAACGTTTCTGAAAATGTCGGTGTATTCACGGCAACGGTCAAAAACCTGCAGTCGGAGATCTCACTTAATGATTCTGACCTGTACTATCAGTTATACAGCGTCACCGTACCGGAGCACGTCACTGCCTCCGTTGTAACAGCCAAAGAGGGAGACACCGTCACCCTCACGGTAACACCCGCAAGCAGTTACATACTGTCTTCACTGACGGTCAAAGATTCTTCGAATGCTGACATTGCCTTAAACGACAAGGTTTCCTCCTCGAAGCTGAGCTATACGTTTACGATGCCCGCAGACGACGTAAGCGTCGAAGCGGAATTCGCCTTTGTTGCACCGCCCGCTCCCGGGCCCGGCGGCGGAACGGAAGAAAAGCCCACGATCCCGGCAACCGGAGGCGGCAGCACGGTTGATATTAGCGTCAGCGTCATGCAAGGCTTGGCTGCACTTGAAATGGATGCCGATACGCTCGGAGACTTAAGTTCCTTCTCAGGCATCTTATCGTTCGACCTCTCCGGCCTTGAAGATGTGACCGGAGCCCTCATTCCTGCCGCTGCTTTCGGTGCGATAGCCGGAGCTAACGGTGTTGAAGGACTTTCTGTTAAACTGCCGGCGGCCGGAGTGACATTCGACTCTGCGGCGCTCACGGCAATCGGTACGGCAGGTAGCGGCGATGTGACCCTTACAGCCAAAATGCTTGATACAAGCACGCTCACGGAAGAGCAGCAGGCGCTCGTGGGCGACAGAAAGGTCATAGACCTCACGCTGAAGGTCGGCAGCAAAACCGTATCCGACTTTGGGTCCGGAACCGTTGAAGCAAGAGTACCCTATACGCTGAAACCCGGTGAGAGCGCGGACGCTGTGGTGGTGTGGTATCTCAATGACAAGGGTATTTTGGAATCCGTAACGGGGCGGTTCGACTCCGCATCCGGAAGCGTTGTCTTTGAAACCGGGCATTTCTCCAAATATGTTATAGGCTCGCTACCATTTGACGATGTGGCTCGAGAAAAGTGGTTCTTTGAAAGCGTTTCATTTGTATATGCCAATGGCCTTTTCTCCGGCACCGGTGATTTGACTTTCGAACCTAACACGTACATGACACGAGCTATGCTGGTTACTGTTCTCTGGCGTTTGGATGGAGAACCTGCGGAAGGTCAATACAGCGGATTTGCAGATGTCGCTGAGGATAAATGGTACTCCGAAGCTGTGACATGGGCAGCTAAAAACAACATTGTTTCCGGCTTAGGCAACGGAATTTTTGCCCCAGATGGAATTATTACCCGAGAACAGATCGCTGTAATAATGATGAATTATACTGACTATAAGCATTACAGCAAAGCCGCTCCTGCCAACCTTGGATCTTATTACGACAGTCAAAACGTAAGCACCTGGGCAATGTCCGCAATGCAATGGGCAAACGCAGAGGGTCTAATCAACGGTATCGGCAACAACCTCCTCAGCCCTAAAGTTAGTGCCGAGCGTTGTCAGGTCGCTGCGATTCTGCAAAGATTCGTAGCGGATGTGGTAGAATAACTTCAGCTATGAAAAACCAAATATATAACCAAGTAATGATTACTTGTGTCATCGAAACTTAACGGAACATCTAAAAACAGCAGATAGGCTTGTTGTCTGTTTTTTGCAGGCGGCAAGCCTTACGCTTTCTGCATAAAATCCATTGTTTCAAGCAAATGATTGAAACAAAACAGCAGACTCGAATATGAATGCGACGTTAGCGATGAAAAGTCCGTTTCATTTTCTACTGACAAAAACGCCACAGCCAATACCAATCCGACTCTTAAGGATTGATTCAAGCTACATAACGGTTATAAATATGTATCTTTGTCGGCGTCTATGAAGCGCATAAAAACATTGACTAGCTAACAGACCTTAAAGTCGAAAACCGTTCGTCGGTGGCCGTAATATCCGGCCCCCATATCTGGTTGCATTCCCCGATGTTGAAAGTTTGCTCGATGTAATTGCCGGCGTTTACACGATCAGCCGTCGTCATACCGAAATACTTTAAGCCACGACCGCCTTCGCCGTTTTCAAACGTCGGATCCATGTAGAAGTATGAGTTGTCAAGTCGGACGAGTGTCCATTCGTGCGCCGTGTCATCAGCGCTCAGTCCACCTGCTGAAACAGCTTCAATCCCCAATTGAAGGCATAGATATGCATATGCAGGGCCGAAGCTCTGGCATATGCCTTCATACATTGTCAAGGCTCGGTAGGGGGACACATCGACCATAAAATCGCTATCCAAGGCCGAATAATCATAGCTGACAATAGATGAAAAGGTCATATAGAGCGACAGAGCCGCTGTCAGATCATTGTCGGATCTCATCACGCTTGAGGTAATCAGGAAATTGATAGACTCCTTAAAAGACGCTATGCCCGCCAAGTGGTCTTCTTCGGACCAGTTATAGGTGAGAATTCCGACCTTTTGTGTTTCATCGTACTGCACGTAGCTGACATCCATATTTAGCAGCGGAAAACAGCTTGCCGCAACGTAATTTATCGCATCTACATTTTCTAAGCTGCTGCAGACAAACGTCCCTTCGTAGTTCAGAAATGCATCAACCATAGCCTTGTAGTCGACAACGAACGCATCTCCGTATTTCAGCTTTGTGCTGTTTGAAAAGAATATCTGCATAGCGCAGGAAAATCAGCCCCAGAATACAAACCATCTGTTCTCCTCAAGGAACAAATATGTCTCACTGCTGCCAATCAGTACTGTATACCGAATACCAACTCCCCCGGCTTTCAGGCTTGCCGCGCGACAGACGTTGTTTCAACTCCTTGCAAAAAGCGAAACGCCTCACAGTGTAGATCCTTCCCTGTGAGGCGCATAAAAATATTTTGGGGTTGAGACTTTTTGTTCTATTTCTTGATTAGTCCGTCAGACAAGCGCCCATTCCACGTCCGGAACCGCTCTGCCCACTTCCGCGATTGCCGCTGCCGCTACCAAGTCGTGCACCGGTGCCTGTGCAAGTACCTGAGCACATGCCGGAGCCTGTTCCTGAACCGTCACAGTTTGACTGATTTTCTTCCATTGCGGCGATAATCTCGTCGGCTCTTTCTTGCGTCATTGTTCCCGCCGTTACTCTTTCTGATAGGTTGGCCTTCCTCTGCTCTAGCATTTGAGCCTTAAACTCATCAAGAACTCCTGCTTCACTGGCAATTGCACCATACGTGCTGCCGGATTCGGTTTTATCCGCTATGACACTTTCCGTGGATTTGCCTGTAAGACCAGTGATGATTTGTGCTGGGGAGGTGTATCCCGAAGCGGCAAACGCAGTAACCGAGGTTACACCGATTACGAGTATTACTGCCATTACTATGGCCGTTGTTCCAGAAACTTTACATGGCTAGGTTTGCTCGTTCAGCTGAGACTC
>CAZHCB010000042.1:9811-12950 GCA_964530935.1 uncultured Oscillospiraceae bacterium
ATATTGATTCACTCCTAATTAATTTGAGGGACGTTGTTTTTCCCTTTTATGATTTCATTATGCTGGACAGTTTTGTTGAAAGTGTGTCTTTTGTTTTTTGATTCTATGCTATTTAGGGCTGAAAAGACATACTTTTGTCACTAATAAAAATACGGTTATGATATAATCGTAAAATAGATCGAAATATTGGGGGGTGATTATTTGCCGACTATACTAATTGCGGACGACAACAGACAAATTACCTCGATTTTAGAAGAGTATGTAAAAAAAGAGGGATTTACTCCGTTTATAGCATTTGATGGTCAGGGAGCACTCGAGCTGTTTGCCAAATATAAACCCGATGTAGTTTTGCTTGATGTCATGATGCCCAATGTGGATGGGTTTGAGGTTTGCCGTGAAATACGCAAACACTCAGATACTCCTGTCATTATGATTACGGCAAGAGGTGAAGACTTTGAGAAAATAATGGGTCTCGACATCGGAGCTGACGACTATATAATAAAGCCATTTTCACCCGGAGAAGTTATGGCAAGAATCCGCGCTGTTATGCGAAGGATTTCAAGGGAAGCGGGACAAAGCAAACAGGTTTTCTTGTATGGCAGTCTGACAATAAATCTTGATGAGTATATCGTTTCAATAAATGACAGCAGAGTTCTGCTAACAAAAAAAGAGACAGAACTTCTGTGGACACTTGCCAACAATAAGAACAAAGTGTTTTCACGCGATAATCTGTTAAACAGCTTGTGGGGTTATGATTATTTCGGTGACACACGAACAGTTGATTCTCATATAAAGCGTCTCCGCGCAAAGCTCGATGAGTTTGATCACTATGGATGGGAGATTAAGACAATATGGGGCGTTGGGTATAAGTTCGAGGTAAATGTCGATGAAAAGTAAAATTGCGCTTAAGTTAGCACTATATTTTTCAGCGGTACTTTTACTGTTTGCATTTATTATAGGCGCTGTTTTTATTACCCTGTTTAGGGCTCAAACGATAAAAGAACACAGGAACGACTTGGAAGCGCGCGCGGCCTCGATTGCCCTTGCGTTGGCAGATTACATGGGTAACACAAGTTCCGGGGGCAAAGGAACGATGAGCGGAATGGGCGGATACGGAGCTTACCTTAGGTTTGTTGATGATATTGCCATGGCGGACGTTTGGATTGTTGATGAAAATCTGAACCTCATCTCAAGCAGCCCGATGTCTGGTGAAGAATATAACTATGCGGATTTACCCGAAGGTGCCGATCTTGTCGTTAAGGAAGTGTTCAATGGAAACACTACCTTCAGCGAAGGCTTTAGCGGTCTTTTGAGCGCCCCAACACTTACTGTGGGAACCCCGATTACAATAGACGGCCAAATTGTCGGAGCAGTTCTCCTTCATTCCCCCGTTGAGGGAATAGATGACGCGACGCTAAGGGGTATAGGAATATTAGCAGTCAGTGTTTCAGCCGCGCTGATTTTATCAGCAATCCTGTCTGTGTTTTTTGCACTGGTATTTACAAAGCCTTTAAATAAGATTAAAAACACGGCGCTATTATTGGCGGACGGAGATTACACGGTTCAAACCGACGTGCGACAAAAAGATGAAATCGGAGAACTGGCTGGAGCAATCGACATCTTGAGCGGAAAACTTCTGCTCGCAAAGAGGGAAAGCGATAATCTGGACAAGCTACGTCGTGATTTCGTGGCAAACATATCTCATGAGCTAAAAACTCCCGTTACGGTAATACGTGGTTCGCTTGAAGCTTTGTGCGATGGGGTGATTACAGAGCCTGAGCAGGTTGAAAACTATCATCGACAAATGCTTAGCGAAAGCCTTTCGCTCCAGCGGCTGGTTAATGATCTTTTGGATTTATCAAAGCTGCAGAGTTCAGATTTTGTAATTGAAATGCAGAAATTAAACCTTTGCGAAATTTTAAGTGACATTGCCCGAAGCGCGAGTCACCTTGCACATGATAAAAGAATAGAGATTCAGCAAGAGTATGATGCTGAGTCCCTGTTAGTCTTAGGAGACTACGGACGGCTCAGGCAGATGTTTTTTATAATACTTGACAATGCAATCAAATTCTCACCGGAAGGAACCAAAATAGACATTTCACTGAACGGCAGAACGGTTTCAATCATTGATCATGGCAAAGGAATTTCTGAAGATGATTTGCCTTATATTTTCGATCGGTTTTATAAAGTTAGGTCGGAAGAAAACAAAAGCGGATCGGGACTTGGTCTTGCTATAGCTAAACAAATTGCCGACAGACATGGCGTTGAAATATCAGTCAGCAGCCGACTGGGCATAGGTACCGAGTATAAAATTAAATTTTAGTAAAAAAGTTTAATGTAGAAGACCTGTTCCATCTGGATCTGGCATATGCATGTCTACGCAAAATATAGATGGCATCCTGATCTCAAAACTCCGGATGCCATCTGTTATTTTGTCTTCTTTGTCCCAAAAGGAGTCAGCTGCATTCATCTCGAAGCTGTGGCCAATTCCAAATCCATATTTTTTATAACACATATCATCGCCGTTCTACAAACCATCTGTTCTCTTCACGGAATAAATACGTCTCCTTGCTGCCAATCCGGACTGTATACCGAATACCCACTCCCCCAGCTTTCAGGCTTGCCGCACGGCAGACGTTAAGAACACGATCAATTCCATATTCGCTGCCGTCCTCCCAAGCAATGGAAAGCGGCGTTAGCTTCCCGTCCGGCTCAAATCGGGCGTTGACTCCGACATATACTTTTGATGAATTATCCATAGCGCCACCTTATACGGCCTTGAAAAAGCCCACCGGATGGATGGTGTGGTCTTCCTTCGGATTGATGTTAGTGAGCGTCTTATCGTTGGTTGTTATGGCGCGCCCGATTGCATAGTGTCCGAAGCGCCGACGAATGTCGTCCACCGTGCGTTCAATAGTTTCCATACCCAGCTTTGCGAAAATCTTGTTGTACGATAAGCCGATTGACACCGTTATGCCAAGCTCGAATTTCACGCGTTCTCGAATTTCGTTGGCAAGAGCGTCACCATCTCCGAACAATTTTGTATTGCCGGTTACGTCCACCCATGCCTCATCCAGCCCGAACGGCTCAATTTGGTTAGAATAATCCGCGTAAATTGCTCTCGCCAGTCGAGAAAACC
>CAZHCB010000043.1:0-3729 GCA_964530935.1 uncultured Oscillospiraceae bacterium
ACGACCTTCGGGTTATGAGCCCGACGAGCTACCGAACTGCTCCACTCCGCGATATTGGCTACTTGTGAGCCTTGATAGAATAACACGGTGGGGCGGAAAAGTCAAGAGGCAATTCAAAACAGCCGGGTGTATAGTCTTTAGCTTCACATTGACAATAGTACCGCTAAAATCTATAATTAAAATAATTGAGAAAGAGAAGGTGACTTGCGTCGCCTTAATCGGAGGACGAAAATGCTGAGATTTGAATGTGACTACAACGAGGGAATGCACCCCCGGATTTTAGATGCCCTTGCAAGGACAAACAATGTCCAAACGCCGGGCTACGGTATGGACGATTACTGCGAAACTGCAAGAACCATTATTCGCCTTGCCTGCGGAAACAACAACATGGATGTCCATTTCCTCATGGGAGGAACTCAGGCAAACACTACGATCATTTCTGCTGCGCTGCGTTCTCATCAGGCGGTAATTGCCCCTGTATCCGGACATATTGCCGGCCATGAGACCGGTGCGATCGAAGCGACCGGACACAAGGTGATCACCTTACCCACAGAAAACGGGAAAATTACTGCGGAGCAGGTTCGAAAGGCTGTTGAGGATCACTGGAATGATGACAGTCACGAGCATATTCCCCAACCGGCCATGGTTTATATCTCTCAACCTACGGAAACCGGCCTCATCTACTCAAAAAAAGAACTTCTGGCGCTTAGAGAGGTCTGCAACGAAAAGAACATCTACCTGTTTGCTGACGGCGCACGTTTGGGCTATGCCCTTGCCGCTGATACCAACGATGTTTTCTTGGGAGATCTGGCTAATTTGTGCGATGTGTTTTACATAGGCGGAACGAAGGTGGGCGCAATGTTCGGCGAAGCTGTCTGCATAATGTCTGAGGCTTTGAAAACCGACTTCCGATACCACATCAAACAGCGCGGCGGAATGCTTGCCAAGGGCAGATTTCTGGGAGTACAGTTTGAAACCCTGTTTCGTGACGGCCTGTATCTGAAAATATCCGGCAGCGCGGTCACTCAGGCCATGCGCATTCGGGACGCCTTTTCCTCTGTGGGCTGCGACTTTCTGTTCCCGTCTCCCACAAATCAGCAATTCCCCATTGTTAACGAGAGGGTTTACGATGAAATATCGAAGAAATATTCCGTTAAGCTTTGGGAGAAACTGCAGGGAGACAAGGTTTGTATCCGCATCGTTACAAGCTGGGCAACCACCGATGAAAATGTGGAAAGCCTCATTACGGACATCAAGCGAATATGCCGCTTATACGGGGATAAAACCCCCGGTTGGTCGGTAGATTTGCCGGAATAAAAAATATCCTTGCAATTTAGTAGGATATAGGTTATAATGACTTCAGAAACAGAAATTCGGAGGTGTTGCCCTATGAGCGTGGCTGACAGAATTTTCATACAAAACTGCCGGGACATTCTGGAAAACGGCGTTTGGGATACCGACTGCGCGGTTCGGCCCAAGTGGGAAGACGGAACTCCCGCCCACACGGTGAAAAAGTTTGGCATTGTTAACCGCTACGATCTTTCAAAGGAGTTTCCGATTTTAACCCTCAGGCGCACCTATATCAAATCCGCGGTGGATGAGCTGCTGTGGATTTGGAAGACTAAGAGCAACAACGTAAACGAGCTTCGCACCCGTGTTTGGGATCAGTGGGCAGATGAATCGGGCAGCATCGGCAAGGCGTATGGGTATCAGCTGGGTGTCAAGCACCATTACCCCGAAGGGGACATGGATCAGGTGGACAGGGTGATTTACGACCTGAAAAATAACCCCAACAGCCGCCGGATCATGACCAATATCTATAACTTTGCGGATCTGTCGGAGATGGCGCTGTATCCCTGCGCTTATTCCATGACCTTCAATGTCTCCGGTGACACCCTTAACACTATTCTCAACCAACGCAGTCAGGATATGCTTGCCGCCAACAACTGGAACGTCTGCCAGTACGCTGTTTTGACCCATATGATGGCGCAGGTGGCCGGGCTTAAGGCGGGGGAATTTGTACACGTTATAGCAGACGCCCATATTTACGACAGGCACGTGCCCGTTATTGAAAAGCTCATCGCACAGGAGCAGAAAGCTGCCCCGAAGTTTACACTGGACCCGGCAATAAAAGATTTTTATGAATTCAACCGTGACAGCTTTACGCTTGACGGGTATGAATATAACGAATTCAACGAAAAGATTCCCGTTGCGGTCTAACGGGATAAGATTTCAGGCGGGTTGACCGAAAAATTAAACATCCCGCGAAAAGGAGAAACCTATGGAAGCAATTGTAGCTGTATATCGCGACTGGGGTATAGGAAACGAGGGCAGCCAGCCCATCGTCATCCCCGAAGATAGGAAAAGATTTAAAGAGATGACCGAGGGTGGCACCATCATCATCGGCAGAAAAACTCTGGAGGACTTTCCCGACGGGAAGCCCCTGCCCAACCGCACAAATATCGTTTTGACCCATCAGGACATCGAAATTCCCGGTGCCATCGTTGCCCACAGTGTAGAAGAAGTTTTGGAACTGACCAAGGGCAAAGAAAATGTCTACGTCTGCGGCGGCTCCAGCATTTATCTGCAGCTGCTGCACCACTGCTCAAAGATACACCTCACCCGCATAAACGCAATGCCCAAGACTGACCGTATTTTCCTGAATCTGGACAACGACTTCAACTGGAGTCTGGAGTCTGAGAGTCCTGATTATGAACACAACGGCATCACCTACTCCTTCGTTGAGTATGAGATTTACGATCCCCGCCGCGATTTCAAAAAGGTAGTTAAGGACTAAGCTATGCAAAAAGATCCGCTCCCACAAATAGGGAGCGGATCTTTTTGCCCGGTTAATACTCTGCAAGTTTTTTCTTGACAATTCACTGTTTTACGAGTATATTTAGGCATAACATTTTAAAGGCAATGATGGGGACGGTAAAAAGTGACCGTGGTTTTCAGAGAGCCGCCGTTTGGTGCAAGGTCGGCAACCGCTGCTTTTTCAATCACCCCTGAGTCGTGTGCTGAACTCAAAGTAGGCATTACCGGGTCTTCCCGTTACAGAAGCGAACGATGCTTTGTCGTTCAGAGTGGCCTTCGGGCAATTAGAGTGGTACCGCGGAATTCAAGTTCCGTCTCTTTATTGAGGCGGAACTTTTTTATTTTTTATCGATTATTTTGCAAAGGATTGTGGCTTATGCTTACATTGGACAAAGTTTATCACGCGGCGTTTTCAATGAAGAACATTATTCGCCAAACAGACCTGATCTATGCCCACAACCTTCCCTCGGAAGGTGAAATCTACCTCAAAACCGAGAACCTTCAGGTAACAGGTTCGTTTAAGGTTCGGGGAGCTTATTATAAAATAAGCCAGCTTAGCCGGGAGGAAAAAAGCCGTGGAGTTATTGCCTGCAGTGCGGGTAACCACGCTCAGGGTGTTGCAAGGGCCGCCGGCATGGAGGGTCTCTCCGCGAAAATCTGCCTGCCGGACTCAGCCCCCATCAGTAAGATTGAAGCCACCCGCGGCTATGGGGCGGAGCTGGTTCTGGTAAACGGCGTTTATGACGACGCCTATACCAAGGCTCGTGAGCTTGAAAAGGCGGAAGGCAGAACCTTCATCCATCCCTTTGATGATGAGGACGTGATTGCCGGTCAAGGCACCATCGGGCTGGAGCTTCTGGAGCAGCTTCCGGATATGGACGCTGTTATTGTGCCCATAGGCGGCGGCGGCCT
>CAZHCB010000043.1:3829-12942 GCA_964530935.1 uncultured Oscillospiraceae bacterium
GATGACGAAGTGGCCTCCGCGGTTCTCGCCCTGATAGAGCAGCAAAAGCTCATAGCTGAGGGCGCGGGCGCAGTCTCTGTTGCCGCTGCCATGTTTAACAAGGTTGATATTAAGGGCAAGAAGGTCGTCTGTCTCGTTTCCGGCGGGAATATAGACGTTAATATTCTCAGCCGGGTTATAACCAGAGGTTTGGTCAAGTCCGGCCGCTTTGTCAACCTGAGCATAGCCCTTACGGATAAGCCCGGACAGCTTGAAAAGGTTTCAAGAATCATAGCTGAGGGGGGCGGCAACGTTGTTTCCGTCCAGTATAACCGCAGCGATGAGAACATGGCGATAAATTCCTGCTTCCTCTCCCTGCAGGTGGAGACCCGGGACCACGCCCAGATCGAGGAAATAAAATCCAGTCTTGAAGCACAGGGCTTGCGGATAGTCCAACGCCCCTGTTAAAAGAAACAGACAGAAGCACAGGAGATAATCGCTCCTGTGCTTCTCTTAAGCTTTTGTTTCAGTAAGTCAAATTGGCGCTGTCTTTTTATTTTACTGCATTTTCTTCAGGATTTCTTGGAAATACTCCGGCAAAGGGGCTTCAAAGACGCATTCCTCTCCCGTTCGCGGGTGAATGAAGCGCAGCTGCCTTGCATGCAGACACTGACCGTCCAAACCTTTGGGCGGTTTTTGCTTGCAATAAACCATATCCCCCAGCACGGGGTGGCCTATATGCGCAAGGTGAACGCGGATTTGGTGTGTACGTCCTGTTTCCAGCTGGCAGCGAACATGGGTGTAGCCGTTGTATCGGGCGATCACCTCGTAGTGGGTAACGGCGTTTCTGGAATTGCGGTCAGTAACCGCCATGCGCTTTCTGTCCGTGGGGTGGCGGCCTATGGGAGCGTCAATCGTTCCGGAATCATCCCGAAGCCTGCCTAAAACCACGGCTTCATAGGTTCTGGAAAGGCTGTGGTCAGCCAGTTGACCGGCCAGAAACCGATGGGCATAGTCATTTTTTGCGGCAATTATCAGGCCCGAGGTGTCCATATCAATGCGATGGACGATACCCGGACGTTTTTCGCCGCCCACGCCGGAGAGACTGTCCCCACAGTGGTAGAGAAGGGCGTTTACCAGAGTGCCGCTGCTGTGCCCCGGCGCGGGATGAACGACCATTCCTTTGGGCTTGTTGACTATGATAAGCTCATCGTCCTCAAAAACCACATCCAAAGGAATATCCTCGGGGATAAGCGCCGTTTCCTCCGGCTCGGGAATTTCCACCACGAAAACCTCACCCGCCGTTACCTTGTGGTTTTTCTTAATTGGGGCGCAACGGAGCGTGACCCCGCCCTCTTCAATAATTCGCGCGGCCTGTGAGCGGGTAATATCTTCAATTTCTCGAGCAAGGAGAGCGTCGATTCTATCGCCGCTCTCCTTTGCAGTTACAGTGTATGTGTTTGTCATTTGTCAGAAAACTCCGCAAGGATATCGTCCAAATTGAATTCGCCGTCGCTCTTTTTGGGAGCGGGCGTTACAGGAGCTTCGGGAACGGCTCGGCGAGGGGGTTCGGCCCTTCGGACGGGTTCCGCAACTACGGGGGCGGCGGCAGCGGCGCGCTGTTGCTCTAAAATAACCCGTGCCTCGGCAACAGGCTTTTTAAGCTGGGTGATGTAGTCGTCTCGGGCCGGGGCAGCGGGACGCTCCTCATGCTTGCGTGAGGGCCTGTGTTCTTTGGCGGAAGCATTTTGCCGGTTCAGCCTGGCTTCAGTATTGACCACGGCGGCGATCTCATCAACCACAACGTCACCGGAGCCGGAGTCCGGGGTGATCCGAACTTCCTCCACCTCAACAGCAATGGGCTCCGAGCCCTTTTTCTTATCCTTGGGCTTGTTGAAGTCCTCTGTTTTATTGAATATCAGCCAGAAGCAGAAGGCGATCCCGCAAATGGTAACAAAGATATCCGCAATATTGAACACAGGAAAATCGTAGGTTTTGCCTGCCAGCTCGATAGGCAGAAAAGCGAAATGGAAGGTGTCAACCACATAGCCGTTGACTATGCGGTCAATGCAGTTGCCAATGCCGCCGGCAAGAATAAGCGTAAGCAGCCAACGACCGGCCTTTCCCTTAATAATCTTTTTGGCAAGCACGACAACGATTATTACGCAGAGGATAATTGTCAGACCAATGTAAATCCAACGGGCAATAGGCGCTCCGGCACCGATTCCGAAGGCGGCGCCGGCGTTGTGAACATTGGTCAGCTCAATAACGCCGGGTATGAAGCTCGTAACCTCACCCAGTGCCAAGCTGATATTTGTCCAAAACTTAACTGCCTGGTCAACAATTAGGATAATAACCGCAATTATTGCATAAGTCATAGCGGACCTCCTGTGGTAAAAATTCTGTATTCTGGATATTAATTCTTTCTAAGAAACGGCATCGGCGCATCGTGCGCATAGCTCGGGGTGCTGGGGATTTGTTCCGACGGTAGGGCTGTGAGTCCAGCAGCGGACGCACTTTGGAGCTGTGCAGGGCTCAACCGCAATGCTTACGCCTGGGAATTCCTCCCCTGCAAAGCCGCTGCCTTCGCCGTATTCCACAAGGACTTCGGAAACAATGAATAACATGGGCAGAGAAAGGCCTGCGATTTTTTCAAAATCAGCCTTTGCGGAGTCTGAAACAGAAATCGTTACTTTTGCCTCAAGAGGCTTCCCGATAATTTTCTCGCTTCTGGCAAGCTCCAGAGCCTTGTTGACATCGTTGCGCAGGGAAATCAGCTTTGTCCACCGCTCCTCGGTGGCAGCATCAAGAACATATTCGTCCTTTAGCTGCGGCATGTCGCTATACATGATATGGGCAGGGTCTACGCCCTGATGATGGGGCATGGACAGCCAGATCTCGTTTGAGGTGAAAGCGAGGATGGGCGCAATAAGGCGCACCATGCTATCGAGGATCTCATACATTGCCGATTGGGCGGAAAGCCGGAGCTTGCTATCCCGCTTTTCACAGTATAGTCTGTCCTTTATAATGTCCAAATAGAAGTTAGACATGTCAACAACGCAGAATTTGTGAACAGCATGAATAACATTGTAGAATTCATAGTTGTCGTAGCTGACAATGCAGCGCCCGGCGAGCTTGTTAACTCTGGTAACGGCCCACTTGTCCAAATCCGGCATTTGGTCGAAGGCAACGCGGCTGTTGGGGTCAAACCCGTCCAGATTGCCCAGCATATATCTTGCGGTGTTGCGGATTTTAAGATAAGTGTCCGACAGCTGCTTGAAGATGCCCTCAGAGCAGCGCATGTCCTGACGATAATCGGCGCTGCCCGCCCACAGACGGATAAGGTCTGCGCCGTATTTGGGGATAATTTCATCCGGCAGGATGCTGTTGCCAAGGCTCTTGTGCATGGCCTTGCCCTCGCCGTCAACGGTCCAGCCGTGGGTGAGAACAGCTTTGTAAGGAGCGGTGCCTCGGGTTGCAACGGCAGTCAGCAGGGAGCTTTGGAACCAGCCGCGATACTGGTCGGCGCCCTCCAAATAGAGGTCGCAGGGCCAATCGGCAGGGTTGTCATGCTCAAGACTGCTGTAGTGGGAAGAGCCGGAATCGAACCAGCCGTCCAAGGTATCAGTACCCTTGGCAAAGTGGTTTTTGCCGCAGCTCGGGCAAACATAGCCCTGGGGAAGAAGCTGCTCGGCTGTCATGGCAAACCAGGCGTTAGAGCCCTGCTCACCGAAGATAGCGGAAACTTTTTTTATAGTTTCCGGAGTGCAGACGGGCTGACCGCAGTCCTCACAGTAGAACACGGGAATGGGCAGACCCCACTGCCTCTGACGGGAGATACACCAGTCGGCACGCTCGCGAACCATGGATGTGATGCGCTCGTGACCCCATTCGGGCAGCCACTTGACCTGATCGCAGGCTTCAATAGTTTCATTGCGGAAAGCCTCCACAGAGCAGAACCACTGGTCCGTTGCACGGTAGATAATAGGATGCTTGCAGCGCCAGCAATGGGGATAGGGGTGAGAGATATCTAAAGCGGCAAGAAGAGCGCCGCAGACCTCAAGGTCCGCAAGAATTTCGGCGTTTGCCTTGTCGTAATACATACCCTCGAATCTGCCGGACTCCGCCGTCATGATGCCCCGGTCGTCAACCGGTACGATGATGCCGATATTGGTTTTGCCGCTGTTATCGTATTTCAGGCAGACCTGATAGTCCTCCATGCCGTGTCCGGGAGCGGTGTGAACGCAGCCGGTACCGGCTTCAAGAGTTACGTGGTCGCCGTTGAGAATAATGCTTTCTCTGTCATAGAGCGGGTGCTTTGCCGTCATCAGCTCGAAATCCGAGCCTTTCATTTCCGCGAGAACCTCAAAGCTCTCGATTCCGGCAGCTTTGCCCACACTGTCCATAAGCTCCTTGGCGAGAATATATGTTTCACCATTTGTGGCTTTCGCCAAAACATAGGTCAAATCAGCGTTGAGGCTGATTGCAAGGTTTCCGGGGATGGTCCATGTGGTGGTAGTCCAAATGACGAAATAAGTGCTGGAAAGTTCGCAGATGTTTCCAAGCTTTCCCTTGTCATCAGCTATTTTGAATTTTACATAGATAGATTTGCAGTTGATGTCCTGATACTCGATCTCGGCCTCGGCAAGGGCGGTCTCGTCATGGCAGCACCAGTAAACGGGCTTTTTGCCACGGTAGATGTAGCCCTTCTCAAACATTTTGCCGAAAACCTCGACCTCCCCCGCTTCAAACTCGGGGGACATGGTCAGGTATGGCCTGTCCCATTCGCCCAGCACGCCTAAACGCTTAAACTGGTCACGCTGAATGTCCACAAAGTTCTGAGCGAAGTCCCGGCAGGCATTGCGAAACTCCGGAACAGACATCTTCGTCCGATCCAGCTTGTTCTGCTTAATGATAGCCGATTCGATGGGCATTCCGTGGTTATCCCAACCCGGAACATAGGGCGCCTGAAAGCCGGACATGTTTTTGTAGCGAACGATAAAATCCTTCAGGCACTTGTTCATGGCTGTGCCCATGTGGATTTTGCCGTTTGAAAAGGGAGGGCCGTCATGGAGAATAAAACGGGGCTTGCCCTCATTTTTGGCGATCATCTTATGGTAAATATCGTCCTCATACCAGCTTTTGAGCATATCGGGCTCACGGGCCGGCAATGCGGCGCGCATGGCGAAATCGGTTTGTGGCAGGTTAACGGTTTTGTTGTAGTCCTGAGACATGGGTTTATTGCTCCAATCTAATTTTGTGCTTGCCTGACCAATATGATCTGTGACCCTCAGAGACATAGATAATATTGCTTAGGCTTAATAGTCAAAGGGCGCGGCACATAAGCGTATCATGCCCCGCCCTTGTTAATTTTTCACGGAATTATTGTTTTCCAAACTGAAGGTTATCCCAAAAAGAATTAGCCTTATCCTGTTGGCTGCCTAATACACGAGTGGGCTCCTCGTTGCTCTTTACGGGAATTTCTGCCGTGTCGGAAACGACTTTGCCAATTTCCCGGTCGCCTTCAATGGGGCCTTCCATGCGGGCAACAGAGCTTTCGATCTTGCGAACGGTGTCTTCAACAGACTCTGTTACGGGAGCTGAGTGCTGGTCAAGAGATCTTTCCATATCCATCTTGTAGTTTTCAAGACTTTCGTAGAACTCAAGCTGCTTTGCGCAGGCAAGACGCATGTTTTCAATATAACGGGTGCTCTCCTTCTTGGCTTCCAAGAGCTTGGCCTCCTCGTTAATGCGCTGGTTGTGAGCCTCCCTGGTAATGCGCTCAGCTTCAAGGTTAGCCTCGGCAAGAGAGAGTTCAACCTTCTCTTTTGTTTCCTGCTCCATCTGGGTGCATAGCTTTTGGGCAGACAAAAGAGTCAGACGCATGGAGTCCTCGGTAGCGCGGTACTCCTCAATCTTCTCGACAAGCACCTTCATTTTGCTCTTTAGGACACTGTTCTCCTTGGCAAGCGCTGTGTAGTCATTTGCCGCTTCTTCAAGGAAATTGTCAACTGCTCCCATGTCATATCCGCCGAAAACGGCTCTCTCAAAGGTTTTTTCTCTGAAGTTTTGAGGTGTAAGCATATCTAAAGTCCCTTTCTATTATGAAATGGTTTTTATCTTATAAATACAGACTGTTGTTTTCCATTTCGTTGATTAAATCTCCCATAACATCCACGTTATATGGAGTTAGGATGTATGTATTAGCTGCAACCTTACGGATCTTACCGTCTAAGGCATAGGCAACACCGCTCAAAAAGTCGATAAGCCGTCTTGCGGTGTCTTTTTGTGTTTGTTCAAGATTCATAAGCACCGGACGGCGCTCGCGGAGATGGTCTGCAATCTCGGCCGCCGTTTCAAAACGCTCGGGCTTGACCAGCACCAACTGCACTTGGGTCGAGGGGGAGAGGTTAACAACCTTGTCTCTCTTGATAGGTGTCGCGGCCGGTCTGCTGTAATCCTCTGAAAAGGGATTGCGGCGTTCTGCCGGAGCGGTATACTGCTGTCTTCTGGCGGTCTCGGCGGAGTATATAGGGGTTTCAGCGGGAGCCTCAGCCAGCTCGTCACCGAAATCGTCGTATTCGTCCACACCGTAAGGCTTGGTGAGCTTTTTCAGCTCGTTCATAAGACCCATAGTAGTTGTCCTCCTGTACGCCGGATAATGGGATTCCGGCTTAATGAACGGTCGTATTAGTTCTTGGTATAGTTTCTTGCACCAAAGATTGCCGAGCCTACTCTAACCATGTTCGAGCCCTCGGCAATGGCATCTTCGAAATCTCCGCTCATTCCCATAGATAGAAAATCCATAGAGACATTATCGTATTTTTTTAATGAATTGTCAACTAAAAGCTTGTACATTTGGGCGAAATAAGGCCTGTTTGCACCGGCGATCCGGGAAATCGGAGGAATAGCCATGAGCCCCTTCACCCGAATGCCGCCAAAAACTGACACTAAATCCAGGATATGGTTTATATCTTCTTTTATAAAACCGCTTTTTGAAGCCTCTTGGGCTATATTGATCTCCAGCAGCACTTCTTGGATTATACCCAGCTTTTTTGCCCGGGCGTCAATTGCTTCCAAAAGCTCCAGACTGTCAACAGACTCGATGAGAGAGCAAAGACCCACAACCTGCCGAACCTTGTTCTTTTGCAGGTGCCCGATGAAGTGGAGCTTTGCGCCTTCATAGGCGTTCTGCTGCGCCTTTTCCAGCATTTCCTGAACACGGTTTTCCCCGCAAATGCCAATTCCGGCTTGAATGGCTTTTTGAATGCTCTCTTTATCGTTCAGCTTTGTTGCCGCGACCAGACTTATCTCCCCGGGAGCGCGCCCTGCCGCCTGCGCGGCCCGGGCAATGCGCCGTTTTATTTCTTCAACGTTAGTTTTAATATCCATCTTTGCTTACTCCAGAATCATTCCGTCAAAAACATCGTCCGTGGTAAGGATGATTTTGTTGCCCACACGCAGAGCGTCGGCCTGGTCGGCAGAGATTTCAGCAATATAAAACTCTGAAGTCTCCCAAGTGATGTTGATGTATTTCTTCTCTGCCTGCAGTCCTGTTTCGGTGTATACATAGTAGAGAGTGTCCGGATCTTCTGCGGTTTTATCCTCCTTGGGATTGTCCTCGGAGTAAACCGCTTCCTTCGGCACTCTTATGCCTGTGTGCGACTCAAACACAATCTCGGCGGACACGTTACGAACATATAACATCTCCGCAGCATTGGCGGTGCAGCGGAAGGTAACGGCGCAATCGTCACCGGATAGGTTCATGCTGACAAGCACAGCGGTTATTGTTCCCGAACAGTAACGTCCAAAGTCCAGTGTGGCTCTGTCGCCTACCTTTAAACGTGCCGCATCCTCCTGTGAGATCAGGGCGGCAAAGTACCACGAGAGAGGTGACGCGATTTTTCCGATTGAGTTTGCGCCGGTTTCTTGGGGTTGGGTCATCAGTTCCCGCAGTACGTTCGGCTTAATGTCGGTTACAAACTCCGGCGTTATATGCTCAAAACCGTCAACAGACGAGAAGAACAAGCCGGAGACGGGAGCTTTTATGGGAGTGGTATCAGAGGCGGAGGTGAGGTTTAGCCTGTCGATCTCACTGTTTATAGCGGCCAGATCATCATCGGTAACACCCACGCCGGTGTTTTCCAAAAGTGTGGAGGATAAGGAGAAGGTGGCGGCGGATATGCCGTCGGGCTCGTGTCTGGCGGCTGAGGCGGCTAGCTGGGTGATAGAGTTTTGAATGCTCTCCTCCCTCTTTGTCAGGGCGGTGTCGGAGCTGCTGACACTGCGGGCGGAAAGGATATATTGCCGCTGAAGCTGCAGTTCGCGGATTTGCCCTGCCCTTGCAAGGGCGGTCTCGTTGGAGTACGCCATGGCCACAACACCGCCGGAGGCCACCATCTGGCCATTATCCGCATTAACGCTCAGATAGGTTTCGTTGCTGGTTATGATCTGCTCTTGCCTGGCGATTATTCCCGTTGCCGTTATGCTGTCATAAATCTCAACAGCCACAGCCGGCGCGGTACGAATGTCCTTAGACATACTGCGGATAAGATAGACTCCCAAATACGAGAGCATAGCAATAAACAGCAGAACTGAAACCAGTCTTGTTACGAAATTGGTTCGTTTCATAGGGACTCCTCCTGGCAATGTGATAACCGTGTTTGGAAGCACATGCTGACTAAATTCGACAGTAATCGAGCACCTCAAGGCACAGGAGTGCAGCGCACTCCCGGGCTCTTAAAGGCTTTATGTATTTTCAGTTAATTTTATGTCCCTTAGATCAATTGGAGCGTTGGGGACAATGGTGGAAATTGCGTGCTTATAAATCATCTGCTGTTTGCCGTCCGTTTCCAGAATAACCACAAAGCTGTCAAAGCTTTTTACAATACCCCGGAGCTGGAAACCGTTCATGAGGAAAAATACCACGGACTGCTTTTCACGTCTTATTTGGTTTAGTACGGTGTCCTGAATGTTCTGTGTCTTTTGCATTTTGCCACTCCCTCTGCGGGGGAACAGGAATTATCTCTCTCATGTCTCCCCCAAAAATAGATTCTTGAGCAAGCCGCTCAATATTTTTTTAGGCTTGTTCAGGGCTCTATTTTAATCCGTGGGAGAGGAAGAATTCCGTCGAA